>NZ_JACTUZ010000010.1 GCF_014490445.1 Pseudoroseomonas ludipueritiae | reverse complement strand
GGCGCCGCAGGCCCCGGCCGCGCCGCGTGCCGCCGCGCCGCAGGCTGCTCCGGCTCAGCCTGCCCCGGAGGAAATGAACGGGCTCGATATCCCGACTTTCCTGCGCCGCCAGAGCAACTAAGCCCGGCGAATCGCCGCAAGGTAGAAGGCCCCCGTGTCACACGGGGGCCTTTTGCATTGCGTCATTTCATTTAGAAACAATCGTTTAGAGCGAAACACGCGGTAATAAGCGTTGAATCGCCTAATAGCCTCGCCGGTGTCATTTAAATCCTGCCAGGAGCGTTAAAGGTTTTGGTTACGCTCCGCCAAGGACAGGATCAGAGGCGTTTTATGGACGGTTCCCTTGCAGTTCAGACGGGTCGGCGGAAGACGCTGAAGGCGCCGATCGGCTGCGTGGGCGTGGGCCTCCATTCTGGCCAGCGCGCCAGCCTCACCCTGAATCCCGCCCCCGCCGGTACCGGCATCGTGTTCCGCCGCAGTGACCTGGGTGTCGATATCGCCGCCCGTTTCGACTGGGTGGGCGATACCCGTCTCTGCACCGCCCTGATCGCGCCCGGCCGCCCGGAAGCGCGAATCGGCACTGTCGAGCATGTGATGGCCGCTCTTTTCGCCTGCGGCATCGATGATGCCGTGGTGGCGGTGGATGGGCCGGAAGTGCCCATCATGGACGGTTCCGCGGCCCCCTTCATCTTCCTGATCGATTGCGCCGGCACGGTGGAAAGCCTGGAGCCGCGCCGCCGGATCGAGGTGCTGAAGACCGTGCGCGTCCAGGCCGGCGAAGGCCCCGGCGCGGCCTGGGCCGAGCTTTCCCCGAACCTGACCGGCGGCTTCGAGGCCTCCCTCGGCATTCAATTCGACGGCACCGCCATCGGCCGCCAGACCATGAACCTGCGGGTGACGGAGAATTCCTTCCGCGCCCTGCTGGCCGATGCCCGTACCTTCACCCTGGCGCAGGAGATCCAGCAGCTCCGCGCCGTCGGGCTGGCGCGTGGCGGCAGCCTGTCCAACGCCGTGGTGGTGGATGGCGATGCGGTGCTGAACCCCGGCGGCCTGCGCCATCCGGAGGAATTCGTGCGCCACAAGCTGCTGGACGTGGTGGGCGACCTGGCCATGGCCGGCGCGCCGCTCCGCGCCCGCTTCCGCGGCGAGCGCTCTGGCCACGCGCTGAACAACCGCCTGTTGCGCGCCCTTTTCGCCGACCCGACCGCCTGGCGCTGGGAGCAGGACGAGGTGGTTTCCCTTCCCTTCGCCCGTCCGGCGCTGCGCGAGCCGGTGGCGGCCTGAGGCCCCCCTGGTGGCTGCCCCCGGCGGCATGATATAGAGCCGGCGCGATGCGCATCCGTTCCCCCCGCTCCCTCCGTTTCACGCTGTTGCTGGCAGCCCCGCTCATGCTGGGTGCCTGCTCCTCTTGGAACGGCAAGTCCGATTCTCTCCGCGCCCGTGCCGACCTTTCGGCGCAGACGCCCGAGGCCCTCTATGCCGCCGGCATGGATTCCCTGAAGCAAGAGCGTTACGCCGATGCACAGGGTTTCTTTGAGGCGGTGGAGCGGGAACATCCCTATTCCACCTGGGCCACTGGCTCCTCCCTGATGTCGGCTTATTCCGACTATCAGCGGAACCGCTATACCGAAGCCATCGGCGGGTTGAACCGCTTCATCCAGTTGCACCCCGGGCATCGCGACATCGCCTATGCCTATTACCTGCGTGCGCTCTGCTACTATGAGCAGATCGTCGACTCGCAGCGGGACCAGAAGGGCACCGAGATCGCGCTGGCGCAGCTTCAGGAAGTGGTGAACCGCTTCCCCGACAGCTCCTATGCCCGCGATGCCGCGCTTAAGATCGACTTGGCGCGCGACCACCTCGCCGGGCGCGAGATGGAGATCGGCCGCTTCTATCAGGCACGCGGCTTGCCGCAGGCCGCCATCGGCCGCTTCCGCCGCGTCGTCGAGCAATATCAGACCACCAACCATGTGCCCGAGGCGCTGCACCGGTTGACCGAGATCTATCTCTCGCTTGGCCTGACGGATGAGGCGCGCAAGACCGCCAGCGTGCTGGGCCACAACTACCCGGGCAGCCCCTGGTACCAGGACTCCTATGCCCTGCTGGTCGATGGCGCTCCGCCGGCCGCGGGCGATCGCCCTGGCTTCGTGCGCCGCAGCCTCGACTGGATCTTCTGAGGCCGGCGCATGCTGGTCTCCCTCGCCATCCGCGATGTCGTCCTGATCGAGCGGCTGGATCTCGCCCTCGGCGCCGGTCTCACGGTGCTGACGGGCGAGACCGGCGCCGGCAAGTCCATCCTGCTCGACAGCCTCGGGCTGGCGCTTGGCCAGCGGGCCGAGGCCGGGATGGTGCGCGCCGGGCAGCCCCAGGCTTCCGTCGTTGCCTCCTTCCACCTCCCGGCCAGCCACCCGGCCGTGGCGCTGATCAGCGAGCAGGGTATCGAGGCCGAGGACGAGCTGGTGCTGCGCCGCGTGGTGCAGGCCGATGGCCGCTCCCGCGCCTTCATCAACGACGAGCCGGTGGGCGTCGGACTGCTGCGGCGGCTGGGCGCGCTGCTGGTGGAAGTGCAGGGGCAGCACGATCAGGTCGGGCTGGCCGATCCCGCCTCCCATGCCGGGCTGCTGGATGCCTTCGGTGGGCTGGATGCCGACCGCGCCAAGGTCGGCGAGGCCTTCCGCACCTGGCGCAATGCCGAGCGTGAGCTGACGGCGGCGCGCGAAGCCATCGCCAGCGCCCAGCGCGACGAGGAATGGCTGCGCCACGCCGTGGGCGAGCTGGACGAACTGGCGCCGGAGGAAGGCGAGGAAGACCGCCTGGCCGAAGAGCGCCAGACCATGCAGCAGGGCGAACGCCGCGCCGAGGCCGTCGCTTCCGCCTTGTCCGAGTTGCAGCCGCGCGACCGCCGTGGCGGCGCCGGCCCGGCCGCCGCGCTGCGCAATGCCGCGCGGGCGCTGGAACGCCTGCCTGCGCCCAATGAGGAAGCCGCACCCGCCATTGCCGCGCTGGGCCAGGCGCAGGACGCGCTGGCCGAGGCAGAGAATCTGCTGGAGCGCCTCTCCCAGGGCATGGCGCCCGACCCGCGCCGGCTGGAGCAGGTGGAGGAGCGCCTCTTCGCCCTGCGCGCCGCCGCCCGCAAGCACGCCATCCCGGTGACGGAACTGCCGGCCCTGCTGCGCGAGTTGAAGGAGCGGCTTTCCGCCCTGGATGCCGGCGCCGAGCGTGCCACCGCCTTGGAAGCTGCCGCCGCTGCCGCCAAGGCCAGCTATTTAGAGGTGGCGCAGGCGCTTTCCGACAACCGTCGCGCCACCGCCGGCAAGCTGGAAGAAGCCGTGGCGCGGGAGTTGAAGCCGCTGAAGCTGGAGCGCGCCCGGCTGCATATCTCCATCGAGCGGCGGGACGAGCGCGGCTGGGCCAGCGATGGGCTGGACCGCATCATCTTCCTGGTCTCCACCAACCCTGGGCAGAAGCCGGGGCAGTTGGAGAAGATCGCCTCGGGCGGTGAGCTGTCGCGGCTGATGCTGGCGCTGAAGGTGGTGCTGGCGCGTGGCTCGCCCGTGCCGACGCTGGTCTTCGACGAGGTGGATAGCGGCGTCGGCGGCGCCACGGCGGCGGCGGTGGGCGAGCGGCTGGCCCGCGTGGCCGAGCGCCTGCAGGTGCTGGTGGTGACGCATAGCCCGCAGGTGGCGGCGCGCGGGGCGCAGCATCTCCGCGTCTCCAAGGGCATCCGCGCCGAGCGGGCGGAGACCCGGGTGGAGCCGCTGGACGACCGCGCGCGGCGCGAGGAACTGGCCCGCATGCTGGCCGGCGAAACCGTGACCGAGGCCGCGCGCGCGGCGGCGGATAGCCTGCTAGACGGTGCGGCCTAAGCCGCGTTAGCAAGCGGCATGACCCGCCGCGACACGCCCCCCGAGCAACTGACCGAACAGGACGCCGCCGCCGAACTGGCCGCGCTGGCGCAGGAGATCGCGGCGGCGGATATCGCCTACCATCAGCAGGACGCGCCCGTGATGACGGACGCGGAATACGACGCCCTGCGCCGCCGCAATTCGGCGCTGGAGGCGCAGTTCCCGCACCTCAAGCGCGCCGACAGCCCCAATGAGGCGCCCCCGGGTGCAGCCCCGGCGGCGGGTTTCGCCAAGTCCCGCCACGGCACGCCGATGCTGAGCCTGGACAATGCCTTCGCCACCGCCGACTTCGAGGAATTCGCCAAAAGCATCCGGCGCTTCCTGAAGCTGGGCGAGGATGAGGTGCTGCGCTTCGTGGGGGAGCCCAAGATCGACGGGCTCTCGGTCAACCTGACCTATGAGAAGGGCGCCTTCGTGCGCGGTGCCACGCGCGGCGACGGCACGGTGGGCGAGGATATCACCCGTAACCTGGAAACGCTGAACGAACTGCCGCGCCAGCTTCCGGCCCCCTTCCCCGAACACATCGAAATCCGCGGCGAGGTCTTCATGACCAAGGCGGATTTCCTCCAGTTCCATGCCGAGCAAACCCGGCTGGCCGAGGAGCGCGAGCAGCGGCGGGAGCGGGGCGAGAAGGTGGGGCCGGAGATCCGCATCCCCGCCAATCCGCGCAATGCCGCCGCCGGGTCGTTGCGGCAGCTCGACCCGGAGGTGACGGCGCGGCGGCCGCTGAAGCTCTTCGCCTATGCCCAGGGCGCTTCCAGCACGCCGGTGGCGGAAACGCACAGCGAATACCTGAAGCAGCTCGAGAGCTGGGGCTTCCAGGTGAACCCCCTCTCCCGCATCGTGCCGGATGAGAATGCCGCCGAGGCCTTCCAGGCGGAGATGGCGGAACAGCGCGCCGGGCTGGACTATGACATCGACGGCGTCGTCTACAAGCTGGACCGGCTGGATTGGCAAACGCGGCTGGGCTTCGTCGGCCGCACGCCGCGCTGGGCCATCGCCTGGAAGTTCCCGGCGGAGCGTGCCGTCACCGAATTGCTTCGCATCGACATCCAGGTTGGCCGCACCGGCGCGCTGACGCCGCGCGCGGTGATGCAGCCGGTGAATGTGGGCGGCGTGATGGTGCAGCACGCCACGCTGCACAACGAGGACGAGATCGCGCGCAAGGATGTGCGCATCGGCGATACCGTGGTGCTGCAACGCGCGGGCGACGTGATTCCGCAAATCGTCAGCGTGGTGCTGGAAAAGCGCCCGGCCGACAGCCAGCCTTTCGAATTCCCCACCACCTGCCCCGCCTGCGGCAGCCACGCGGTGCGGCCCGAGGGCGAGGTGGTGCGACGCTGCACCGGCGGGTTGATCTGCCCGGCGCAGACGGTGGAACGGCTGAAGCATTTTGTCAGCCGCAACGCGCTGGATATCGAAGGATTGGGCGAGGAGAATATCATCGCCCTGCACGAGGCCGGGCTGGTGAAAAGCCCCGCGGATATCTTCAGGCTTCACGAACACACCACCACGATCCGGCAGTGGGAAGGCTGGGGCAAGGGCGGCAAGAGCTCGAAGAAGCTGGACAACCTGCTGGCCGCCATCGAGGCCCGCCGCAACCCGGCGCTGGAGCGTTTCATCTTCGCGCTCGGCATCCGCCGCATCGGGGCGCAGAACGCCAAGCTGCTGGCGCGCCACTACCACAGTTTTGCGAACTGGCGCGCCAAGATGCTGGCGGCCACCACCATCGGCTCCGAGGCGCGGGAGGAACTGGGCTCCATCCAGGGCATCGGCCCGGCCATCGCGACGGAACTGGCGGAATTCTTCGCGGAAGCGCGCAACCGCGCCGCGCTGGACGACCTCGCCAGCCAGGTGGTGCCGCAGGATGCCGAGAGCATCGGCGACAGCGACAGCCCCTTTGCCGGCAAGGTGGTGGTCTTCACCGGCACGCTGGAGCAAAGCTCGCGCGACGAGGCGGAAGCCATCGCCGACCGGCTTGGTGCCAAGGTCACCAAGAGCGTCTCCAAGAAGACCGATTTCGTGGTGGTGGGCGCCGATGCCGGTTCCAAGGCCAAGAAGGCGGCGGAACTCGGCGTCAGGACGCTGACGGAGGCGGAATGGCGGGAGATGGCGGGGCTGGCGTAAGCAGCGCCTCCAGCGCCCGGCGCAGCAGGCCCACCGGGTCCCGCCCTTCTCCGGTGGAGATCAGGGCGCGGTGGCTGGCATTCAGCACCCAATGCCGCGCGCCCGGCAGCAGGGTGGAGGACACCGGCACCATGCCGTCATTCGGCCCGGCGCCGCGCCGTTCCAGCCACTCCGCCAGCGGCAGGTAATAGCGGTCAGGCCCCACCGCGGTGGCGCGCTTCACCTGGCTGCCGATGCACAGCACCGGCAGGCTGGCGGTCAGGGCGGCCACCGCCCCGGCGTGATGGGACATCCAGGCGCTGCGGGCGGTGGTGGTCAGGTCCACCAGCCCATCGCCGGTGCCGACGCCCAGCAACCGCGCCAGCTGCCGTGCCGCCCCGTGCAATGAGCGCGAGCGCAGCACCGCATCGGCCAGCGCGGAGCCGAAGAAGGGCGACTGGATGGCCAGGAAACCGGCGCAATGCGCGGCGACACCCGGCCGTAGCAGCGCGGCCAGCGATTCCAGCCCGCCCTTGCTATGCGCCACCAGAAGGCAGGGCTCCTGCTGCGCCAGCAGGATGCGCGCCAGCAGGGCGGCATTGCGCTCCACTGGCGCGGAAGTGGGCAGGGCCACCACGCTGGCTTCCGCCCCCGAGGCACGTAGCCAGGCGAGCTGCGTGCCCATATAGTCGAAGCCGATGGGCCCGAGGCGGGCGATGACCTCCCCCGCCAGCCCATAGGCCAGCAGCACACGCCGCCCGGCCAGCGCCGGCATGGGCGCCTGCGGCATCAGAGCGGGGCGCAGGCGCGGGCCAGCCAGGATGCCACCTCCGGCTCCAGTTCCGGTCCGATCTCGGCCAGCACGCGGGCGTGGTAGGCGTCGATCCAGGCGCGCTCCTCCGCCGTCAGCAGCGCGAGGTCGATCAGTCGGCGGTCATAGGGCGCCAGGGTCAGCGTCTCGAAGTCCAGGAAGGGCTTCACCTGCCCCGGCAGGCTATCGGCGGCGCGGGTCAGCAGCAGGTTCTCGATGCGGATGCCATAGGCGCCGGGCAGGTAGAAGCCGGGTTCGTTGGACAGGATCATGCCTTCCTGCAACGGCACCGGCTTGGCGGCGCGGCTGAAGGCCACCGGCCCCTCATGCACCGACAGGAAGCTGCCGACGCCATGGCCGGTGCCGTGGTCGTAATCCAGCCCCGCATCCCAGAGCGGCCGGCGCGCCACCGCGTCCAGATGCGGCCCCGCCGCCCCCTGCGGAAAGCGCAGGGTGGACAGCGCCACATGGCCGCGCAGCACCCGGGTATAGCGGTCCACCAGATCGGCCGGCGGGATGCCGGGGCCGGTCCAGAGAGTGCGGGTGACATCGGTGGTGCCGTCGGTGAACTGGGCGCCGCTGTCGATGAGGTAGCATTCATCGGCGCGGATCGGGCGGTCGGTTTCCGGCGTGGCGCGGTAGTGGATGACGGCGCCATTCTCGCCGGCACCGGAAATGGCCGGGAAGCTTTCGGCCCGGAACAGCGGCAGCGCAGCGCGGAAGGCCAGCAGGCGCTCGGCGGCGGAAACCTCGGTCAGGCCGCCCTTGGGCGCTTCGGCCTCGAACCAGCAGAGGAAGCGCGCCAGGGCCAGGGCGTCGCGGTGGTGGGCGGCGCGGCTGCCCTGCTGTTCCACCGCGTTCTTGCGGGCGCGGGGCAGGCGCACGGGGTCCTCGCCCTTGGTGAGATGCGCCCCGGCCTCCAGCAGCGTGGCGGCGTACCAGATAGGGGTGATGTCCGGGTCCACCCGTACGCGGCAGCCGCCCATGTCGCCCAGCACATCGCCCAGGGAGGCCGGAGTGTGGATGGCCACTTGGTTGCCCAGATGAACGCGCGTCTCAGGCCCCAGCTTGGCGGGTTCCATGAACAGATCCACGCGGCCATCAGCCCGCAGGATGGCGCTGCCAAGCGCCAACGGCGTGTGGGACAGGTCGCCGCCACGGAGATTCAGCAGCCAGGCCACGGAATGGGCATCGGCCAGCACGGCGGCGTCCTCGCCAGCCTCGCGGAGCTGGGCGGCGGCGGCGGCGCGCTTCTCCTCGCTGCCCTGGCCCGCCAGTTCCAGCGGCTGCGGCACGGCGGGGGCCATGGGCGGCGCCGGGCGGTCACGCCAGATGTCGTCGATCGGGTTGGCCACCAGCGGCACCAGCACGGCGCCGGAAGCCGCCATGCGGTCGATAAAGGATTGCGGGTGCAGGCGCGGGTCGTAGCCGATGCGCAGCCCGGCAGCGTGTTCCTCCAGCCAATCCTGCGGCGGCTGCTCGATCAGGTGACGGCGCTCCCAGAGCGCGGGATCGGTCTGGGCGGCGGCCTGGCTGGTATAGCGCCCATCGGTGAAGATGGCTGCCTTCTGCGCGAGGACGATAGCCATGCCAGCTGAGCCGGTGAAGCCGGTCAGCCATGCAAAACGTTCAGCACTCGGCGGCACATACTCGCCCAGGAACTCATCGGACCTGGGAATCAGCACCCCATCGACTCCCAATCCAGGCAAGCTTTCGCGTAGAGCCTCCAGATGGACAGAATAGTTCGCCGCCGATGTCATTTTCATGAGCTTCCCGTTAAAGACATGTTTCCATAGTAATCAATGCAGAACGCGCATGGCTGAGCCATGTGCGCGGCGCTACTCAATCGGAGCCGGAAGAGTATCTAAGGGCCAACGCAAACGGGCGAGCGACCACGGCAGGAGCCGGACACGCTGCCCCTAGAGACAGCGATATCGGGACACAGCAGTCATGAACGCCCTCATCAACCAGTCTGCCGCCATTGAAGCCATCCGTCAGGAGGCTATCCGGGAGCGCGACGCCAAGATCAGCGGCTGGTTCCGCAAGGTGGTCCGCGCGATCGTGGAATATCCCGCCCGCCGCCGCGTGATGGACGAGCTGTCGATGCTGACGGATCGCGAGCTGGCCGATATCGGCCTGACCCGCGGCGACATCGGCCGCGTCTTCGACATGGTCGAGGATCGCCCCTCCGCCACGGTGCATAGCCTGCCTGTCGCGAAGAAGAACAAGACCGTGGAAGTGGCCGTCCGCGCCCACCGCATCGCGGCCTAAGTTTTTTCGGTTCTCTTGTGCAACCTGGGCCCCGCGCCCAGGTTGTATGGACAGAGACCAGTTACCGAGGCGGCGCTCCTCACTACTCCCCCTCCCCCCAACGCCGTTTCGGTTTGATCGCCCTGCCGCCCCTTACCCCTGGGCAGCAGGGCGATCTCTTTTGGGGAGGCAGCTCAGCCTCAGCGCTTGCGCAGCACCAGCGCGGACCAGGCACCTTGGTCGATCCGGCGCTCCAGCACCAGCCCGGCACGGCGATGCGCCGCCAGCACCATCCGCACCTGCGTGCCCAGAAGGCCGGCCAGGATGGCGGTGCCGCGGGGCGCCAGATGGTCCGCCAGGTCCTTGGCCATCGAGCACAGCGGCCGGGCCAGAATATTCGCGAAAACAAGGTCGTAGCGGCCGCCATGCACCGCCGGGTGCCGCCAGCCATCGGCCAGCTTGGCCCGCACCATATGCAGCAGCCCGTTCATCCGCGCATTCTCGGCGGTGATGCGGACGCTCCAGGGCTCGATATCCGTGGCCAGCACCGGGCGCTTCAGCTGCTTGGCCGCCGCCATGGCCAGGATACCGGAGCCGGTGCCGATATCCAGAATGCGGCGCGGCCGCCGATGCGCCATGCCCTCGAAGCCGATCAGGCAACCACGGGTTGAACCATGCTCGCCGGAACCGAAGGCCAGACCGGCATCCAGCTTCAGCACGATCTTGCCGCGGGTGACCGGGTCCGGCACATGGGTCGGTCGGATCACGAATCGGCCGCCGATCTCCTGCTCGGGGAAAGCTTCCACCGTGCGGGCCAGCCAGCCTTCCGCCTCCACCGGCGCGCGCTGCAGCTCCGGCGGCTCGATACCGGAGATGGCGGCTGCCAGGGTCAGGGCCGGCAGCAGTTCCTCATCCCCCACGCTGACCTCACGCACCGCTTCCAGGCGCCAGGTGTCGGTCGGGTCGTCCTTGAAGTAGCCCACCGTCAGGCAGACGGTCTGAAGGGCGGCTTCGAAGGCGGGCACGGCATGCTCAGGCAGGCCGTCCAGGGTCAGGGTTTCCAGCTGTTGCGGGTGGCGGCGGTTGGTCAGGCCCTGGTTCATCAAGCTTTTTCCACGAAGGTGTCGATCACGCGCTTCCGCCCGGCATGCTCGAACTCGACGTCCAGCTTGTTGTCCTCGGCGGCGACCACGCGCCCATAGCCGAATTTCTGGTGAAACACCCGCTGCCCAACCGGAATGGCCGCCGTGCGCGCCGGGCGCTCCGCCACTTCCCAGGAGCCGGCCTCGATCACCCGCGGCTTGCGCGCCACCAGCGGGAATTGGCCGGAGAAGGCGGAGGGCGCCGAGGCCATGCGGTTGCGGTGCGCGCCGGCGCCGCCTTCCCGCTCCACATGCGCATCGGGCAATTCGTCCAGGAAGCGGCTGGGGACGGCGCTGCTCCAGGTGCCATACATCTGCCGGTTGGCGGCATGGCTGATGATGCAATGCTTGCGGGCGCGGGTGATGCCGACATAGGCAAGCCGCCGCTCTTCCTCCAGCGACTTCTCCCCGCCCTCGTCCAGCGCCCGCTGGTTGGGGAAGAGACCCTCCTCCCAGCCTGGCAGGAAGACGGTGTCGAATTCCAGGCCCTTGGCGGCATGCAGCGTCATCAGGCTGACGCGCTCGGCCTCCGCGTTCTCGTCATTCTCCATCACCAGCGCGACGTGTTCGAGGAAGCCCGCCAGGGTATCGAACTCGCCAATGGCGCGGAGCAGTTCCTTCAGGTTGTCCAGGCGCCCGGCGGCCTCGGGCGACTTGTCCTGCTTCCACATGTCCGTGTAGCCGGATTCGTCCAGCAGCGTGGCCGTGACCACCACATGGCCATCGCGCGGCAGCGCCTCCCGCCAGCGGGCGAAGCCTTCCAGCAGCTCATGCAGCGCCGCCTTCGGCTTGGCGCGGATGGCGCCGGTCTCGATCATCCGCCAGGCCGCCACCACCAGCGGCTTGCCTTCCTGCCGCGCCAGGTTGTGCATGGCGCGGATGGTGGTATCGCCCAGGCCGCGCTTCGGCGTGTTGACGATGCGCTCGAAGGCCAGGTCGTCGGCGGGCTGGTTCAGCACCCGCAGATAGGCCATGGCGTCGCGGATCTCGGCGCGCTCATAGAACTTCTGGCCGCCGACCACGCGATAGGGCACGCCCAGGGTGATCAGCCGCTCCTCGAAGGCGCGGGTCTGGAAGCCGGCGCGGACCAGGATGGCCATCTCGGAGAGCCTGTCGCCCCGGCGCTGCCCCTGCTCGATCCGGTCGCCCACCATGCGGGCCTCTTCCTCGGAATCCCAGAGGGAGACGACGCGCACCTTGTCGCCTTCGGCATCGTTGCGGCCGGGGCGCAGCGTCTTGCCCATGCGGCCGTTGTTCTGCGCGATCAGCCCGGCGGCGGCGCCCAGGATGGGACGGGTGGAGCGGTAGTTGGATTCCAGCCGCACCACGGTGGCGCCGGGGAAATCCCGCTCGAAGCGCAGGATGTTCTCGATCTCGGCACCGCGCCAGGAATAGATCGACTGGTCGTCGTCGCCGACGCAGCAGATGTTCTGCGGCTCCGGCGCCGGGCGCTGGGCCAGCAGGCGCAGCCACAGGTACTGGACGGTGTTGGTGTCCTGGTACTCGTCCACCAGAATGTAGCGGAAGGTGCGGTGGTAGCTGGCCAGCACATCCGGGTTGCTGCGCAGGATCTCGACCACCAGCATCAGCAGGTCGCCGAAATCGACGGCATTCACGTCCTTCAGGCGGCGCTGGTACTGGGCGTAGAGGTCGCGGGCACGGCCATTGGCGAAGTCCACGTCCTCGGCCGCCGTGACGCGGTCCGGCGTCAGCCCCTTGTCCTTCCAGCGCTGGATGGCACCCATCAGCGCCTGCGGCGTCCAGCGCTTGGTGTCGATATTCTCGGCCACCATGATCTGCTTCAGCAGCCGCATCTGGTCGTCGGTATCGAGGATAGTGAAATTGGGCTCCAGCCCC
This sequence comes from Pseudoroseomonas ludipueritiae, assembly GCF_014490445.1. Lineage (GTDB taxonomy): Bacteria > Pseudomonadota > Alphaproteobacteria > Acetobacterales > Acetobacteraceae > Pseudoroseomonas > Pseudoroseomonas ludipueritiae. The sequence goes on along the minus strand of NZ_JACTUZ010000010.1, from coordinate 67,488 downwards.
GCCAGCGCCGCGTGCCGCCGCAGCATGCGGGCGCAGAGGGCGTGGAAGGTGCCGAGCCACAGCCCTTCCGCCGGCTGGCCCAGGATGGCGGAGACACGCTCCCGCATCTCCTTGGCCGCCTTGTTGGTGAAGGTCACGGCCAGGACCTGGCTGGGCCAGGCGCGCCGCGTCATCAGGATATGGGCGAAGCGCGTGGTCAGCACCCGCGTCTTGCCGGTGCCGGCGCCGGCCAGCACCAGCAGCGGGCCATCGACGGTCTCGACCGCCGCGCGCTGCTCGGGGTTCAGGCGGGTCAGGTAATCGCTCATGCGCCCCTACTCACGTTCACAGGCACCGACGGAGGCGGCGGCGCAGCGGCGCTGGCCATCCACCCAGAGGGCGCCACCCAGCATGGCGCCGGACAGATCGGCCGCGCCCAGCTCGGCGCCCTGGAGGTTGGCGCCGCGCAGGTCGGCGCGAAAGAAGCGGGCCTGCCGCAGGTCCGCCCCGGCCAGCGAGGCATCGCGCAGCGTAGCCCGGGTGAAATCCGCCCCGCGCAGCACGGCGCCGGAGAGGTCGGCCCCGGTCAGGTCGGCGGAGGTGAAGCGGGCATCCGGCCCCTCCGCCCCCGCCAGCTTGGTGCCGGCGAGCTTGGCGCGGGAGAAGCTGGCATCGCGCAACACGGCGCCGGAGAGGTCAACGCCGCGGAAATCCTGCCCATCCTGCAGGCAGCGGCGCCAATCCACCTTTGGGGCCGCCGCATCGGTGCAGGCTGCCGCCGCCGGGCCGGCGGAGAACAGCAGGGGCAGGACAAGCAGCGAGGCCAGGAGAAGAATCACGCCGCTGGCTATAGAACGTCTTGCGAACAAGACCAAGCCTTGGCGGGGGTTCACCCCTTCTTCGGCCGCGCCCCGAGGATATGCGCGATGGCGTAGGAGAGGTCGGCGCGGTTCAGGGTATAGATGTGGAACTCGTCCACGCCATTGGCCTGCAGCAGCCGCACCTGCTCCGCCGCCACGGCGGCGGCCACCATCTTGCGGGTCTCGGGGTCGTCTTCCAGCCCATCGAAGAGCGTACCCATCCAGTCCGGCACATTGGTGCCGCACATGGCGGAGAACTTCTTCACCTGCTTGAAATTGGACACCGGCAGGATGCCGGGCACGATCGGCACGGTGATGCCGGCAGCCAGGGCGCGGTCCAGGAAGCGCAGGAAGACCTCGGTATCGAAGAAATACTGCGTGATGGCGCGGGTGGCGCCGGCATCGATCTTGCGCTTCAGGTTGTCGATGTCGTGCTGGGCGGAGGACGCGGTGGGATGCGTCTCCGGATAAGCGGCCACCGAGATCTCGAAATCCCCGATACGCTTCAGCCCGGCCACCAGGTCGGCGGCATAGGCATAGCCCTGGGCATGCGGCGTATAGGTTTCCTCGCCTGTGGGCGCGTCGCCGCGCAGCGCCACGATATGGCGCACGCCGGCCTCCCAGTAGCGGCGGGCGACCTCATCCACCTCGTCCCGGCTGGCGCCGACGCAGGTCAGATGGGCGGCGGGGGTCAGGGACGTTTCCTTCACCAGCCGCGCGACGGTGGCGTGGGTGCGCTCCTGCGTCGTGCCGCCGGCACCATAGGTGACGGAAACAAAGCGCGGCGCCAGCGGCTCCAGCCGCCGGATGCAGGCCCAGAGCTGCTGTTCCAGCGCTTCCGTGCGCGGCGGAAAGAACTCAAAGGACAAGGCCGGCGCCGGCTGGGCCATGCTTTGCGGCAGGCCGGCGACGCGGGGGCCGGTCAGCCAGCGCCGCAGCGTGTCCTGGCTTCCGGTGGTCTGCGCATGGGAGGGCCCGGCAGGGGCGTCGACGACTTGGTTCATGACGGTGCGCATCCTATCCGAAGCCGGCGGCCAGGTGAACGGTCCTGCGGCCGGGCTTCCGGCAGCATGAGGCCCCCGATGGCGAAAAGGTGACAAGCAGCGCCTCGGCTTCCGCTGGCGCTTCTTCCATAATGATGCCTCGCTGCATATACATACGTTCACGTTCGTATATAAGCTGTCGACGCAAATACGCCGCGAAGCGCAACCTTCGCCGCTGGCGGCCAGTTAGTTCCCGCGCCACGCCCCTCAGGATACGTTCCGCCGATGTCCTCCCTCCGCCGCCCTTCCCTGCTGCTGCTCGGCCTGCTGGCCCTTTCGGCCTGCGCCACGCGCCCTCCAGCCAGCGAGCCGGAGGCCCTGGCCGAATACGAGCAGAACAACGATCCGCTCGAACCCTTCAACCGTGCCATGTACACGGTCCATAACGGGATCGATCAGGTGGTGCTGCGGCCGGCGGCCAAGGCCTATCAGTTCGTGGTGCCGCAGCCGGTGCGGACCGGCGTGCGCAACGTGCTGTCCAACCTGCGCACCCCCGTTGTCGCGGTGAACGACCTGCTGCAGGGCGAGCCGGACCGGCTGCTGGTGACGGTCGGGCGCTTCATGATCAACACCACCTTCGGCCTGGGCGGCATCTTCGACGTGGCGGCGGAAGCTGGCATGCCCGGCCATACGGAGGACTTCGGCCAGACCTTCGCCACCTGGGGCATTGGCGAGGGGCCCTTCCTCTTCCTGCCGATCCTGGGCCCGAGCAACCCGCGTGACCTGGTGGGCTATGGCGCCGGCGTCGCCGCCGACCCGCTGACCTGGATCCTGGCCGACAATGGCCCGACGGCCGAGGGCCTGGGCTATGCCCGGCTCGGCCTGACCATCCTCGACACCCGCGAAGGGCTGCTGGAGACGGTGGACGCCATCAACGAGACCAGCCTGGACCCCTACGCCACCTATCGCAGCGGCTACCGGCAGAGCCGCAACCAGCAGATCCGCAACGCCGGCGAATTGCCCGCCACCGCCGGGCCGCTGGCGCAGCCCCGCACCGGAACCCCCGCGCCCTGACGGCGTTGAATACGACATAACGACTGACACAAGCAGAACGAGATATTCGCAGTATGAACCGCCGTATCCTGCTGGCCAGTATCCTGGCCACACCCTTCGCGTCGGCCGCCATCCGGCCGGCGCATGCCGAGATCGACATCAACCGCGCCGTCCAGTTCATCCAGGCCACCGGCCAGGACATGGTGGCGGCCATCAATGCGCGGCAGCCGGTGGCGGCGCGGCGGCAGCGTGTGGCCAGCATCCTGCGGCAGGCGGTGGATATCGATGGCGTCGGCCGCTTCATCCTGGGCCGCTGGTGGCGCGTCGCCTCCCCCGCCGAGCAGCAGGAATACATGCAGCTGTTCGAGGAGACGCTGATCCGCAACCTCTCCGCCCGCTTCGGCGAATATGAGGGCGTGCGCTTCAACCTGGGCCGCAGCCAGCAGCGCACCGAGGACGACGTGCTGGTGAACACCATCATCGAGCGCCCGGGCCAGGCCGCCTTCAACCTGGACTGGCGCGTCGGCGAGGTGAATGGCCAGCCGCGCGTGGTGGACGTGATTGCCGAGGGCACCTCGCTGCGCCTGACGCAGCGCAGCGAGTATTCCGCCGTGATCAGCCGCAACGGCGGCCAGGTCGCCCCGCTGCTGGCCGCGATGCGCCAGCAGATCGCCGCCCTGGCGGCACGCGAAGGGCGCTGAGCCCTTCCTTCCAGTCTCGTCGCCGGGCCCTTAAGTCCGGCGGCGCAGGATGGCCTGCATCATGTGCCCATCCACGCTGGGGAAGACTTGGCGGGAGGCACATTCCTCCGGCTCCACCATCGCCAGCAGGGATTCCATCTCCCGCTGCGTGGTCCAGCGCGGCGTGCGCTCCAGATAGGCATCGATCCAGGCGGCTTCCGGCACCGGCGCGCCAGGGGCGCAGAGCAGCAACCGCCCGCCCGGCCTCAGCACCCTGAAGGCAGCGCCCACCAGCTCGGCCGTGGCCGAGGGGGTCCAGAACAGCGGCGGGCGCGGGATGCAGATCAGGTCGAAGCAGCCCCGCCCATAGGAGCGGCGCGCGAAGCTGCGCAGGGAACAGCGGAGCATCTGCAGGGAAAGGCCCTGCGGCAACCCTTGCCGCAGGGCCTGGCGCTGCTCGGGGTCTTCCTCCAGCACCACCCAGCGGCCGATGCGCCCCAGCCGGGTCACCTCGCCCGCTTCGCGCAGATGGCCGGCGCCCAGGGTCAGGATGCTGGCATCGGGCACATCGGCCGCCACGGCATCCACCATCCGCGCCAGCAGCGCGTGGCGGTCGCGCAGCGCATTGGCCCAGGGCAGCGTGCGGGTGACGGCGAAAAGGTCACGCCCCGCGCGTGAGGTATCATCCAGCAGCGGCTGGGCGGCGGGATGGCCCAGCAGCAGGTCCAGCCGCACGGCGAGCGGCCGCGAGGTATGGAAGACCAGCGGATCCTCCCGCATCAGGCGGCGCATGGTCGGGTGGCTGCGCAGCAGGTGGCGCACCCGCATCCAGTCCTGCGTGTTCTGGCGCATGGCGGCGCAAAGGCGGATCAGTGCCCCGAGGGCCGCCGGGGCCCATCCCGGCTCCCAGGCCAGCTCGACCATCCGGTCGAGTTCCTGGTTCAGCTCCGCCTCTTCCCAGTGGCGCGGGCTGTAGGATGACGTCGTGTTGTCATGCATCGGCAGCCCCTTTCTCGCTTCTCCTGCCATAACTGCTCTACCGTTAGGCGCATTACCCAAATTGGTCATGCGGTCGCAAAAAAGTGACCCTCACGCGGCGTTGATGAGCCGAAAGGCATGCAACCTTTTGGAATAGACCCGCATGCACAACGAATAGGCAGCTCAACGCCCCCTTCTTCGCACCCCGCCTGAGGGACAGAGTGGTGCGGCACTTGCATGGCCCCCGCCGAGTGAAACAGTGAGGCGGGCCGTTGCAGGCGGATGTGGAGCTGATCAGGGTCACCAAGCGCTACGGGGGCGGCGCGGTGGCGGTGGACGACATCTCACTCGCCATTCCCGCCGGCAGCTATTGCTGCCTGCTGGGCCCCTCCGGCTGCGGCAAGACCACGACCCTGCGGATGATCGCGGGGCATGAGGAGGTCAGCGACGGCGACGTACTGATCGGCAACCGCAACGTCACGAACCTGGAGCCGGCCGCGCGCGGCACGGCCATGATGTTCCAGAGCTACGCGCTGTTTCCTCATCTCTCGGCGCTGGAGAATGTGGCCTTCGGGCTGCGCATGCGCGGCGTGGGCAAGCCGGAGCGGCTGAAGCGGGCGCAGGAATTCCTCGACCTTGTGCAGCTTTCCGCCATGGCGGGGCGGCTGCCCAGCCAGCTTTCCGGCGGCCAGCAGCAGCGCGTGGCGCTGGCCCGTGCGCTGATCACCCATCCCCGCGTGCTGCTGCTGGATGAGCCGCTCTCCGCCCTCGATCCTTTCCTCCGCACCCAGATGCGGGAGGAGCTGAAGCGGCTGCAGCGGGAGCTGGGCATCACCTTCATCCACGTCACCCATGGGCAGGATGAGGCCATGGCGCTGTCGGATATCGCGGTGGTGATGAATGGCGGGCGCATCGCCCAGGCGGCCCATCCGCGCGAGGTCTTCGAGAAGCCGGCCAGCGCCTTCGTCGCCCGCTTCATCGGCGGCCACAACGTGCTGCGCCTGCCGGAAGGGCGCTTCGCCGTCCGCACTGACCGCTGCCGGCTGGGGGGCGGCCGCCTCGCCGGGCATGTCACCGCCATCGAATACCAGGGCGCCGCCGTGCGCGTGGTGCTGGCCGCCCAGGACGGCCAGACCGCCGAGGCCATGCTGCCCGATGCCCTGTTCCACGCCGCGCCGGTCAGCCCCGGCGCGGCGGTGACCCTGGGATGGGATGCCGCCGACGCACATCCCCTGCCCCAGGCTGACGCTGCCTGACGACAACAGAAGGACTGAGGATATGAGCAAGACCACCCTCACCCGTCGCGGCGTGCTGGCGCTGACTGGCGCGGCCCTGGGCAGCGGTGCCGTCACCGGCTTCCCCACCATCTGGGCGCAGAACATCAAGGACGTGACGCTGCGCCAGATCGGCACCGGCGTTTCCGGCCTCAACCCGATCGCCGAGCAGGTGAAGAAGGACCTGGGCTTCACGCTGCAGCTGACGGTGACGGATACCGATGCCGTGGCGCAGCGCGCGGCCACCCAGGCGCGCAGCTTCGATATCGCCGATATCGAATACTTCAGCATCAAGAAGGTCTATCCGACCGGCGCGATGCAGCCGATCGACACCAAGCGCATCAAGCTGATGGACAAGATCGTGCCGATCTTCACCACCGGCAGGCTGACGCCGGAGAGCCAGATGGGCCAGGGCACCTCGCCCTTCTCCGTCGGCTTCGTGGAGAGCAAGGACGCCAAGACCTTCGCCGGTCAGCGCACCGAGCTGATGACGCTGATGCCCACTGTCTACAACGCCGATACCCTGGGCATCCGCCCGGACCTGGTGGGCCGCCCCATCACCAGTTGGAAGGACCTGATGGACTCGGCCTTCAAGGGCAAGGCCAGCATCCTGAACATCCCCGGCATCGGCATCATGGATGCCGCCATGGTGGCGGAGAGCGCCGGCGCCATCCAATACGGCGACAAGGGCAACATGACCCGCGCCGAGATCGACAGGACCATTGCCTTCCTGATCGAGGCCAAGCGCGCCGGGCAGTTCCGCGCCTTCTGGAAGAGCTTCGACGAGAGCGTGAACCTGATGGCCTCGGGCGAGGTGGTCATCCAGTCCATGTGGTCTCCCGCCGTGGCGGCGGTGCGCTCCCGCGGGGTGCAATGCGTCTATCAGCCGCTGGCTGAGGGCTACCGCGCCTGGGGCTCCGGTCTTGGCCTGATGCGGCACCTGACCGGGCTGCAGCTCGACGCCGCCTATGAATACATGAACTGGTACCTCTCCGGCTGGTGCGGCGCCTTCCTCAACCGCCAGGGCTACTACTCGGCGGTGCTGGAGACGGCCAAGGCCAGCATGTCCGAGAACGAGTGGGGCTATTGGATGGAAGGCAAGCCCGCCACCGCCGAGATCCTCTCCCCCGATGGCAAGCCCATGGAGAAGGCCGGCGCGGTGCGCGACGGCGGCTCCTTCCAGGAACGCATGGGCAAGGTGGTCTGCTGGAACTCGGTGATGAACGAGGACCGCTACATGGTCCAGAAATGGAACGAGTTCATCGCGGCGTAAGGACCGACGGATGCGCCGCTCTGCCCTCTTCTCCTGGCTGCAGGCGGCGCCCCTGGCGCTGGTGCTGGCCATCTTTCTGGTCGTGCCGATGGCCATGATCGTGGTCGTCAGCTTCTTCGACTACAGCGCCTTCAGCCTGATCCCCGATTTCGTCTTCACCAACTACCGCGAGGCCTTCGGCTCCGCCGTCACCTGGCGCACCTTCGGCAAGACGCTGTGGTATGCCGGGCTGGTCTGGGCCATCACCTTCGCCCTGGGCTTCTGGCTGGCCTACTACCTCGCCTTCATCGTGCGCGGGGAGATGACGCGCATGGTGCTCTTCGTGCTCTGCACCGTGCCTTTCTGGACCTCCAACCTGATCCGCATGATCGCCTGGGTGCCCTTCCTGGGCCGCAACGGGCTGATGAACCAGGCGCTGATCGGCGCCGGGCTGATCGACCAGCCGCTGGAATTCCTGCTGTTTTCCGACTTCGCGGTCGTGCTGGCCTTTGTGCATCTCTACACGCTCTTCATGGTGGTGCCGATCTTCAACACCATGATGCGCATCGACCGCCGGCTGCTGGAGGCGGCGCGCGATGCCGGCGCCAGCTTCTGGCAGACGCTCTGGGTGGTGATCCTGCCGCTCTGCAAGCCGGGCATCGGCATTGGCAGCATCTTCGTGGTGGTGCTGGTGCTGGGCGACTTCGCCACCGTGCGGCTGATGAGCGGCGGCCAGAGCGCCTCGGTCGGGCTGATGATCTCCAACCAGATCGGGCTGATGCAATACCCAGCCGCCGCCGCCAATGCGGTGGGCCTGCTGGTGATGGTGCTGCTGCTGATGGCCGCCATCCTCCGCGCCATCGATATCCGCAAGGAGCTGTGACGCCAGCCATGCCCGGACGTACCGCCCGCATCCTGCTGACCCTGCTCTTCGCCGTCTTTCTCGCCTTCCTCTATGGCCCGACGCTGACCATCACCATCCTCTCCTTTCAGGGGCCGGATGGCGGGCTGACCTTCCCGATGAACGGCGTCTCCCTGCACTGGTTCGGGCGCCTCTTCGCCACCCAGGCGGTGGGTGATCTCGGCGCGGCGCTGCGGCGCTCCCTGGCCCTGGCGGCCATGGTCACGGCCTGCACCGTGCTGATCTCGCTGGCCGCCGGCATGGCCTTCCGCCGCCGCTTCCCCGGCGGCACCGCGCTCTTCTACCTGACACTGGCCAGCCTGATCGTGCCCTCCATCCTGGTCAGCCTCGGCGTCGGGCTGCTTTTCACGCTGATGGAATGGGAACCCGCCTGGTATTCCTCCGCCTTCGGGGCGCAACTGACCTGGACCCTGCCCTTCGGCCTGCTGATCATCTTCGCCCTCTTCAACCGCTTCGACCGCGCCTGGGAGGAAGCGGCGCGCGACCTGGGCGCCACGCCCTGGCAGAGCTTCCTGCATGTCGTGCTGCCCATCATCGCGCCTGGCGTGGTGGGCATCGCCCTCTTCGGCTTCACCCTCTCCTTCGACGAATTCGCCCGCACGCTGCTGACCGCCGGCACCGGCAATACCCTGCCGCTGGAGATCCTGGGCATGACCACCACCGTCACGACCCCGGTTCTTTATGCCCTCGGCACCGCCTCCACCGCTCTCTCCTTTCTCGTTATCGGCTTGGCCATCCTGGGTGTAAGAGGCTTGCGAAGACAGCGCGGAAGGTGAAACTTCCTCCCCGCTTCCAACCTGGAGATGATAAGCCTGGAATCGCTTACAACAGGCACGTCGGATTCGAGGCGGGTTAAAGGGTCGGACGATATGCTCGGGCGCCTAGCCTCCCTGTTGCGTGACGCATGGCGCAGCCCGGCGGCGGAAACGGCGCAAGACAGCCTCCGGCTGTTCCGCCTGCTGGCCGAGAATGTCACCGACATGATCGTGCTGCTGGACCTGGACGGCACGCGCACCTACGTCTCCCCCGCCTGCCGGAGCCTGCTGGGCTATGAGCCGGAGCAGCTGACAGGCGTTTCCACCTTTGTCTTCGTGCATCCCGAGGACCTTGCCCAGGTGCGGGAGCAGATGCGCGCCGTCAGCGCCGGGGAAGGCAACCGCCGCGGGCTGAACCGGATCATCCGCGCCGATGGCAGCATCGCCTGGGTGGAAGCCAGCCTCCGCCTGGTGCGCGACCCCGAGACCAATGCGCCGCGCGAGATCGTCTCGGTGGTGCGCGATGTCACGGAGCAGAAGCAGAACGAAGCCCGCATCCAGCAGATCGCGGCCACCGATTACCTCACTGGCCTGCCGAACCGCCGCGCCTTCCTGGCCGGGGTGGAAAGGCGGCTGGCGCATGGCCTGCCCTGCGCGCTGCTGTTCATCGACCTCGACAATTTCAAGCCGGTCAACGACATCCACGGCCATTCCGCCGGCGATGCCGTGCTGGTCGAGGCCGCTTCCCGGCTGCGCCAGGAAAGCCCGGCGAATGCGGTGGTGGCGCGGCTAGGTGGCGACGAATTCGCCGTGCTGCTGCCCGACAGCGGCGCGGCCGAGGCGGTGGCCGGGCAGATCCTGCGTGCCCTTTCCGCCCCCGTGGTGGCGGAGGGGGTGGTGGCCGAGATCGGCGCCAGCATCGGCATCTCCCGCAGCCCGGAACAGGGTCAGGATACCGAAAGCCTGCTGCGCACCGCCGATATGGCGATGTACCACGCCAAGCGGGCCGGCGCCGGGCGCTTCCTCTTCTTCACCCGCGACATGGAAGACGAGCTGCGTGAGAAGGCCATCTTCAAGAGCCGGCTGAAGCAGGCGGTGGAAGGCGGCGAGATCGTGCCCTTCTACCAGCCGCTGGTGGACCTGCGCAGCGGCCGGCTGATCGGCATGGAGGTGCTGGCGCGCTGGCGCCACCCGGAGCGCGGCATCCTGGCGCCCGCCGAGTTCATCGCCCATGCCGAGCATGGCGGGCTGATCACGCCGCTCTTCAAGAACCTGCTGCACAAGGCCTGCCAGGATGCCACCTCCTGGCCGGAGGGGCTGAAGATCGCGGTTAACCTCTCCCCCCGGCAGTTGCAGGATGCCTCCCTGGCGGGCGTGGTGCTGGACATCCTCTCCGCCTCCGGCCTCAGCCCGCTGCGGCTGGAGCTGGAGGTGACCGAGACCGGCATCGTGCATGACCTCGGCACCGCCAAGCGGCTGCTGGGGCTGCTGCGAGAGGCCGGCATCCGGGTGGCGCTGGATGATTTCGGCACCGGCTATGCCAGCCTGCGCATGGTGAAGGAACTGGCGGTGGACCGGCTGAAGATCGACCGCTCCTTTGTCATGGCCCTGGCCTCGGCACCGGAAAGCGGGCGCTATGTCTCGGCCATCATCGGGCTGGCCCGGGCCCTGGGGCTCGGCACCACGGCCGAGGGTATCGAGGATGCCACCACCATGCGGCGCATCGCCGCCATGGGCTGCGACCTCGGCCAGGGTTATTTCTTCGGCCGCCCGCGCGCCCTGGAGGAACTCGGCCCCTGGCTGCAACGCGCGGAACTGGGCGAGCCGGCGCTGCCGGAAGAAAGCCGGGGCGTCGGCAAGGTGCCGGCGCGGGGCTAGAGCAGATCTCGCCTCCACACGCCGCGCCGGGCGCGTCACCCCAGGATGACGCGGTTCCGTCCGGCTTTCTTGGCGGCATAAAGGGCCTTGTCGGCCCGCTCCACCAGATAGGTGTAGTCCGGATGCCCCTCGAAGACCGCCACGCCGATGGAGGTGGTGACACGCAGGTTCCGCTGCTCCCCCACCACGAATTCGGCGGCGTCGATCGTGGCGCGAATGCGCTCGGCGGTGCGCATCGCCAGATTGGCATCGGCCTCCACCAGCAGCACCAGGAATTCCTCGCCGCCATAGCGGAAGACGAAATCGCTGAGCCGCACGGCGTCCATGATCAGCTCCGCCCCGCGGCTGAGCACCACATCACCGCCCGAATGGCCGAAGGTGTCGTTGATCGCCTTGAAGTGGTCGAAGTCGATCATCAGCGCCGCGAAGCCGCGCCCGCTCTGCGTCGCCATCGCGATCTCGCGCGCGAAGATGGAGGGCATGAAGCGGCGGTTGAGCGTGCGCGTCAGCGCATCCCGGCCATTCTCCAGCCCGACCACCGCCTGGAAGGCATCGCCGATCAGGAACTTGATGTCATTGGCATGCGCCTGCAGCCGTTGCAGCGCGGGGCCGATCTCGCAGCCCTGCTCGATCCCCGGCAGGATCTCCTCGTCGATCTCCCGCATCAGCTGAGTGATGCGTTGCAGCGCCGGAATGCCGCCGAACATCACGCTGGCGCGGTGCTGCATCCAGAGGCCGAATTCGGAGCGGCCGATGCTGTGCAGCCGCGTCGCCTCGTTCCGGCCGGCCACGGCGAAGAGCAGCGATTGCAGCCATTCCAGCAGCGCCGCCCGCTGCGCCTCCCGCTCCAGCGAGGCATCCTGGCCGAGCGAGAAGAGGCGGTAGGCTTCCTCGTTCCGCGTCGCGCGCTCGGTGCCCTCGATAAAGGCGGTCGCCATCATCTCCATGGCGAGATCGAGGATATGGCTGGCATAGCTCAGCGTCTCGACCAACTCGTCGCGCGGCAGGGATGTCTGGCTAAGGCAGCGGGCGATGCCGCCCTTCAGCACCCGCGCCCCGCGCGTGACGAGATGCAGCGGCACGCGGATGCGCGCATGCACTTCCCCCACCTGCCGCTGCAGGCGGGCGGCGGCGGCGAAATCGGGCGCCGCCTCCAGCGGGAAGAGATCCTTCAGCCAGCGCCGCAGGGAATGGTTCAGCCGGTGGCTGACCAGTTCATGAGACAGCATGGCCGCCGCCTCGGGGTCCTCCAGCAGCGTGTCGTAGAAGAGCGTGGTCAGCCTGCCGGCCTCGCGCGCCACGATCTCCGCGACATGGCGGCGCAGTTCTTCGGATATCGAACCGTTCAGGCTTTCCCATTCCCAGCGCGACGCTGCCGCTTCGTCAGGCAGATCAGGCGCGAGGGGAGCATTCATGAGCAATTGGTCACCGGCGATGTGAAAGCGCCTTCTAACATTGCGCGGCTTTAAATCTATCCCATTCCTGGTTGATGCGGGGGTGGGATTATCGCCTCATCGGCTTTGCTGTGCCGGCGGCGGCAGTGGGCGCAGGCTTTCGAAGACCATCATCGGGTGGCCCTGGTGGATGAAGCGGTCGCATTCCCGCAGCCCCAGATCAGCCAGCACGCCGCGGGAGGCCAGGTTGCTCTCGCGCGCCACGGCGATGATGCGCGCCAGCCCGGCGGCATGGCCAAAGCCCAGCGCGGCCCGCGCCGCCTCCCGCGCATAGCCCTTGCCACGCGACCAGGGCCAGAGCGCGAAGCGCAGCGCGATGCCGCGCCCGTCTGGCCGCTCCATCAGGCCCACGATGCCCAGGAAGGCATCATCCTCCGCCCGGTGCACCGCCCAGGTGCCGTAGCCGCGCACCGCCCAGAAGGCGATGTCGTCCTGCAATTCCTCGGTGGTGCGCTCGGCCGTGCGGGTGCCGTGCAGCATGAGGCCGAAGGCGGCCTCATCCCCCTTCAGGCGGATGAGGTCCTCCAGATGCGCGGGGCAGACGGGGCGCAGGACCAGCCGGTCCGTGCGCACCGCATGGGAGGCATCGCCCCCCCAGCCGCCGTCCATCACCGGGTCAGGGGGCGGTACTTGATCCGGTGCGGCTGATCGGCAGCCGCGCCCAGGCGGCGGCGTCGGTCGGCCTCATAGGCCTGGTAGTTGCCCTCGAACCACTCGACATGGCTCTCGCCCTCGAAGGCCATGATGTGCGTCGCCAGGCGGTCCAGGAACCAGCGATCATGCGAGATGATCACGGCGCAGCCGGCGAAGTCCTGCAGCGCCTCTTCCAGCGCGCGCAGGGTATCGACGTCCAGGTCGTTGGTCGGCTCATCGAGCAGGATGACGTTGTGCGGGTCGCGCAGCATCTTGGCCAGGTGCAGGCGGTTGCGCTCACCGCCCGAGAGCACGCCGACCGGCTTCTGCTGGTCGCCGCCCTTGAAGTTGAAGGCGGCGGCATAGGCGCGCGACGGCACCGCGCGCTTGCCCATCATGATCATGTCCTGGCCGTCGGAGATTTCCTGCCAGACGGTGCGCTTGTCATCCAGCGTGTCGCGCGACTGGTCCACGTAGCCCAGGCTGACGGTCTCGCCGATCTTCAGCGTGCCGCCGTCCGGCTGCTCCTTGCCGGTGATCATCTTGAACAGCGTGGACTTGCCGGCGCCGTTGGGGCCGATGACGCCGACGATGCCGCCGGGCGGCAGCTTGAAGGACAGGCCGTCGATCAGCAGGTTGTTGCCGAAGCCCTTGCGCAGGTCGGTGGCCTCGATGACCGTGTTGCCCAGGCGCGGCGCGGGCGGAATCTGGATCTCGGTCGGGTCAGGCGCACGCTCCTGGCTCTTGGCCAGCAGCTCCTCATAGGCCTGGATACGCGCCTTGCTCTTGGCCTGGCGCGCGGCCGGGCTGCGGCCGATCCATTCCTGCTCCTCGGCCAGCTGCCGCTGGCGGGTGCTCTCCTCCTTCTCCTCCTGCTGCAGGCGCTTGCGCTTGGCGTTCAGGTAGGCGGAGTAGTTGCCCTCGTAGGGAATGCCGCGGCCGCGGTCGACTTCCAGGATCCAGTTGGTGACATTGTCCAGGAAGTAGCGGTCGTGGGTGACGACCAGCACCGCGCCCTCATACTCGCGCAGCGTCTTTTCCAGCCAGGAGACGCTCTCGGCATCCAGGTGGTTGGTCGGCTCGTCGAGCAGCAGCAGGTCGGGCTTCTCCAGCAGCAGCTTGACCAGCGCCACGCGGCGGCGCTCGCCGCCGGAGAGGTTGGTCACCGGGCTGTCGGCCAGCGGGGCGCGCAGGGCGTCCAGCGCGATATCGATCTTGCGCTCCAGGTCCCAGCCGTCGGCGGCGTCGATCTTCTCCTGCAGCTCGGCCTGCTCGGCGAGGAGGGTGTTCATCTCCTCCTCGGTCATCTCCTCGGCGAACTTCATCGAGATCTCGTTGAAGCGCTCCAGGTCCGCCTTCAGCGTGCCGAAAGCGTCCATGACATTCTCGCCGACCGTCTTGTCGGGGTCGAGATGCGGCTCCTGCGACAGGTAGCCGACCCGCACGCCCTCGGCCGCCCAGGCCTCGCCGCCGAATTCCTTGTCCTGCCCCGCCATGATGCGCATCAGCGTGGACTTGCCGGCGCCGTTGGGGCCGAGCACGCCGATCTTCGCGGTGTTCAGGAAGGAAAGGGTGATGCCTTTGAAGATCTCACGCCCGCCCGGATAGGACTTGGTGAGGTCTTTCATCACGTAAACGTATTGAGGGGCCATGGCGCGACACTATTCCGGCGAGAGGTTCGGCCCCGGTTCTAGCCACCGGGGCGCCGAACGCCAAGGCGGAAGCGGGGTTCAGGCCGCCGCGGGCCCTTCCTCCGCCGCTTCCCGCACCTGATCGCGGCCGGCGCGCTTGGCGACATAGAGGGCGCTGTCGGCCCGCAACAGCAGGCTGCCCAGCCTCTCCCCCGGCCGCCGCAAGGCGACGCCGAAGCTGGCGGCCAGATGGCCACGGCCGGGCAGCGGGAAGCCGGGCTGGATGTCCCGCAGCGCCTGCCGCAGCCGCTCGGCCAGGGCCAACGTCTCGGGGAGGCCCCGCCCCGGCAGGGCAATGGCGAATTCCTCGCCGCCCAGGCGGCCAAAGAGGTCATGAGCCCGCAGCAGCGACTGGCAGCGCTGGGCCATCAGGCGCAGCACCACGTCGCCGCCCGCATGGCCGGCGCAATCGTTGATCGACTTGAAATGGTCGAGGTCGAAGGTGACCAGCGCGAAGGGCTGCCCGCTGCCGCGCTCCGCCGCCAGGGCCTGTTCCGCCCTTTCCAGGAAGCCGCGCCGGTTGGCGATGCCGGTCAGGGAATCCGTCTCCGCCTGCAGCCGAAGCTGCTCAGTCCGCTCGGCGACGCGGTATTCCAGCATGCGGTTGGCCTCGGCCAGGGCCCAGCCGGCTTCCCGCCTTTCGCTGACCAGGGCCATCAGCGTCAGGATGTTCATGGCGCAGAGCACCACCAGCATGCCTGCCGACTGCATCGGGTTGACCACCCCAGGCGACTGGAAGGGCCCCAGCCCCGCCACGGTGCCGGCGGAGGCGATGACGCAGATGATGGTCAGCAGCGTATAGGCAGCCCGCAGCGAGATGCGCAGCGCGATCCAGGACAGCGGCACCGCCAGCAGGAAGACGAGCTGCGCCGAGGGCAGGCGTTGCGGCATCTCCACGGAAAAGACCAGTACGGCCAGGCCGGCGGTGGCCAGCCAGACGGCACTGTCCAGCAGCAGCACCCGGCTGCCGGAGCCCCGCCCCGGCACCGGCGGCGTGCGCTCCAACCCCAACCAGAGCGCCAGGGAGGGCGCGAAATAGAAGGTGCCGCCGGCATCGCAGAGCAGCCAGGCGCCCCAGGCCGCGCTGGCGCCCTGCCACGGCAGGCCGCCCAGCATCAGCAGCGTCAGGGTGCCGAAGGTGGCGGTGACCAGGGCATGCAGCAGCACCGCGCCCAGGATGAAGGCCACCACGCCGCTGAAGCGGGTGAAGAGCCCCGTCGCCGGCCGCAGCCTGCGGGTCAGCATCACCCCGGCCAGCGGGCCGAGGGCATTGCTGACGGAAATCGCCGCCGCCACGGCCGGCGTGGCGCCAAAGGTCACGGCATTGACCACAAAGGAGCCGAGGAAGATGCCCGGGACCAGCCGCCAGCCCCCCAGCATGCAGGCCGTGGCGGCGATGCCGGACGGGAGCCAGATGGGCGCGGGAAACAGGCCGAAGGCCGCGAAGAAATACCCCACCGCGCAGCCCAGCCCCAGATAGGCCAGGGCGACGGAGAGGTTCATCATCACCCAGAAGGAGACGCTGCGCCCCTTGCACCAGCCCGGCAGCCAGGGCTCCGGCCGGGTACCGCGCCATGACGTCCGCGGCAGGCCAAGGGCCGGGCTGCCGGCCGCCGTGGGAACAAGGCTTTCCTGAATCGTTGAAGACATGAACCGCCCCGCCCGCGACGCGGAAATCTCCGCGAATCACGCTTTCGTTGCAAGTGCGATCACGAAAAGCGGAGCCCGAAGCATCCAACGGGGGAAAGGCTCCATGCGCCCGGCAGGACTTGAACCCGCAACCAAGCCGTTATGAGCGGCCCGCTCTAACCAGTTGAGCTACAGGCGCCTGGAGATACCCGCTTGCTATACCGGCCAGGAGCAAACCGCCAGAGGGAGCCGGGGCATTCAGTGCGCCAGCAAGGCGCGAATGGCATCGGCGGCCTGAGCGATGCCCACCACCCCTTCCAGGTGGCCCAGGGGCCCCTTCAGCTCCACCACCTCCACCGGCCGGTTCAGGCGGCGCAGGGTTTCCGCCAGCTCCCGCCCATATTCCACGGGAAAGACCCGGTCATGGACCGAGGGCAGCAGCAGCCATCTGGCGCGGCTGCGCGAAAGCGCGGCCTCGGTGCTGTCGTATTCGTTCAGGAAGAGCTGGTTGGCGCGCGTCAGATAGAGAAAGGAATTGGCATCCGATACCCTGGCGCGGGCGGCGGCGGCATCCTCCAGCCATTGCTCCACGGCGAAGCGGTCGCCGATGCGGCGGGCGGGGTCCTGGCCCTCCACCGGGCGGCGGCCGAATTCCCGGGCCCATGCGCGGTCCCGCGAGTGAAGGGTGACGATGCGCAGCGCCTCCGTCAGCCCTTGCAGCGGCGGCTGGCGGCCCTGGGCGTAATATTCGCCGTTGCGCCAGTTGGGGTCCATGCGGATCGGCGCTTCCCAGATATCCAGCCAGCCCAGCATCCAGGCATCGATCTCACCCGTGCCGATGGCGGGCATGGCGCGCTCCACCCATTCCGGATAGGCGGCGGCCCATTCCACCACCTGCAGCGAGCCCATGCTGCCGCCGGCCACCAGGGCCAGCTTCTTCACGCCCAGGCTTTCCAGCAGCAGCTTCTGCACCTCCACGAAGTCGCGGATGGAAACCACAGGGAAATCCATCCCATAGGGCCGGCCGGTGGCGGGATTGACCGAGGCCGGGCCGGTGGTGATGGTGCGCGCATCCCGCACATTCAGATTGGCCAGGCAGTCGGCCGCCACCACGAAGAAGCGGTTCGTGTCGATCGGCTTGCCGGGGCCGATAATGGCATCCCAGTAGCCGGGCGCCTCCCCGGCGGCATAGCGGCCGAAGGCATGGCTGTTGCCGGTGAAGAAATGCTCGATCAGCACGGCATTGTCGCCTGCCGCGTTCAGCGTGCCCGCGGTCTGGTAACCGATGCGCCCGGCGGCCAGGTTGGCGCCGCCACGGGTGCGGTAATTGGCGAATTCGAAGACCTTCTTCTCCACGAGCAGCTCAGGCGCGGGGGCGGCGGGCGTCGGCGCGGCATTCTGTGCCTGCCCCTGGGCCTGCCCCTGGGCCCGCCCCTGGCGCGGCAGCAGGCTGGACAGGGCTGTCGCGGCCAGAAGGCCTCGGCGCGTGGTCATGCGGCTTTTTCTCCCCCAAGGCGGTGCCGGCGGCCCGCGCCCCATGCCCCGCATGGTGCCCCTGGCGCCGCGCCAGCCGCAAGGGGCACTTCCCCCTCCCGAATGGACGCCCGGCGCGCCCCCTGCTACAGCGCGCACAGCCCGCGACCCGACCACAGCATGGATTGGATGGCCACCACGATGGACGTGACGAAGCTCCCCACCGGCAAGAACCCGCCCTACGACATCAATGTCGTCATCGAGATCCCGCAGGGGTCGCAGGTGAAGTACGAGCTGGACAAGGACAGCGGCGCCATCATGGTCGACCGCTTCCTGTTCACGCCGATGGCCTATCCGGCGGCCTACGGCTTCGTTCCCGGCACCCTGGCCGATGACGGCGACCCGTCCGACGCGCTGGTGCTGGCCCCCGCCCCCATCGTGCCCGGCGCCGTGATCCGCGCCCGCCCCATCGGCGTCCTCTTCATGGAAGACGAGAGCGGCCAGGACGAGAAGCTGATCTGCGTGCCGCATGACAAGCTGCACACCGCCTACACGGACATCAAGGACGTGTCGGACCTGCCCAAGATCACGCGCGACGCCATCGAGCACTTCTTCACGCGCTACAAGGACTTGGAGCCCGGTAAGTGGGTGAAGGTGCGCAACTGGGGTGGCGCCGCGGAAGCCGCCGCGATCCTGGAAAAGCAGATCGCCGCCGGCCAGAAGTGACGCCGGCGCCGGGCGGGGGCAGCCCCCCTGCCCGGCCGGCCCTGAAGGGAGAGGCCCGCTTCGGCGCTTCTCCCGGTCAGGGGCATCAGCCCGCCAGCAGCCGCTCCGGCACCTTGAGGCCGAGCCGCGCCGGCACGGGCCAGACCTCGCGCACCCGTCGTGTCTCGACGAAGCCGGCCGCACGGTAATTCGGCAGGGCGCGCGGATGGTCGGCGGTGCAGGTATTCACCGTCAGCAGCCGGGTATGGCCGGACCAGCCCTGGTCGATGGCATGGCGCAGGAAGGCGGCGCCCATGCCGCAGCCCACAGCATGCGGCAGCAGGCCAAAATAGGCGATGTTGGTCTGGCCGCCGGCCCGCCGCTCCAGCTCATAGAAACCGGCCGGGGCGCCGTCGCGGTAGAGCACGTGGATGCTGACGGAAGGATCGGCCAGCACATTGGCGATCTCGGCATCGCTGGCGGTGCGGCGCAGCCACCAGACGTAATCCTGCCCCACCGTGTTGTAGAGGTAGCGGTAGAAGGGCACCGTGCATTTCGTCGCCACCGCCACCTGCGCATCCGCCGGCAGGGCGGGCGCCGGCGTCACCGGCGGCTGCTCCATCCGCAGGAAGGTGACGTCCACCGCCACCCGGATCGCGGGTTCCACCAGCGAGAGGCGCACTTTAGTTGTCCAGGAAGGAGCGCAGCTTGCGGCTGCGGCTGGGGTGCTTCAGCTTGCGCAGCGCCTTGGCCTCGATCTGCCGGATACGCTCGCGCGTCACGTTGAACTGCTGGCCGACCTCTTCCAGCGTGTGGTCGGTGTTCATGCCGATGCCGAAGCGCATCCGCAGCACGCGCTCCTCGCGCGGCGTCAGAGAGGACAGCACCCGCGTGGTGGCTTCGCGCAGATTGGTCTGGATGGCGGCATCGAGCGGGATGATCGCCGCCTTGTCCTCGATGAAGTCGCCCAGGTGGCTGTCTTCCTCGTCGCCGATCGGCGTCTCGAGGGAGATCGGCTCCTTGGCGATCTTGAGGACCTTGCGCACCTTCTCCAGCGGCATGCCGAGCTTCTCGGCCAGTTCCTCCGGCTGCGGCTCGCGCCCGATCTCGTGCAGCATCTGCCGGCTGGTGCGCACCAGCTTGTTGATCGTCTCGATCATGTGGACCGGGATGCGGATGGTCCGCGCCTGGTCCGCGATGGAGCGGGTGATGGCCTGCCGGATCCACCAGGTCGCATAGGTGGAGAACTTGTAGCCGCGGCGGTATTCGAACTTATCGACCGCCTTCATCAACCCGATATTGCCTTCTTGGATCAGATCCAGGAACTGCAGCCCGCGATTGGTGTATTTCTTGGCGATGGAGATCACGAGGCGCAGGTTGGCCTCGATCATCTCCTTCTTCGCCTGGGTCATGTCGCGCTCGCCGCGCGAGACGGTGGCATAGACCCGCTTGAACTCGCCCACTGGTAGGCCGGTCAGCGCGGCCGTCTCCCCGATCTTGGCGCGGATCGCCTCCACCTCGTCGCGCGAGCGTTCGACGAAGGTCTTCCAGGCCTTGCCCGGCAGGGTGGCCACGCGGTCCATCCAGTTCGGATCGATCTCGGCGCCGCGCCAGTGCTGCAGGAAGTCGTCGCGCTTGACCTTGCTGGCCTCGGCCAGCCGCAGCACCTGCCCCTCGAAGCCGGTGATGCGGCGGTTCAGGCCCTTGAGCTGGTCCACCAGCTCTTCGATGCGGTTGTTGTGCAGGTGGACCTTCTCCACCAGCGCCACCAGCTCGCCGCGCTGCGCCACATAGGCCTGCTCGGCCTTGGCGGCCAACTCGCCACCGGCGGTATAGGCATCCATCCGCTGCGCCTGCAGCTTCTGCAGCTTGCCGTAGAGGTCCTCGATCTCCTCGAAGGTCGCCAGGGCCTCGGGCTTCAGCTTCTCTTCCAGCGCGGACAGCGAGAGGCCCATGCCCTCCCCTTCCTCGCCTTCCTCGAATTCCTCGGCCTCGGCGGGCGGGGGCGCGTCGCCGCCCTCGGCGGCGGCCGTGGCTTCCAGGTCGATCACGTCGCGCAGCAGCATGCGGCCGTCCTTGACGGCGTCGTGCCAGCCCAGGATGGCCTGGAGCGTCAGCGGGCTCTCGCAGAGCCCGCCGATCATGGCGTCCCGGCCGGCCTCGATGCGCTTGGCGATGGCGATCTCGCCCTCGCGGGAGAGCAGCTCCACACTGCCCATCTCCCGCAGGTACATGCGGACGGGGTCGTCGGTGCGGCCGAGGTTCTCCTCGCTGACGTTGCCGCCCTCTTCCTCGTCCTCGCTTTCCTCGTCGGCGCCTTCGGCCTTGGCGGCGGGCTTGGCGGCGCCCTCGCCGTCCTCGCTTTCCTCGGCCTCGACCAGGTTGATGCCCAGGTCGCTGAGCATCGCCATGGTGTCCTCGATCAACTCGGAGGAGACCTGCTCGTTCGGCAGGGTGGCGTTCAGCTCGTCGTAGGTGACGTAGCCACGCTCCTTGCCACGGGCGACCAGCTTCTTGACGGCGGCCGAGAGGGTATCAAGCAAGGCTCCTTCAACCGCCTCGTCGCGGTTCTCGACCGTCTCGGTGCCGCCCGCTGCCTTGCTCGCCATGCCGTCCGCTCCGTCAGATGCCCGCCGCACATGCCACCCGAAGCCGCCGCCGCGCCGCGACGAGGGTGGCGCACCATCCTGGTAATCACCCGTCCCACCCGCTGTTGGGCCGGGGCATCGCACACCACTGCTTCGCGCCATAACCGCCCGCGCACCCGCAACACAAGAGCCGCCAGGGCCAAAGAACCCGTAGCTGGAGCGGGACCATCAGTGGGCGGCGCCGGATTCGCCTTCCTCATCCTCCATTTCGCCCCGCTGCTGGGCCATCAGGGCCTCCGTCAGCCGGATCAATCGCCGCTGGGCGGCGGCATCGCCACTGGTGGCAAAGGCCATCTCGGCGGCGCGGCGGTCTTCCAGCAGGGCGGCCTGGCCGCGCAGGAACCCGAAGAAGTGCCACCATGCCTTGGCCACGGCCTGCGGCTGCGCCTCTGGCGAGAGCAGCCGTCGCAGACCAGGGCATTGCAGGGCCCAGGCCAGCGCCTCGGGCGTGGTCGATTGGAGTTGGGCTTGCAGCGCGCCTGGATCAAGCTGCTCCGCCACGCCGTGCCAGGCCAGGATGCCCTGGCGGAGCTGCGCTGCCTCGCCATCCTCGGGAAGGTCGAGTTGCAGCAGGGCTTCCTCCACCTCCGGCAGCAGCCAGGGGTGCGCCAGTGTCAGGGCCAGAAGGCAGCGGGCGCGCTCGCTCTGCGTATGCAGGGCGTCGATTTCCGGGCGCGGCAGGTTCAGCGGCGGCGGCGCCGGGCGGCCGCCCTTGCGCCATTCGCCGCGCGCGGCCGGCTGGAAACGCTGCGGCGCCGGGCGGCGGCCGGATTCGAAGAAGCGGTCCAGCAGCAGGCGGCGGTATTCGGCACCCAGGATCTTGTCCGGGATCGCCTCCGCCGCCGCCACCAGCTTGTGCCGCAGCGTGGCGCGGGCTTCCGGCGCCGTGCCGGGGGATTGCGCCGCCAGCATGTCGTAGAGCACATCCGAGAGAGGCTTCCGCCCCTCCAGCAGTGCGCGGAAGGCGTTGGTGCCACCCTTGCGGGTGATGGAATCCGGGTCCTCCCCCGCCGGCAGGGTGACGAAGGCGAGGCTGCGTTCGGTGGAAAGCAGCGGCAGGGCCAGCTCGGCGGCCCGGGCGGCGGCGCGGGTGCCGGCGGCATCGCCATCGAAGCAGAGCACCGGGCTTGGCGTCATGCGCCAGAGTTCCTCGAGCTGCTCCTCCGTCAGCGCGGTGCCGAGCGGCGCCACGGCGCCGGGGAAGCCGGCCTGATGCAGAGCGATGACATCCATGTAGCCCTCGGCCACCACCACGGGCTGGTTCCGGAAGGCGGCATCGCGCGCGATGTCGATGCCATAGAGGTTGCGACGCTTGGAGAAGAGCGAGGTCTCCGGCCCATTGACGTATTTCGGCTGCCCATCACCCAGGATGCGCCCACCGAAGGAGACCATGCGCCCGCGCCGATCCCGGATGGGAAACATGACGCGGTTGAAGAAGAGGTCGGTGAGCGGCTCGCCCTCCTCGCCGCCGCGCATCAGCCCGGCCTCGACCAATTGGCGCGGCTCGATGCCGAGCGGCTTCAGGTCGGCCGCCAGGGCGCCGCGCCCGCCACCGGACCAGCCGAGGCCGAAGGCGCGAATGGTTTCCTCCGACAATCCGCGGCGCAGCAGGTAGTCCAGCCCGGCGCGGCCTTCAGGCAGGCGCAGGCGGCGCTGGAAGGCCTCGGCGGCGGCTTCCAGCACGGCATGCAGGTCGCGCGCCCGCGCTTCCCGCCGCGCCTGCTCGGGCGTGGCCTTGGGAACTTCCATCCCGGCTTCGCCCGCCAGGCGCTCCACAGCCTCGGGGAAGGAAGCGCCTTCCGCCTGCATCACGAAGGCGATGGCATCGCCATGCGCGCCGCAGCCAAAGCAGTGGTAGTGGTCGTCGTAGATATAGAAGGAAGGCGTCTTTTCCCCATGGAAGGGGCAGCAGGCCTTCCACTGGCGGCCGGACTTGGTGACGCGAGTCTTGCGGCCGATCAGCGCCGGCAGCGGTGTCCGGGCGCGAAGCTCTTCGAGGAAGTTGGGGGGCAGCGCCATGGATGGGTCATAGCGCGCCGCCCCTGTCGAAGTTAAGCGCCCAGCTTCGCCTTCACCAGCGGGCCGGCCTTGGCCATGTCCATGGTGGCGGCGTGCTTGGCGCGCAGCTCCGCCATCACCTTGCCCATATCCTTGATGGTGCTGGCGCCGGTGGCCGCCACCGCCGCCTCGACGGCGGCCTGCATGGCGACGTCATCCATCTGCTGCGGCAGGAAATCCTCGATCACGGCGATCTCGGCCTCTTCCTTGGCGGCCAGCTCGGGGCGGTTGCCCTGGCGGTACATCTCCACGCTCTCCCGCCGGGACTTCACCATGCCGCGCAGCATCGAGACGATCTGCTCCTCCGGCACCTGCTCCACGCCGCTGGGGCGGGCTGCGATATCGGTGTCCTTCAGCTTGGCCATGACCATGCGGATGGTGGAGGTGCGCGCGGCGTCGCCGGCCTTCATTGAGGCCTTCATTTCCTCCAGGAAGCGGGCGCGCAGGGACATGGGTCGAACTCCTCGGAAACAGGGTGGCCACGACGGATAATTGCTGCGTGGCTTTGGAGGTGGGGTATAAGGCGCGCCGTGGCCACAGAGCCAGCGGGAAGAAAATTCCCAACCAGGATCACAGACCGGTGTTGCACTGGGAAGAAAATTCCCAGATAAGCCGTGCCATGCGGTCTGTTGAAGAAATCATTGCCCTGATCGGCGGCGCCGACGCCGCTGCCCAGCGTTGCGGCATCGGCACCGAGGCGGTGCGCAAGTGGCGCCAGTCCCGCGCCATTCCCGCCAAGCACTGGCCGGCGATCATCGCCGCCACGGGCCTGACCCTGGCGGATATGCCTCAGGCCGCCCAGACCAGCCCCGACCCCGCCAGCACCCAGCCGGAGAGCCCGATGAGCCCTGAGTCCCAAGCCGCCGAGCTATCCGCTGACACGCGTCCTGCCGGCGCGACCGCCGCGCTGGTGCTGGCCGATGGCTCGGTCTTCTGGGGCATGGGCTTCGGCGCCCATACCACCTCGGTGGGCGAGATCTGCTTCAACACCGGCATGACGGGCTATCAGGAAACCCTGACCGACCCCTCCTATGCCGGGCAGATCATCACCTTCACCTTCCCGCATATCGGCAATGTCGGCGCCAACCCGGAGGATGCCGAGAGCATCACCCCCGCCGCGCGCGGCCTGGTGGTGAAGCTGGACCTGACGGAGCCGGCCAATTATCGCGCCACCCGCCACCTGGACGACTGGCTGAAGAGCTACGGCATCCCCGGCATTGCCGGTGTGGATACCCGCGCCCTGACGCTGCGCATCCGCGACGGCGGTGCGCCCAATGGCGTGCTGGCCTTCCCGGCAGATGGCAAGTTCGACCTGCCGGCGCTGCGCGCCCAGGCCGCCGGCTGGCCGGGGCTGGAAGGCATGGACCTCGCCAAGGAAGTCTCCTGCCGCCAGTCCTATGCCTGGACGGAGGGGCTCTGGGCCTGGGGCCAGGGCTACGATGTCTCGCCGGCCAAGAAGCACAAGGTCGTGGCCGTCGATTACGGCGCCAAGCGCAATATCCTGCGCTGCCTGGCCAATGCCGGCTGCGACGTGACCGTGGTGCCCGCCACCGCCACGGCCGAGGATATCCTTTCCCACAACCCGGATGGCGTCTTCCTCTCGAACGGCCCTGGCGATCCGGCGGCGACCGGCGAATACGCGGTGCCCGCCATCCGTGGCGTGCTGGAGACGGGCAAGCCGGTCTTCGGCATCTGCCTCGGCCACCAGCTTCTGGCCCTGGCGCTGGGCGCCAAGACCTATAAGCTGGACCGCGGCCACCGCGGCGCCAACCAGCCGGTGCAGGACCTGGCCACCGGCCGGGTCGAGATCACCTCGCAGAACCACGGCTTCGCGGTGGATGAGGCGAGCCTGCCCGCCGGCGTGACGGTGACGCACAAGTCGCTGTTCGACGGCTCCAACGAAGGCATCGCGGCCACCGACAAGCCCGCCTTCTCCGTGCAGTACCACCCGGAGGCCAGCCCCGGCCCGTCCGACAGCCACTATCTCTTCCATCGCTTCGTGGACATGATCGAGAAGCACAAGGGCTGAGGCCCGGAGAGGGAGAGGACCGCAAATGTTTGATCTGAGCGGGCGCGTGGCCGTGGTCACGGGCGGCAATGGCGGCATCGGCCTGGGCATGGCGCGCGGGCTGGCGGCCGCCGGTGCCTGGGTGGCCGTGGTCGGCCGCAACCCTGAGAAGAACAAGGCCGCCGTGGCTGAACTGGGTGAGGATGCCTTCGCCATCCAAGCTGACCTGACCGAGGCCGGCACCGCCGACCGCGTGGTGGCGCAGGTGGTGGAACAGGCTGGCGGCATCGACATCCTGGTCAACAATGCCGGCACCAATATCCGCCGTCTGCCGCAGGAGGTGACGGACGAGGACTGGCATGCCGTGATGGATGCCAACCTCACCAGCGCCATGCGGATGAGCCGCGCGGCCTATCCGCACCTCAAGGCCAATGGGCGCGGGCGCGTCATCTCCATTGGCTCGATGATGTCGATCTTCGGCCTGCCGCTCTCCCCCGCCTATGGCGCCAGCAAGGGCGGCATCGTGCAGTACACGCGCTCCCTCGCCGTGGCCTGGGGTCCGGACGGCATCACCGCCAATGCGATCCTGCCCGGCTGGATCGAGACGGAACTGACGGCTGGCGCCAAGCGCGACATGCCGGAGCTGAACGACCGCGTGCTCTCCCGCACACCGCAGAAGCGGTGGGGCCTGCCCGCCGACTTCGCCGGCATCGCCGCCTTCCTGGCCAGCGACGCCGCCGCCTTCATCACCGGCACCGCCATCCCTGTGGATGGCGGCATGTCGGTGCACGGCTGACATTAGACCGATCAAGACAGGGTCCCCTCCCCGATGCCCAAGCGTACAGACATCAAGTCCATCCTGATCATCGGGGCCGGCCCCATCGTCATCGGTCAGGCCTGCGAGTTCGACTATTCCGGCGCGCAGGCCTGCAAGGCGCTGCGGGCGGAGGGCTACCGGGTGATCCTGGTGAACTCCAACCCCGCCACCATCATGACCGACCCCGGCCTGGCGGATGCGACCTATATCGAGCCGATCACGGTGGAGATGGTCGAGAAGATCATCGCCAAGGAGCGGCCGGACGCGCTGCTGCCCACCATGGGCGGCCAGACCGCGCTGAACACTGCCCTGAAGCTGGCCGAGGCCGGCGTGCTGGCGAAGTACGGCTGCGAGCTGATCGGCGCCAAGGCCGAGGTGATCGACAAGGCCGAGGACCGGCTGAAGTTCCGCGATGCCATGACCAAGATCGGCATCGAGAGCCCGCGCTCCCACATCGCGCATACGATGGAGGAAGCGCGCGCCGGCCTGGAGCTGGTGAAGCTGCCCTGCGTCATCCGCCCCTCCTTCACGCTGGGCGGCACGGGCGGCGGCATCGCCTACAACAAGCAGGAATTCGAGGAGATCGTGGCCGCCGGCCTCAGCGCCTCCATGACCAGCGAAGTGCTGATCGAGGAGAGCGTGCTGGGCTGGAAGGAATTCGAGATGGAAGTGGTCCGCGACAGCGCGGACAACTGCATCATCGTCTGCTCCATCGAGAACCTGGACCCGATGGGTGTGCACACGGGTGACTCCGTGACGGTGGCCCCGGCGCTGACGCTGACCGACAAGGAATACCAGCGCATGCGCGATGCGAGCATCGCCTGCCTGCGCGAGATCGGCGTCGATACCGGCGGCTCCAACGTCCAGTTCGGCATCAACCCCGCCGATGGCCGCATGGTGGTCATCGAGATGAACCCGCGCGTGTCGCGTTCCTCCGCGCTGGCGTCGAAGGCCACGGGCTTCCCGATCGCCAAGATCGCCGCGAAGCTGGCCGTGGGCTACACGCTGGACGAGCTGAAGAACGACATCACCATGGTGACGCCGGCCGCCTTCGAGCCGACGATCGACTACGTGGTCGTGAAGATCCCGCGCTTCACCTTCGAGAAGTTCCCGGGCACACCTGCGACCCTGACGACTTCGATGAAGTCGGTGGGCGAGGCGATGGCCATCGGCCGTTCCTTCAACGAGGCGCTGCAGAAGGGCCTGCGCTCGCTGGAGACCGGCCTTTCCGGCCTGGATGATATCGAGCAGCCGGGCGACGGGTCGAAGGAAGCGCATATCGCCTCCCTCGCCACGCCGAAGCCGGACCGCGTGCTGAACGTGGCCCAGGCCTTCCGCGCCGGGCTGACGGTCGATGAGATCCACGCCGCCTGCAAGTTCGAGCCCTGGTTCCTGCGCGAGATCGAGAAGATCGTCCGTGCCGAGGAAGGCGTGCGCGCCGGCGGCCTGCCGGCCGATGCCAATGGCCTGCGCCGCCTGAAGGCCATGGGCTTCTCGGACAAGCGCCTCGGCGCCCTTTCCGGCAAGTCCGAGGCCGAGGTGGCGGCGCTGCGCCACAGCCTGTCCGTGCTGCCGGTCTTCAAGCGCATCGACACCTGCGCGGGCGAGTTCGCCTCCGACACGCCCTATATGTACTCGACCTACGAGGGCGGCTTCGGCGCGCCGCAGTGCGAGAGCCGGCCGACGGACAAGAAGAAGGTCATCATCCTCGGCGGTGGCCCGAACCGCATCGGCCAGGGCATCGAGTTCGACTATTGCTGCGTCCATGCCTGCTACGCGCTGCGCGACGCGGGCTTCGAGACCATCATGGTCAACTGCAACCCCGAGACGGTCTCCACCGACTACGACACCTCCGACCGCCTGTATTTCGAGCCGCTGACGGCTGAGGACGTGATCTCCCTGATCCGCAAGGAACAGGAGAAGGGCGAGGTGCTGGGCTGCATCGTGCAGTATGGCGGCCAGACGCCGCTGAAGCTCTCCCAGGCGCTGCACAAGGCGGGCATCCCCATCCTCGGCACCTCCGCCGAGGCCATCGACATCGCCGAGGACCGCGAGCGCTTCCAGCAGTTGCTGAAGGGCCTCGGCCTGAAGCAGCCGCAGAACGGCACGGTGCGCACGCTGGAGGAAGCCGCCGTGGAGGCCGAGCGCATCGGCTACCCCGTGGTGGTGCGCCCCTCCTACGTGCTGGGCGGCCGGGCGATGGAAATCGCCTACAACAAGGAACAGCTCCTGCGCTTCGGCCAGGAAGCCGTGAAGGTCTCGGGCGAGAACCCGATCCTGATCGACCAGTACCTGCAGGACGCCATCGAGGTGGATGTGGACTGCATCGCCGACGAGGCGGGCGAGGTCTATGTCGCCGGCGTCATGGAGCATATCGAGGAAGCCGGCATCCATTCCGGCGACTCTGCCTGCTCCCTGCCGCCCTACTCCCTGCCGCCCTCCATCATCACGGAGCTGCGGGCGGAGACCGAGGCCATGGCCAGGGCCCTGAAGGTCAAGGGCCTGATGAACGTGCAGTACGCGGTCAAGGACGGCGAGATCTTCGTGCTGGAGGTCAACCCGCGCGCCTCCCGCACCGTGCCCTTCGTCGCCAAGGCCACGGGCATCCCGGTCGCCAAGATCGGCGCCCGCGTGATGGCTGGCGCCAAGCTCTCCGAGTTCAAGCTGGATGACGAGGCCATCAGCCGCCACGTCGCTGTCAAGGAAGCGGTCTTCCCCTTCAACCGCTTCCCGAACGTGGACGTGATCCTGGGCCCGGAAATGAAGTCCACGGGCGAGGTGATGGGCCTCGACACCTCCTTCGAGCGCGCCTTCGCCAAGTCCCAGCTCGGCGCCGGCGTGAAGCTGCCGGAAGTGGGTGGCGCCTTCATCTCGGTGAAGGACAGCGACAAGAACACGGTCGTGCAGCTCGGCCGCCGGCTGGCCGATATGGGCTTCAACCTGCTGGCCACCCGGGGCACCGCGGCCAAGCTGCGGGAAGCCGGCCTGGATGTCTCCGTGGTCAACAAGGTGATGGAAGGCCGGCCGCATTGCGTGGACGCCATCCGCAACGGCGAGGTGCAGTTGGTGATCAACACCACCGGCTCCGGCGCCGCCGTGACGGACAGCTTCGACATCCGCCGCGGGGCGCTCACCACGGGGGTGCCGCACTACACCACCATGGCCGGCGCCCGGGCCGCCGTGCATGCCATCGCGGCCCTGAAGGCCGGAACACTTGATGTGGCGCCGGTCCAGGCTTACTTTCCCCCTTCGTTCTGAACGGGTGGGGCCGCTTTCCTACAAGGGAAAGCGGCCCTAACCTCCTTAATGATCCCCTACCCCACCGAGGGCCCGGCTTGGCGAGACGCGCCATGGCCGGAGCAAACGGTGGGGCATCGCGTATGTGCAGGAAGGGCTAGCCGTGCAGAAGTTCCCGATGACCGCCGAAGGTCACGCCCGTCTCGAGGAAGAGCTGCGCCAGTTGAAGGCCGAGGAGCGTCCCGCGGTGATCCGCGCGATCGCCGAGGCGCGCGCCCATGGCGACCTGTCCGAGAACGCCGAGTATCACGCGGCGCGCGAACGCCAGTCCTTCATCGAGGGCCGCATCGCCGAGCTGGAAACCATTGTCCCGGCCAGCGAGATCATCGATGTCTCCAAGTTCTCCGGAGACCTGGTGAAGTTCGGCGCCTATGTCACCATCGTCGACGAGGAGACGGAGGAGGAGAAGTCCTACCGCATCGTCGGCGCCTATGAGGCCGACATGAAGAACGGCTCGGTCTCCATGTCCTCCCCGCTGGCCAAGGCGCTGCTGGGCAAGTCGGTGGGCGACACGGTGGAGGTGCCCGCCCCCGGCGGCGCCCGCGCCTACGAGATCACCAAGGTCCGGTACAACTGATGAGCACGCCTGTGGTGGAACAGTTCAACCTGCCCACCATCGGGCTGGCTGAGATCCGGGCCGCTTCCGCCCGCATCCAGGGCGCGGTGATCCGCACGCCCACCCTGCCCTCCCATGCCGTGGGGCGGGCGGTGGGCGCCCAGGTCTGGCTGAAGCTGGACAATCTGCAGGCCACCGGCGCCTTCAAGGAACGTGGCGCCGCCAACCGGCTGGCGCTGCTGACGGCGCGGGAGCGCGCGGCGGGCGTCATCGCCATGTCGGCCGGCAACCATGCCCAGGCGGTGGCGCGCCATGCCTCGCTTCTGGGCATCGCCGCCACCATCGTGATGCCGAAATTCACCCCCTCCACCAAGGTGGTGCGCACCGAGAGCTGGGGCGCGCGCGTGGTGCTGCACGGGGAGACGCTGGCCGAGGCCGCGGCCCATGCGCATGACCTGGCGCTGCGGGACGGCCTGACCTTTATCCACCCCTATGACGACCCCGGCGTCATCGCCGGCCAGGGCACCATGGCCCTGGAGATGGTCGAGGACGCGCCGGAACTCGACACCCTGGTCTTCCCCGTGGGCGGCGGCGGGCTGCTGGCCGGCTGCGCCGCCGCCATGGCGGAGCTGAACCCGCGCCTGAAGGTCTATGGCGTCGAGGTCGAGGGCTATCCCGCCATGGCCCAGCGCCTGGCTGGGCAGCCGGTGGCCGTGGGCGGCCCCACCATCGCCGAGGGCATCGCCGTGCGGGACGTGGGCGAGGCGCCCTATGCCCTGCTGAAGCGCCTGGGCATCGAGGTTCTGGTGGTGCCGGAGCGCGCGGTGGAACAGGCCGTGGCCCTGCTGGCCGAGGGCGCCAAGGTGATCGCGGAAGGCGCCGGCGCCGCCGGTGTCGCGGCACTGCTGACGCATCCGGGCCGCTTCGCCGGCCGCCGCGTCGGCACCACGGTCTGCGGCGGCAACATCGATGCCCGCGCGCTGTCCAATGTGCTGCTGCGGCAATTGCTGCGGGACGGCCGCATCCTGCGGCTGCATTTCGATATCCCGGACCGGCCGGGCATGCTCTCCGACATCTCGAAGCGCATCGCCGAGGCCGGCGGCAATGTCATCGAGGTCAAGCACCAGCAGCTCTTCGGCGCGCCCACCGTGCAGTCCACGGAGCTGGAGCTGATGATCGAGGTGCGCGACTCGGCCCAGGGCAATGCCATCATCGCGGCGCTGGAAGCCGGCCAGTATGTGGTGCGGCGGGGCTGAGGCCCCGCCAGCCGGGCTGCCTTAGAGCGGCACCCCCGGCATCTGCTTGGCGGTATGAATGGTCTGCAGCGTCTGCACGCGGTTGACGGTGCTGTGCCCGGTCAGCCGCTGCGTCAGCGCATTCTCATGCGCCGTGTCACGCGCCACGAGGCGCAGCAGGAAATCGCCGCCACCGCGGATCATGTGGCACTCCCGCACCTCCGGCCAGGTCTTCACCTCGTCCTGAAAGGCATCCAGCAGCGCCTGCTTCTGGCTCTCCAGCCCCACCAGCGCGAAGAAGGTGATCTGCCAGCCCAGTGCAACCGGATCGACCTCGGCATGGTAGCCGCGGATGATGCCCGCCTCCTCCAGCCGGCGGACCCGCCGCAGGCAGGGGGGTGCCGATAATTCCACCCGCCGCGCCAGCTCCACATTGGTCATGCGGCCGTCCGATTGCAGCTCAGCCAGAATCTGGCGGTCGACCGCGTCAAGGTTATCTATGGATTCGGGCATCAATTATACCGTTGGTTGCTCGCGCGGCTCATGGAGCGCAATATCCTTGCATAGCTCCCCGTATTCAAGGCATCCGGGTTGCGGTGGGAGCCGATCTTGCCGATATCTTCCGTCTCGCGTGAGTTATCAGGACCAAGACCTTGCCCGAACTGCATCGTACCCGCCTTCTGATCATGGGCGCCGGCCCGGCCGGGTATACGGCGGCCATCTATGCCGCGCGTGCCGGGTTGCAACCCATGATTGTGGCTGGCATGCAGCCGGGCGGACAGTTGACCATCACCACGGAGGTCGAGAACTTCCCCGGCTTCGCCGCGCCCGTCCAGGGCCCCTGGCTGATGGAGCAGATGCGCGAGCAGGCCGAGCATGTCGGCGCCCGCATCCAGTACGACCTCATCACCTCGGTCGATCTCTCCCGCCGCCCCTTCCGCGCGGTGGGCGACTCGGGCGACATCTATGAGGCCGAGGCGCTGGTGATCGCCACCGGTGCCCAGGCGCGCTGGCTGGGCATTCCGGGCGAGAAGGAACTTTCGGGCTTCGGTGTCTCCGCCTGCGCCACCTGCGACGGCTTCTTCTACCGCGGCAAGGATGTGGCGGTGATCGGCGGCGGCAATTCGGCGGTGGAGGAAGCGCTCTACCTCGCCAACCTGGCGAAGAGCGTGACGTTGATCCACCGGCGGGACTCCCTGCGCGCCGAGCGCATCCTGCAGAAGCGCCTGCTGGCCAAGGAGAACGTGACCGTGCGCTGGAACACCGTGACCGAGGAGGTGCTGGCGGAGACCACCGGCCGCGCCCCGGTGGCACGCGGGCTGGCGCTGCGGGACCTGAACACCGGCGAGCGGTCGGAGCTGGCGGTGGAAGGCGTCTTCGTCGCCATCGGCCATTCCCCGGCCACCAGCCTGTTCAAGGGGCAGTTGGATATGGATGCGGAGGGCTATCTGGTGACCGAGCCTGATTCGACGCGCACGAGCATGGAAGGCGTCTTCGCCGCGGGCGATGTGCAGGACCGGGTGTTCCGGCAGGCCGTGACGGCCGCCGGCACCGGCTGCATGGCCGCGCTGGAAGCCGAGAAGTTCCTCGCGCTCAGCGAGGACCAATCGCAAGCCGAAGCCGCCTGAGCCGCCATGCCGCTGGATTGGGACAAGCTCCGCGTCTTCCACGCCGTCGCCGAGGCCGGCTCCTTCACCCATGCGGGTGAATCGCTGAACCTCAGCCAGTCCGCCGTCTCGCGCCAGATCCAGGCGCTGGAGGAGGCGCTGCAGGTACCCCTCTTCCACCGCCATGCGCGCGGCCTCATCCTGACCGAGCAGGGCGAGAGCCTGAACCGCACGGTGCGGGAAGTCTTCGCCAAGCTGGCGATGACCGAGGCGCTACTGACCGAGAGCCGCGAGCGCGCGGCCGGCCGGCTGAAGGTGACCACCACCACCGGCTTCGGCGCCACCTGGCTGGCGCCGCGGCTGCGCAAGTTCATGACGCAGCACCCGGATGTGACGGTGACGCTGCTACTGGATGATTCCGACCTCGATCTCGCGATGCGCGAGGCCGATGTGGCCATCCGCATGCATCCGCCGAAGCAGCCGGACCTGATCCAGCGGCATATCGCCACCTTCGGCTACAAGATCGTGGGCTCCGCCGATTACCTGAAGGGCGCGGGCATGCCGCAGCGGCCGGAGGACCTCGATAACCACCGCCTGATCGTCTACGGCGACTATCGCCCGCCGGTGGAGAGCATCAACTGGCTGATCGAGGCTGGGCGCCGAGCCGGCAGCCCCCGCCGCGCGGCGGTGGAGGTGAACAGCCTGCCCGCCATCCTTTACGCAGTGCGGGCCGGGCTCGGGCTGGCGGCGATGCCGGACTACATGAACGAGGACCTCGCCGAGCTGACGGCGGTGCTGCCGGAACTGAAGTCACCACGCATCGATGCCTATTTCGTTTACCCCGAGGAGATGCGCCATTCGAAGCGCGTGGGCGTCTTCCGCGACTTCCTGGTCTCGGAACTGGCGGCTTTGAACGCTTCCTGAAGCTTAAGCATGCGGCGGATGCATGGCCGGTAGAGCCAAACGCTATGAGAGCATAGCCGCGTTCTGGCTTACCTTGGGCACATCTGGCCGATATGGCTGGAAAGGGTTGTGAGACCCTTCGTCTCCCAGACGTGAAGCCTCCCTGTTTGACTGGCCTGGAAAACATTGTTTTCCAGGCCTTCTTTTTTGCCCCGCCCCATTCTGTTGCACTGCGGACACAGCGTGAGGGAAGACACGCCATAACGGAACTCTCACGACCCTTCCGTGTTGAGTGGGAGGCAACCATGAAGGAGCGCCACGGCGCGGTGGCGGCATGCAGGCTCAGGGCAGGAAAGATTCTAAGGGCATGAAGCGGTACGGTCAGATGGTCTCAGTGGAAGAGCGGGCCTTGGAACAGTGGACCCAGCGTGCGCTGAAGAGCCAATACGACCAGACCCTGGAAGAGCCCCTTCCAGAGGATCTGTTGGCCTTGGTGCGGCAGTTTCCCGAACAGCACTGATCTTCCGGGGCACGGCCTGTTCCGGCCGTGCCCCGAAGCCGCTCATTCAATGACGGAGGTTTCCGGGCGGTCATCGCCCCGCGCCGTCTCGGTATGCCACCTGCCCTTGCGGTCCTGGTACTCGATCACCTCGGTCTCGTCCGCCTGCTGCTGCTTCGCGGCGGCGGCGTGGGCGGCGGCGGCGGCGGCGTCATGGCTTGGGTAGGATTCCGAGAAG
Organism: Pseudoroseomonas ludipueritiae; assembly: GCF_014490445.1. Classification (GTDB taxonomy): domain Bacteria; phylum Pseudomonadota; class Alphaproteobacteria; order Acetobacterales; family Acetobacteraceae; genus Pseudoroseomonas; species Pseudoroseomonas ludipueritiae. The sequence goes on along the minus strand of NZ_JACTUZ010000010.1, from coordinate 33,423 downwards.
ACGTCTCCCACCTTGTAGGCCCAGCCACCATCATGCTGCACGACGCGGTAAACCACTTTGGCCATGGCCTTCTCCTTCAGTTTGCATGGGGGTGAACGAGCCGCGGCCATCGGCGGTTGCCCGCCACGCCAGCGCCCGGGCTTGGCAAGGAGCGGAGCGCGAGGTACCGCGGATGGCATGGATACCTATGTCCCCGCGCTGATGCTGCTCTCCGGCGCATCCTTCCTCCATTCCCGCTCCAATGTGCCGGAACTGCGCCCGGCTTCGGAAGCGGCCGACACCGCCTGGAAGCTGCTGGCGCAGTTCAGCTTCCTGTTCTGGCTGGGCTTGCTGGTCTGGGGCGTGGTCATGCGCCCCTGGTTGGAACCGGCGCTGGGCTTCGCAACTTCGCTCTTCTTCAACTTCGTCCTGGCCATCCGTGGGCCGCGCCCCGCTTGGCCGGGCCTTTCGATGGTTATGGCCGTGGCCGGCATCGCGCTGGGGGCTTATCGTCTCCTCGGCTAAGGGGGAGACGCCACCATGCTATTCGCGGATTTCGTGCTGGAGGAGCGGGTTGTCGAAGGCCAGTCGCTGCGCCTGCGCCGAGGCGGCGAAGGCCCGCCACTGCTGCTGCTGCACGGCAACCCGCAGACGCATATGATGTGGCACCGCCTGGCCCCGGTGCTGGCGCGGCGCTTCACCGTGATCTGCCCGGACCTGCGCGGCTATGGCTTTTCCGGCAAGCCAGGGGTGACGCCGGACCACGCGCCTTATGCCAAGCGCGCCATGGCGGCGGATATGCTGGGGCTGATGCGGCAGTTGGGCTTCCCACGCTTCGGCGTGGTCAGCCACGACCGTGGCGCGCGCGTGGCGCACCGGCTGGCGCTGGATGCGCCGGAAGCGGTGGAGCGGCTGGCGGTGATGGACATCGTGCCCACGCTGGAACATTTCGAGCGCACCGACATGGCTTTCGCCATGGGCTACTACCACTGGTTCTTCCTGGCCCAGAAGCATGACCTGCCGGAGCGCATGATCCTGCGCGACGTGGAGGACTGGTTCGACCTGCAGACCAGCCGGGAACCGAAGGACCGCGGCTTCTTCCACCCGGATGCGCGGGCGGATTACCTGGCCGCGCTGCGGCAGCCCGGCACCGTCCAGGCCATCTGCGAGGACTACCGCGCCGCCGCCACCATCGACCTGGAGCATGACCGCGCCAGCCGCGCGGCGGGCGAAAAGATCCGCTGCCCGCTGCTGGCGCTCTGGGGCGCCAAGGGCAAGATCGGCACCTGGTACGAGCCGCTGGAGATCTGGCGGAACTACGCCGCCGGCCCGGTCGGTGGGCAGGCGGTCCCCAGCGGGCATTATCTGGCGGAAGAGGCACCGGAGGAGGTGCTGGCCTTGCTGGAGCCTTTCCTAGACTCGCCGGCGGGGGGCTGAAAACCCCCCGCCTTCGCCATCAGGCGGCGCGGCGGTCGCCGTGGTTGCCCTCGCCCACTTCCTCGACGATCTTCGCCACGAAGGCGTCGAGGTCCTTGGGCGAGCGGCTGGTGACGATACCCTTGTCGGTCACCACTTCCTTGTCCACCCAGGTCGCGCCGGCATTCTTCATGTCGGTCTTGATGGAGGCGAAGGAGGTCAGCGTCCGCCCCTTGGCGAGGCCGGATTCGGCCAGCAGCCAGGGACCATGGCAGATGGCGGCCACCACCTTGCCCTTGGCGGCGAAGTCCTGCACCAGCTGCACGGCCTGCGGCTCGGTGCGCAGCTTGTCCGGGTTGATCTGGCCGCCGGGCAGCACGATGGCGTCGTAATTCTCTGCGCTCACCTCAGCCAGCTTGCGGTCCACCTTGACCTTCTGGCCCCAGCCGGGCTTGGCGGCCTCACCATCCCAGGCCGTGATCTGGCCGGGCTCCATGGTCTTCTCAGGCGCCGCGACCTCGACGGTCGCGCCCTTGGCGCGGAGCTGTTCCACCGGCACCAGCAGTTCGGATTGCTCGAAGCCGTCGGTGGCGAGCACCAGGATACGGGCCTGTCGGATATCCGTCATGTTGCTCTCCTCTGTTGTGGGAACAGGGAGAGAAACAGCCGGGCCGCGACAAGGTTTTGCAGGTCAGGGCAGCACGAAAGGCAGGTCTGTGACGCCAGGGTCCTCGCCGGCCCGGGTCAGCAGCGCATGGGCCTGGCCGCGATGGTGGTTCTGGTGCAGGAAGAGATGCGTCACCGCCACCGCCATGGGCCGCTCCATCTCCCGCCCGGCCGATTGGCTGTACCAGCGCAGGTCGCCCGCCAGGGTGGACTCCTCCACCGTTTCGACCCAGGCGACGATGCGCGCATCGGTGGCGGCGCGGGCCTCCCGCAGCGCCTCGAATTCCGCGATCATCTCCGGGCTTTCGGCCAGCCCCACCGGGGGCGGCGGGCCGCCGTCGAAGCGCGCCATCCAGGCCATGTCGGCCCAGAGCAAATGGCAGAGCGTGCGGTGCAGGGAGCCGAAGAAAGCCCCCTCCTCCCGCCGCCGCGCCGCATCCGGCAGCCGGGCGGCGGCGGCATAGAAGCGGCGGTTCATCTCGGCGTTATAGGCCGCCATCATCCGGCACCAGGCGGGGGTGATCATGACTGCAGCGCCCGGTAGAAGAAGACCGTGTCGTGCAGCTTTCCGGTCGCGTCGGAGGCGAAATTCGGGACGCGCCCGGCTTCCTGCCAGCCGAGGCTGCGGTAAAGCGCCTCCCCGTCATCTCCGGCGCGGGTATCCAGCGTCAGCAGGGTGCGGCCGATGCCCCGCGCCGCCTGCTCCGCCCGCTGCATCAGCGCCCGGCCAAGGCCACGGCGGCGGAATTCAGGATGCACCAGCAGCTTGGTCAGTTCCGCCCTGTGGCGCTGGTTGGGCGGCGTGGCGAGGTCGAGCTGCACCGTGCCCGCCAGCCGGCCATCGACCCAGGCCACCAGCAGCAGCCGGTTGCCCATGGCCACATCGCCCGAGACCTTGCGCCAGAAGCCGCGCGCCGTCTCCAACGAGAGCGGCGGCAGGTAGGAGACGCTGGCGCCGGCATCGACGCAGGCCACCAGGATATCCGCCAGCCGCCGCTCGGCGCTGGCGGCGGCGGCGGCGTCCAGCGCCTCCACCACCACGCCGCGTACCGGCTTGGCGTAGCGAAATTCCAGCGACTTCGAGATGTCGTCGAGGATGCGGATGGAGCCGGAACGCACGAAGCTGCGCTTCTCGTAGAAGCGATGCGCGGCATCGAAGCGCGTATCGGTCCAGAGCACGATACGCTCGGCGCCCTGCTGGATCGCGTGGTTCTCGGCACCGCCGAGCAGGCGATGCGCGAGGCCGGTGCCGCGCTGCCCCTTCTCCACATACATCTTGCAGATTTCCCAGGCGCGGTCGGAACCCAGCGGCCGCGTGGCCACCATGCCGACCACTTGGCCCTCCTGCTCCGCCACCCAGAGCGCGCCGCCGGCCTTGGTGAAATAGGTGGACAAGGCGCGCAGTTCCGGCACCTCGCCATCCACGTCGAGGATGCAGTTGGGATATTCGGCCCAGGCATCGCCGATCAGGCGGATGAAGCCGGCCTCGTCGCTGTCGAGGCCGGGGCGGATCACCGTGCTCACGCGAGGCCCTTGCAGAAGTCCTGGATGCGGGTGCAGGCCTCGCGCAGGCTCTCGGTATCCGTGGCGTAGGAGATGCGCAGGTAAGGGCTCATGCCATAGGCGCCGCCATGCACGGCGGCCACCAGCTTTTCTTCCAGCAGGGCCATGGCGAAATCGGCATCCGTCTCGATCTTCCGCCCGCCGGGCGTGGTCTTGCCCAGGCAGCCGGCGATGTCGGGATAGACGTAGAAGGCGCCTTCCGGCTTGTGGCAGACGATGCCGGGGGCCTGGTTCAGCATCTCCACCACCAGGTCGCGGCGGGTGCGGTAGACCTCGGCGCGGCCGCGCACCAGGTCCTGCGGGCCTTCCAGCGCCGCCACGGCGGCCGCCTGGGTGATGCCGCTGACGCCGCTGGTCACCTGCCCCTGCATGTTCACCATGGCCTTGATGACCTGCTTCGGCCCGCCGGCATAGCCGACGCGCCAGCCCGTCATCGCATAGGTCTTGGAGACGCCGTTGCAGGTGATGGTGCGGTCCTTCAGGCGCGGCTCCACCTGCGCGACCGTGCAGAACTCGAAGCCGTCGAAAACCAGGTGCTCGTACATGTCGTCGGTCAACACCCAGACATGCTCGTGCTTCACCAGCACCTCGCCCAGCGCCTTCATCTCCTCGCGCGAGCAGGCGGCGCCGGTCGGGTTATTGGGGAAGTTCAGCATGACCATCTTGGTCTTCGGCGTGATGGCGGCGTCGAGATCCTCGGGCCGCAGCTTGAAGCCGTTGTTCTGCGGGCAATGCACGAAGACCGGCACGCCGCCGGCCAACTTCACCATCTCGGCGTAGCTGGCCCAGAAGGGCACGGGGATCACCACCTCGTCGCCCGGCGTCAGCGTCGCGAAGAAGGCGTTCATCAACACCTGCTTGCCGCCGTTGCAGACGCAGATCTCGTCCAGCGCGTAGTCGAGGTCGTTCTCGCGCTTGAACTTCGCCTGGATGGCCTTTTTCAGCGCCGGGCTGCCGTCCTGGGCCGGGTACTTGGTCTCGCCGCGCAGCGCCGCCTGGTGCGCCGCCTCGATGGCATGCGGGGGCGTGGGGAAGTCGGGCTCGCCCACCGCCAGGCTGATCACCTGATGGCCCTCGGCCTTCAGGACGCGGGCGCGGGTGCTCATCGCCACGATCGGGGAGACGGTGACGTCCTTCAGGCGTTCGGCAAGGGCGGGCATGGGGGTCTTGGACTCCGGTCGGGCGGGCAGGATGTAGAGCCAGTCATAAGGCTGCTCGGCAGTGCGCACAAAGCCCGCGCGTTCGTAGAAACGCATGGCAGGGCTTTGCTTCAGCACTTCCAGATGCACCGGCAGGCCGCCGGCTTCCGCCACCAGCGCGCGCAGGATGGCGCCGCCGAGGCCCTGGCCCTGGCAATGCGGCTCCAGAAAGAAGCCGGTGATCTCGGCATGGTCGGGGTGGCGCAGGAAACCGACGCAGCCCAGCATGGCGCCGTCGCGCTCGATGACGCGGATGCCGCCGGCATCGAAGGCCTTGCGGGCATTGCGCCGCCGCCGCTCCGGGTCCCAGCGCCCGATGCGCTCCAGATGCGGACGCATGGTGCGGACGGAAAGGTCGTGCAGCGCCTCGAAATCCGCTTCCGCCGCGGGGCGGAAGCGAACTCCGTTCAGCATGTTACTTCAGGCCGGCGCAGAAGCGCTGGATGCGCGTGCAGGCCTCGATCAGCGAAGCGTCGTCGGTGGCGTAGCTGATGCGGAAGTGGCCGGGGAACATGAAGGCCGAGCCATGCACGGCGGCCACGCCCTCGTCCTCCAGCAGCGCGGTGACGAAATCCTCGTCCGTCTCGATCTTCTTGCCGGAGGCCGCAGTCTTGCCCAGGCAGCCGTGGACGGAGGGGAAGACGTAGAAGGCGCCCTCGGGCGTGATGCAGTGGATGCCCGTGGCCTTGTTGAGCAGGCCGACGACGAGGTCGCGGCGCTTCTCGTAGACCTTGCGCATCTCCTCCACCGAATCCTGCGGGCCGTTCAGGGCCTCAACGGCGGCGGCCTGGGAGACGGAGGAGGTGTTGGAGGTGGACTGGCTCTGCAGCTTGTCCATGGCCTTGGCCAACGCCAGCGGAGCGCCGGCGAAGCCGATGCGCCAGCCAGTCATGGCCCAGGCCTTGGAGCAGCCGTTCATGGTGATGGTGCGGTCCTTCAGGCGCGGCTCCACCTCCACCATCGTCTTGGACTTGAAATCGCCGTAGACGAGCTTCTCGTAGATGTCGTCGGTGAAGACCCAGACCTGCGGGTGGCGCAGCAGCACCTCGGCCAGTCCCTTCAGCTCCGCCTCGGAATAGGCGGCGCCGGTCGGGTTGGACGGGTTGTTCAGAATGATCCACTTGGTCTTGGGCGTGATCGCCGCCTCAAGCTGCTCGGGCGTGATCTTGAAGCCCTGGTTCTGCCCGGCGGGCACGATGACCGGCTTGCCCTCGGCCAGGGAGACGATGTCGGGGTAGGAGACCCAGCAGGGGGCGGGGATCACCACCTCGTCGCCCGCGTCGATGGTGGCCAGCATGGCGTTGAAGATCACCTGCTTGCCGCCGGTGGAGACCACGATCTCCTCCGGCTTGTACTCGACCCCGTGCTCACGCCTGAAATAGGCGGCAGCCGCCTCCCGCAGCACCTTGGTGCCGGAGACATCGGTATAGCGGGTCTCGCCGGCCTGAATGGCGCGGATGGCCGCGTCCTTGATGTTCTGCGGTGTGTCAAAATCCGGCTCGCCGGCCGAGAGGCTGATGATGTTCTTTCCCGCCGCCTTCAGGGCGCGCGCCTTCGCCGTGATGGCGATGGTCTGGGAGGGGGCGATGCGGTCAAGCCGCTCGGCGGTCAGGTTCATGGCGGGGACGATCCGGAACGAAAGAACGGCGCGGACCCTACCCCTCTGCTTGGCGCGGGACAACCCGCCGTGCGATGCCGCCAGCCATGCCAGCCGGGGAAGGAGGCCCCTTCCCCGGCCTGGCCGGTCAGTGCGCGCCGCCGCCGCGCCGCTGGCGGGCACGCCGGCTGAAGAGGTTCAGCGCCTCCACCAGCGTGGAGAAGGCCATGGCGGCATAGACATAGCCCTTCGGCACATGCGCCCCGAAGCCCTCGGCGATCAGCGTCATGCCGATCATGAGCAGGAAGCCCAGGGCCAGCATCACCACCGTGGGATTGGCCTGGATGAAGCGGGCCAGCGGGTTGGCGGCCAGCAGCATGACCGTGACCGCCGCCAGCACGGCGACCACCATGATCGGCACATGCGGCGTCATGCCCACCGCGGTGACGATGCTGTCGATGGAAAAGACCAGGTCCAGCACCAGGATCTGCCCGATGGCGGCGCCGAAGCCCAGCACCGCCTTCTGGGTGTCGAACATATCCGGCCCGGGGTCGGGGTCCACGTTGTGGTGGATTTCCTTGGTGGCCTTCCAGACCAGGAAGAGGCCGCCGGCGATCAGGATCATGTCGCGCCAGGAGAGGCCATGGCCGAAGAGTTCGAAGACCGGCTCGGTCAGCCGGACAATGATGGCGACCGTGCCCAGCAGCGCCAGCCGCAGCACCAGTGCCAGCGCGATGCCGACCCGCCGGGCACGCTCCTGCTGCTCCGGTGGCAGCTTGTTGGTGATGATCGAGATGAAGATGAGGTTGTCGATGCCGAGCACCACCTCCATCGCCACCAGGGTCGCCAGCGCCACCCAGGCGGCGGGATCGGCGGCCAGGGCCAGGATCGCGTCCATCAGGTTTCCTTCATCAGCGGTTCCGGCTGCTTAGCGCGGCACAAAGCCGGAAGTTACCTGACTGTCATCTCTCTTCGCCTCGCGGATGCGGCATCGCGGCATCACGGCTGCGCCAGCGCCACACTGCCTCTGCCATAGCCGCTTGAACGGCCGCCTGCTTCGAAGGCGAAGGAGCGCCTGAAATGCCCAATCCCTGGGCAAGAACCTTCCCTTCATGTCGCGAAGCCCGGCTGAAACGGGTTGAATGTTACCCATCACAAGCGCATGGTTGTGAGAACCGGAACCAATGTTCCACTTTGCGGGACTGCGATGACCATCCTGGCCAATGCCGCTGATGTGCTGCGCTGCTTCACCTCCCAGCGGCTGGAACTGACGCTGACCGAGGTCGTGGCGCTGCTGGGCACGCCGAAAAGCAGCACCTCCCGCCTGCTGCGGGCGATGCGTGATGCGGGGTTGCTGGAACTCGCCCCAGGCTCCCGCCGCTACCGCCCCAGCATCCTGCTGTTCGAGTTGGGCCAGACCTACCGGCGCGCCTCCACCCTGCTGGCGCGGGCCGATGAGGCGGTGGGGCGCCTCTCCCGCCGCTTCGGCCATACCGGCTATGTCTCGGTGATGGATGGCGCCGATGTGGTGGGCGTGGCGCATCACGAGGGCAGCAGCACCTTGCGCGTCGGCACGCCCATCGGGCGCCGGCTGGCGGCCTTCGCCTCCTCTACCGGCAGGTCCCTGCTCGCCCGCCGCACCGATGCCGAGGTGCGCGCCCTGCATCCGGAGCAGCTGCGCCCCGCCAGCCCGCATTCGCCGCAAGACATGAACGCCCTGCTGGCGCTGCTGGCGGAAGTGCGGCGTCAGGGCTTCGCCACCTCGCTGGAAGAAGCGAACCCGGGCGTCGGCGGCCTCGCCGTCGCGGTGGGGGATCGCGCCACCGGCGAGGAATTCTCGCTCAACCTCGTCTACCCCGTTGCCACCGTCTCCGCCTCGGAACGGCAGGCCATGCTCAACGCCCTGCTCGCGGAAGCGCTGGAGATCGCCACGATGGTGGACGACCCCTGGCACGCCGCCCGCAAGGCCGCCTGAAGGACACTCGCGCGCATGACACAGGCCACTTCCCGCTGGCGGATCGGCTTCGACATCGGTGGCACCTTCACCGATTTCATCCTCTATGACGGGCAGGAAGGCAGCGTGCGGCTGCACAAGCGCCTGACCACGCCGCATGACCCCTCCGCCGCCGCCCTGCTGGGGCTGGAGGAGCTGGTGGCCATGGGCGGCATCGGTCTGGGCGACGTGGGCGAGATCATCCACGGCACCACGCTGGTCACCAATGCCGTCATCGAGCGCAAGGGCGCCAAGGTCGGCCTGATCACCACGCAAGGCTTCCGCGACATCCTGGAGATGGGCACGGAGCAGCGCTACGACATCTATGACCTGTTCCTCGGCTTCCCGGAGCCGCTGGTTTCCCGCGACCTGCGCCTGGAAGTGGCGGAGCGGCTGGACCGCGACGGCAACACCGTCACCCCGCTGAACGAGGAGGATGTCCGCGCCGCCTTCCGCAAGCTGCTAAACGAGGGCGTCGAGGCGGTCGGCGTCTGTTTGATCAACGCCTACCGCAACCCGGTGCATGAGCAGGCCATCGGCCGCATCGCGCGGGAGGAATTCCCGGAACTGGCTGTCTCCCTCTCCGCCGAGGTTGTCGCGGAGCTGTGGGAATACCAGCGCGCGGTGACCACCTGCGCCAATGCCTATGTGCAGCCGCTGATGGACCGCTACCTGAAGCGGCTGGAGCGGGAACTGGCCTCGCGCGGCTTCACCGGCGCGCTGCGGCTGATGCATTCCGCCGGTGGGCTGGTCTCGCCCGAGACGGCGCGCGCCTTCCCCATCCGCCTGCTGGAATCCGGCCCGGCCGGTGGCGGCCTGGCCACCGCGCTGTTTGGCGAGCTGGCGGGCAAGAAGGACGTCATCTCCTTCGACATGGGCGGCACCACCGCCAAGGCCTGCATGGTCGAGGACGGCCGCGTGGAGATCGCGCCCATGCTGGAAGCCGGGCGCGTGCACCGCTTCTCCAAGGGCTCTGGCCTGCCGATCAAGGCGCCTGTCATCGACATGATCGAGATCGGCGCGGGCGGCGGCTCCATCGCCGCCATCGACGAGGTGGGGCTGCTGAAGGTGGGCCCGCATTCCGCCGGCTCCGACCCCGGCCCGGCCTGCTACGGCATGGGCGGCACCAAGCCGACCGTGACGGATGCCAACCTGATCCTCGGCTACTACGACCCCGCCTTCTTCCTGGGCGGGCGCATGAAGCTGGACATGACGGCCTGCGAGGCGGCGCTCGCCTCCGTCGCCAAGCCGCTGAACATGTCCGTGCCGGAAGCCGCCTGGGGCATCCACAAGGTGGTGGTGGAAAGCATGGCCGCCGCCGCCCGCGTGCATCTGGTGGAAAAGGGCAAGGACCCGCGCCACTACGCCATGGTGGGCTTCGGCGGCGCCGGCCCGGCCCATGCCGCCGACGTGGCGCGCGCGCTGGGCGTGAAGGAAGTGATCATCCCGCCGGCCTCCGGCGCGGCTTCCGCGCTGGGCTTCCTGGCCGCGCCGCTGTCCTTCGAGAGCGTCCGCTCCCTGCCGGTGGAATTCGCGCCGGGCTTCGACGCCGCGCGCGTCAACGCGCTGCTGGACGGGATGGAGGCGGAGAACCGCAAGCACCTGCTGGCCGCCGACGTGAAGCCGGAGGACATCCGGGTGGAGCGCAGCGCCGACATGCGCCTGGTCGGCCAGATGCACGACATGTCCGTGCCGCTGCCGGCCGGCGCGCTGGGCGAGCAGAGCCTGGAGGCCATCGGCGCCGCCTTCACCACCGCCTACGCCGCCCGCTACACCTCGGTGTATGAAGGCGCGCGGATGGAGGCGATCAACTTCCGCGTCCGCGTCGTCGGGCCGGAGCCGAAGCTGTCCCTCAGCGGCGCGGTCGGCGGCGGCGACGCCAGCAAGGCCGTGAAGGGCACCCGCCGCGCCTGGTTCGAGGGCGGCTGGCATGACACCACCGTCTACGACCGCTATGCCCTGGCCGCCGGCCATACGCTTGCCGGCCCCGCCATCATCGAGGAGCGGGAATCCACCACCATCATCGCCCCCGGCGACAGCGTGACGGTGGATGAGAGCCTGAACCTGCGCATCGCCATCGCCGCCACCGCGCAGGCCGATACCTCCATCACGGAGGACATGCCGCTGGAACAGGCGATGGCGCGCATCGAGGCCGACCCGATCGCGCTGGAGATCATGTGGTCCCGCCTGATCACGGTGGTGGAGGAGATGTGGCTGACCATCTGCCGCACCGCCTTCTCGCTGGTGATCTCGGAAAGCCAGGATTTCGCGACCGAGCTGCTGGACCCGACTGGCGAGACGCTGGCGCATTCCCCGCGCGCCATGCCGGTCTTCAACCTCACCCTGCCCCGCGCGGTGAAGGCGCTGCTGGAACGCTACCCGGCCGAGACGCTTGCCCCCGGCGACGTGCTGATCACCAACGACCCCTGGCTCTGCGCCGGGCATCTCTTCGACATCGCGGTGGTCACGCCGGTCTTCCTGAACGGCAAGGTCGTCGGCCTGATGGGCACGGTGGGCCATGTCTCCGACATCGGCGGCACCAAGGATTCGCTGCGGGCGCGCGAGATCTTTGAGGAAGGCTTCCAGATCCCGCCGATGAAGCTCTACGAGGCCGGCCGGCCGAACGAGAGCCTGTTCCGCCTGCTGGCCGAGAATATCCGCAGCCCCGAGCAGGTGCTGGGCGACCTGCATTCCTTTGTCGCCGCCAATTCGCTGGGCGGGGAGCGGCTGCTCTCCTTCATGGCGGATTACGGCATGACGGACCTGCGAGCGCTGGCCGCCGTGGTGCAGGGACGTTCGGAAAAGGCGATGCGCGACGCCATCCGCGCGCTGCCGGATGGCGAATACAACAGCACCATCTGGAACAACCCACTGGGCAAGCGGCTGGACTACCCGCTGAAGCTGACGGTGAAGGGCGACGAGATCGAGCTGGATTTCGACGGCGCGCCGCCGCAGCTGCCGCAGGGTGGCCTGAACTCCACCATGAACTACACGGCGGCCCATGCCACCTATCCGCTGAAGTGCATGCTGACGCCGGCTGTGCGCGGAAATGCCGGCTGCTACCGCCCCTTCACCGTGAAGGCGCCGGAAGGCTCCATCCTGAACCCGAAGCGCCCGGCTTCCGTGAACATCCGCACCCGCACGGGCTGGTATCTGGCGCCGAATATCTTTCGCGCGCTGTCCGATGCCGCGCCGGCGCAGGTGCAGGCGAATACCGGCCTGCCCATGGCTGCCTACATGTATGGCCAGGACGAAAACGGACAGACCTATTCCGACATGCTGTTCATCGGCGGCGGCCAGGGTGCCTCGGCGCGTGGCGATGGCAAGTCGGGCCTGCTGTGGCCGACCTCGGCGGCGAATACTTCGATCGAACTCTTCGAGGCGCGCGTGCCGGCGCTGGTGATCGAGAAGACCTACATCACGGATTCCGGTGGCGCCGGCAAGCATCGCGGCGGCCTGGGCCAGCGCGTGCGCGTGCGCAAGCTGAAGAACGACGGCCTGCCCACGCTGGTGACGGTCTATCCGGAAGGCGTCGGCAACCCCATCGCCGGCCTCTTCGGCGGCAAGGCGGGCGGCGAGGCCAGTGGCCGCGTGCTGGACACCAAGGGCCGCGAGACGCTGAACTGCGGCACCGGCATGCTGGTCGAGGTCGATACCGCCGAGCAGGTCGTGGAGATCGTGCTCGCCGGCGGTTCCGGCTACGGCAACCCGGCGGAACGCGACCCCGAGGCGCTGGCGCGCGACAAGCGCCTGGGCCTGGTCTCCGAGGAAGGAGCGGCGCGCGACTACGCCGCCAAGCAGCCCGAAGCGGCCCCCACGGCCTGAACCCGATTGTTGGAGCGTAAAGCGATGCTGACGACAACACGACGCGGTGTGATGGCGGGCGGTGCCGCCCTGCTGGCCGGCATGGCTGGCATGCGGGCGGCCGAGGCGCAGGCCCGGCGCATCCTGGTGATCACCTCCAACCAGGATATCCCGAACTTCGACCCGCATCTGGCCAGCGGCTATTCCACCGCCATGGCGATGCGGAACGTCTATGACTCGCTGGTGCGGGTGGAAGGCAACCCGCCCAAGCCGGTGCCGCATCTGGCGCAGTCCTGGACCATGTCGGAGGACGGGCGCGAATACACCTTCAAGCTGGACCCGGCGGCCAAGTTCCACGACGGCTCGCCGGTCGATGCGGCGGCGGTGAAGTACTCCATCGAGCGCCTGCTGCGCCTGAACCGCGGCAATGCCTGGATGGTCGCCGGCATCGTGGACCCCGCGGGCACCGAGGTGGTGGATGCGCAGACGGTGCGCGTGAAGCTGCTGACGCCCTTCGTGCCCTTCCTCTCCGTGCTGCCCTGGGTCTGGATCGTCAACCCGAAGCAGGTGGAGGCCAACAAGGGCTCGGATGACGGCCAGACCTGGCTGCGCACCAATATCGCGGGCTCCGGCGCCTTCAACATCACCCGTGCCGAGGCCGGCAACCTTTACCAGTTCGAGCGCGTGGCCGATGGCTGGCGGAAGGGCGGCGGCAACCTCACCGGCGCCATATGGAAGATCACGCGCGAGACCGCGACGCAGCGCCTGATGGTGCAGCGGGGCGAGGCGCAGATCGCGGTGGACCTGACCAGTGAGGACATGGACGCGCTGAAGGGCCGCCCCGGCGTCAACCTGATCCTGGAGCCGGAATATCGCACCTTCCAGATCAAGATGAACTCGAAGCACGGCCCGCTGGCGGACAAGAACCTCCGCAAGGCCATCGCCTGTGCCTTCAACTACCAGGGCATGCTGGATGTCAGCGGCTATGCCGAGCTGATGAAGGGCCCGCTGCCCGAGAGCATCGACGGCTTCGACAAGGAGCTGCCGATCTATCGCACGGACCTGGAGAAGGCGAAGGAGTTCCTGGCCAAGTCCCGCAGCCCGAATGGCGGCATCAAGCTGACGCTGGCGCATGTCTCCGGCCTGGAGCAGCAGCGGCGCTGGGCACTGGTGCTGCTGGACAGCCTGCGCGCGCTGAACATCGAACTGGACATCAAGCCGATGATCTGGCCCGACATGGTCGCCGCCTGCCGCTCGCCCGAGACGGTGCCGGACTTCTTCATGGTCTACCAGACCGCCAATTACGGCGATGCCGATAACCTGGCCTATGCGGGCTTCCATTCCTCCCGCAACGGCAACTGGCAGAACCCGGTCTATGCCAACCCCGAGGTCGATGCCGTGCTGGACCAGGCGCGGGCCGAGGCCGACCCGGAGAAGCGCCGCGAGCTGTACAAGAAGTTCCAGCGCATCGTGATGGATGACAGCCCGGATATCTTCGGCGTGCTGGAGATGCGGAAGCTTGCGATGCGGAACAACGTGAAGGGCTTCGCCTTCACCCCGGTGGCCTCCAACGCCATCGAGCTTTTCCCGCTCTCGCTGGGCTGACCGCGTCCCATGCTGGGCTATATCCTCCGCCGTATCCTGCTGCTGGTGCCGGTGCTGCTGGGCCTGTCGCTGCTGGTCTTCGCCATCGCCCGGCTGCTGCCGGGCGACCCGGTGGCACTGGCGGCGGGGCCGAATGCGACGGCGGCGGATGTGGCCTCGATGGCGCGCGAATTCGGGCTGGATCAGCCCCTGCCCCTGCAATACTGGAACTACCTGACCGGCATCCTGCACGGCGATTTCGGCGTCTCCATCTTCACCCGCCGCCCGGTGGCGGAGGATCTGGCCGCCTTCCTGCCGGCGACGCTGGAACTGGTGCTGGCGGCGATGTTCCTCGCCATCGGCTTCGGCATTCCGCTGGGGCTGATGGCGGCGGTGTTCCGCAACCGCTGGCCGGATTTCCTGTCCCGCACCGTGTCGCTGGGCGCCATCTCCATGCCCCGCTTCTTCCTGGGGCTGGTCTTCCAGTTGTTCTTCGCGATGTGGCTGGGCTGGCTGCCGCTTTCCGGCCGCTTCCCGCTGATCGAGGAACCGCCGCCCACCGTAACCGGCTTGCTGACGGTGGATGCCGTGCTGTCCGGCCAGTTCCATGCACTGGGCATCGCGCTCTCGCATCTGGCGCTGCCGGCCATCGCCATGGCGCTCTCCCCGCTCGCCACCATCATGCGCATGATGCGCGCCTCCACCATCGAGGTGCTGCAACAGGATTACGTGCTGACGGAACGCGCGCTCGGCCTCAGCCAGCGGCTGATCCTTTTCAAGTACGTGCTGAAGAACGCCATCTCCGCCACGCTCACCGTCATCGGCCTGTATTTCGGCTGGCTGCTGGGCGGCACCGTGCTGGTGGAGACCGTCTTCGACTGGCCGGGGATCGGCCTCTACGCCACCCAGGCCGTGCTGACGCAGGACTTCATGCCGATCATCGGCGTCACGCTCTGCATCGGCGCCATCTTCGTGACCGTCAATCTGGTGGTGGACATGCTCTACGGCCTGCTGAACCCGAAGGTCCGCTACCAGTGAGCGCCACCGCCCATCCCCGCGTCGAAAGCTGGCGGCGCGGCTTCTACCGCTTCCGCCAGAGTTGGGTTTCCATCCTCGGCCTGTTCATCGTGCTGGTGCTGCTGGTGCTGGCCATCGGCGGCGCGCATCTGACGCCCTATCCGCAGCATATCCTGGGCGTGGTGGATACCGGCTCCCGCCTGCAACCGCCTTCCGCCGCCTATTGGTTCGGCACCAATGAACTGGGGCAGGATGTCTTCTCCCTGGTGGTGGCGGGCACGCGCATCTCGCTGCTGGCGGGCATGGCGGTGGTGATCGTGGGCGCCGCCTTCGGCGTGCTGGTCGGCGCCCTGGCCGGCTTCTTCGGCGGCTGGGTCGATGAGGTGCTGATGCGCATCGCCGACCTGAAGCTGACCATCCCTGGGCTGATCCTGGCCATGGCCGTCGCCGCCGCGCTGGGGCCGGGGATCGTGAACATGATCTTCGCCATCGCCCTCTCCTGGTGGCCCGGCTATGCGCGGCTGGTGCGCGGCGAGGTGATGGCCAAGCGCGAGGAAACATTTGTGCTGGCCTCCCGCGCCATGGGTGCGGGCACAGGGCGGCTGCTGTGGCGGCATATCCTGCCCAATATCGTCTCGCCGATCATCGTGAAGATGTCGCTGGACATGGGCTTCGCCATCCTTACCGTGGCCTCGCTGGGCTTCATCGGCATTGGCGTGAAGCCGCCGACGCCGGAATGGGGTTCGCTCCTTTCCGTCGCGCGGGTGAACATGCCGGATTACTGGTGGACGGCCATCTTCCCTGGCCTCGCGATCTTTCTGGCCGTGTTCGGCTTCAACCTGCTCGGCGATGGTCTGCGTGACCTGCTGGACCCGAAGGCGCGCCGCTGATGAGTGACGATACCCTGCTGGAGATCCAGGACCTCCACCTCGCCATGCGGAGCTTCGAGGGCGAGGTGCAGGTGCTCAACGGCGTCTCCTTCGCCGTGAAGCGTGGCGAGATCTGGGGCATCGTGGGCGAGACGGGCTCGGGCAAGTCGCTGACCGGCCTCTCCGTCTCCCGCCTCGTACCAACGCCGCCGGGGCGCTACCTGGGGGGCAGCGTGCGCTTCCAGGGGCGCGACATGCTGCAGCAAACGGAAGACACGATGCGGACCCTGCGCGGCCGCCGCATCGGCATGATCTTCCAGGACCCCACCACCAACCTGAACCCCACCTTCCGCATCGGCACGCAGCTGGTGGACGTGGCGCTGCACGCGGCGCGGCAGGAGCCGGGGCTGCTGGGGCTGGCGCCTGGTGCCTCCCGCCGCGCCATGCGGCAGGCGGCGGAGAAGCATGCTGTCGCCATGCTGGAGAAGGTCGGCATCCCCAATGCCGCCGCGCGGGTGAATGATTACCCGCACCAGTTCTCCGGCGGCATGAAGCAGCGCGTGCTGATCGCCATGGCGCTGATCGGCCGGCCGGACCTGCTGATCGCGGACGAGCCCACCACGGCGCTGGATGTTTCCGTGCAGGCGCAGATCCTGCGGCTGATTCATGGGCTGGTGGAGGAGCATAATCTCGGCGTGCTCTTCATCACACATAATCTCGGCGTGGTGGCGCAGCTCTGCACCCATGTGGCGGTGATGTATGCCGGCGCCATCGTGGAATCCGGCCCGGTGCGGGAGGTGCTGAAGCACCCGCGACACGACTATACGCGCGGGCTGCTGGCCTCCGTGCCCAAGCCCAGCATGAAGCGCGGCGAGCTGCGCGGCCTGGCCGGCGGCGCGCTGGCCGCCGAACCCCTGGCGCCACCGCCGCCACGGCCGGCGCCGGGCGGCACCATCCTCTCCATCGAGAATGTGGTGAAGGAATTCCCGGGCGCCCGGCGCGGCTTCTTCGACCGCGCGCCGCCGGTGAAGGCCTTGCAGGATGTCAGCCTCGCCATCCGCAAGGGCGAGAGCTTCGGCCTCGTGGGGGAATCCGGCTCGGGCAAGACCACCCTCACCCGCTGTATCCTGCAACTGGAGAAGGTGAGTTCGGGCCGCATCGTCTATGACGGCATCGAGCTGACGGCGCAGACGCCGCAGCAGATGCAGGCGCTGCGCGCGCGCATCCAGATCGTGTTCCAGGACCCCTATGCCTCGCTGAATCCGCGCATGACGGTGCGCGACATCATCGCGGAGCCGATGGAGATCCATCACGACAAGATTGCGCTCTCGCCGCGCCAGCGCACCGATCGCGCGGCGGAACTGTTGCAGCAGGTAGGCCTGGCCACGCAGCACCTGAACCGCTACCCGCATGAATTCTCCGGCGGGCAGCGGCAGCGCATCGGCATCGCCCGCGCCCTGGCGCCCAAGCCGGATTTCCTGATCCTGGACGAGCCCACCAGCGCGCTGGATGTCTCGGTGCAGGCGCAGGTGCTGAACCTGCTGCACGACCTGCAATCGCGGCTGGGACTGACCTATTTCTTCATCAGCCACGACCTCGGCGTCATCCGCTATATCTGCGACCGCGTGGCGCTGATCCACCATGGCAGGCTGGTGGAACAGGGCGAGACGGAAGAGGTCTTCACCGCGCCGCAGAGCGACTACGCCAAGATGCTGCTGGCGGCGATGCCGGACCCGGACCCCGATCTCTCGCCGCTGCGCAGGCCCGAGCTAGCGCTACTGTAGCACGCCCCAGCGCTCCACCGCCGGCTCGGCACTGGCCCATTTCCAGCGGCCATCCGATTGCAGGCAGGCGGTGGCGATGATGGTGATGCGATCCTCCGGCTCGTCACCGATGCCGATGGCCACCTCGCGGCATTGCGCCAGCGGGCTGTCGATCAACCGCACCACCTGCACGGTGCCTTGCGCGTCGCCGTAGCCGAAGGGCAATGCGTGCTCCACCTTCCAATCGGCGACCGTGCCCAGCGGAATGGCGCCGGCCGTGGCGGCGATGCTGTCCTGCTCCCCGCGCGCGATGCGGCGGGAGACGTATTGCAGCGTGGCGGTGACGGCTGCGCGGATGCCAACGCCCACCGCATAGCCCACCGCCGCATTGCCGGTGGCGATGCCGGCCGTGGCGCCGGAGATGCCGCCAACAATGCCGCCCGCCGCCTGGCAACCCGCCAATGGCAGGGCGACCACCAGCACGGCGGCGGCCCGCCGCGCGCCGGGGCTCACTGCAAGGCTCCCCACCGCTCCGTGGCTGGCTCGGCGCTGGCCCATTTCCATTGCTCGCCATTGCGGCAGATGGCGGCGGTGTAGAAAGCCTTGTGCGGCCGCACCACGCCATCGACCTCTTGCACATTGCTCTCGACGGAGAAGATGATCTCGCGGCATTCGAGGCCGAGGCCGCCGATATCGCGCGACACCGTCACCTGCCCATGGCGGTTGGGCTGCACCGGCACCTGGTGGCGCACCTCCCATGCGGCCACCTTGCCGATGGCCAGCGGGCCGGCGGCATTGGCGATGGTGTCCTGCTCGGAACGCTGGGTGCGGCGCTCGGCATATTGCAGCCCGGCCTGGGCCAGGGAGCGGACGCCGAGGCCGATGCCCGCGGTGACGGCGCCGTTATCCGTCACCGCCTCCGATAGTGAGGCGCCGGCGATACCGGCAAGGTCGGCGGTGCCTTCCCGCAGCAATGACTGACACCCGCCCAGCAGAAGCAGGCCCGAAAGCAGAACGGGAACAGCTTTCACCACCGCCAATGGCCTTCTCCCTTCAAACGGCCGCTTTCCGCGAGCCTCTTACGTCTCCACGCGCCGCAGCGCCCAGCCCGCCACGCCAGCCACCAGCAGGGCCAGTGCCAGGATGACCACAGCCAGCGCATTCACCTCCGGCGTCACTCCCAGCCGCAGCATGGAGAAGACCACCATCGGCAGCGTGGTGCCGGCGGGGCCGGATACGAAACTGGCCACCACCACGTCATCCAGCGAGAGCGTAAAGGCCAGCAGCCAGCCCGCCAACAGGCTCGGCAGTATCAACGGCAGCGTGATCGTGCGGAAAGCCACCCAGGGCGTGGCGCCGAGGTCGCGCGCCGCATCCTCCAGCGAGGCATCCATCCCAGCCAGCCGCGCCTGCACCACCACGGCCACATAGGCGAGGCCCGTGGTGGCATGGGCCAGCAGCACGGTGGTGGCGCCGCGTTCGGCCGGCCAGCCGGTGGCGGCCTGCAGCAGCACGAAGCCCAGCAGCAGGGAAAGGCCCGTCACCACCTCCGGCAGCACCAGCGGGGCCCCCGCCAGGGCGCCGAAGATCGCCCGGCCCGCGAAGGGGCCGCGCCGCGCCAGCACCCAGCCGGTGGCGCCGCCCAGCAGCACCGCCAGGGTGGCGGAGCCGGCGGCGATGCGCAGGGACAGCCAGGCGGCCTCCCGCAGCCGGTCATTGGCCGCGAGCGCCGCGAACCAGCGCAAGGAGAAGCCGCCCCACTGGAAGGGCACGCGGCTGTCGCTGAAGGCATAGCCCGCCAGCAGCAGCACCGGCAGCCACAGGAAGCCGAGGCCGAGCCAGAGGCCGATACGCGTCATTGCCGCGCCTCCAGCCGCTGGAACAGGCGTATGGGCAGGATCAGCACCAGCAGCAGCGCCACCGCCAGGGCGGCGGCCACCGGCCAGTCACGGTTCTGGAAGAATTCCTGCCACAGCACGCGGCCGACCAGCAGCGCCTCCGGCGGGCCCAGCAATTCCGGGATGACGTACTCACCGGCGGCGGGAATGAAGACCAGCAGAAAGGCCGCCACCGCCCCCGGCGCCGCCAATGGCAGGGTGACGGTGAGGAAGACGGTGACCGGATGGGCGCCGAGATCGGCCGCCGCATCCTCCAGCGTGCGGTCGAGGCGGGAGAGGCTGGCGTAGAGCGGCAGCACCGCGAAGGGCAGGTAGGCATGCACCATGCCCAGGAACATCGCCGTGTCGGAATAGAGCAGCGGCAGCGGCGCATCGATCCAGCCCAGGCCGCGCAGCAGGCCATTGATCCAGCCTTCATCGCGCAAAATGCCCGTCCAGGCGCCGATGCGCGGCATGAAGCCGGTCCAGAAGGGCAGCAGCACCGCCATCAGCAGCAGCGGCCGGCGGCGCGGCGCCGCGCGGGCGATGCCCAGCGCCATGGGGAAGCCCAGCAGCAGGCAGAGCGCCGCCGTGCCGCCCGCCACCCGCAGCGATTGCAGGAGGGCGGAAAGATAGTAGTCATCCTGCACCAGCAGGCCGAGCGGTTCCCAGTTCGGCTGCCAGCCATCGGTGGCGGAATAGGGCAGCACAAAGGGCGGCACCCCGTCCCCGGGCTGGGAGATGGCCAGCACCAGCACCACCAGCAGCGGCAGCGCCACGAAGCCCAGCAGCCACAGCGTTGGCACCAGTAGCGGAATGCGCCGCATCAGCCCACCAGCGGCACCAGCGCCGCTGCCTCCCACCGCAGGTCCAGAGTGGTGCCGGGCGGGGGCGGCGGGCCATCCTCCTCGGCATGGCTGACGCGCAGCAGGGCGCCGCCGGCGGCGCGCACCAGCAGCAGGCTGTCGTCGCCGCGGAAGGCCACATCCTCCACCACGCCACGCGCGGTATTGGGGCCGTTGGCGCCGGGCTGGGCCAGGATGCGCTCGGGCCGCAGGGCGCAGCCCGTGGCGCCGGGCGGCATGGGCTCGGCCGGGCGCAGGCTGGCGCGGAGGCCGGGGCAATCCAGCCCCCCTGCCCCATCCGGCTGCCCCTCCAGCACATTGGCGGCGCCGAGGAAATTGGCCACGAAGCGCGTCGCCGGCCGTTCATAGACGGCGCGCGGCGGGCCAAGCTGCACCAGCCGCCCGGCCTCCAGCACCGCCACGCGGTCGGCCAGGGCCAACGCCTCGTTCTGGTCGTGCGTCACCATGATGAAGGAGGCGCCGGTGCGGCGTTGCAGGGCGCGTAGCTCAAAGCCGGTGCGCTCGCGCAGATTGGCGTCCAGCGCGCCCAGGGGCTCGTCCAGCAGCAAGAGGCGCGGACGCTTCACAAGCGCCCGCGCTAGGGCCACGCGCTGCCGCTGGCCACCGGAAAGCCGGTGCGGCATGCGGGAAGCGAAGCCGGACAGCCCCACCATCTCCAGCGCCTCGGCCACCCGCACATCACGCTCGGCGCGCGGAACGCCATCGCGCTTCAGGCCATAGGCGACATTCCCCTGCACGGAGAGATGCGGAAACAGCGCATAGGACTGGAACATCATGTTCAGCGGCCGCGCATGCGGCGGCACCGGCACGAGGTCGCGCCCCTCCATGCGGATGCTGCCGGCATCCGGCTGCTCGAAGCCCGCCACCAGCCGCAGCAGGGTGGACTTGCCGGAGCCGGAACCGCCCAGCAGCGCCAGGAATTCCCCCGGCTCCACACGCAGGTCCAGCGCCTCCAGCGCCGCGGTGCCGCCGAAATGCTTCGAAAGCCCGGCGATCTCCAGCAGGCTCAACTCAGCGCCCGGCCTTGAAGCGGTTCCAGCTGCGGCCATAGGCGCGCGCGGCGCTGGCCGGCAGTGCCTGCACCGTGAAGGTGCGCGCCAGCATCTCCGGTGTCGGGTAGATATTGGGGTCGTTGCGCACGTCTTCCCGCACCATCGGCGTGGCGGCGGTGACGGCATTGGGGTAGCGCACGTGGTTGGTGATGCCCGCCATCACCTCCGGCCGCAGCAGGAAGTTGATGAAGGCATGCGCCGCCTCGGGGTTCGGTGCATCGGCGGGAATGGCCAGCATGTCGAACCAGAGCTGCGCGCCTTCCTTGGGCTGCACATAGCCGATCTCGACGCCGCGCTTCGCTTCCCGCGCGCGGGCCTGCGCCTGGATGGTGTCGCCGGAATAGGTCAGCGCCACGCAGTATTCGCCATTGGCCAGCGCATCGAGGATGCTGCTGCTGGCGGTGATAGCGCGCACATGCGGGCGGATGGCCAGCAGCGCTTCTTCCGCCGCGCGCAGGTCGGCGGTGTCGGTGCTGTTGGGATCGCGGCCGCGCCAGCGCAGCACCGTCGGCAGCACATCGATGGCGGAATCCATCACCGCGATGCCGCAGCCGGCCAGGCGCCGTGCATTCTCCGGCTTCAGCAACAGGTCCAAACTGTCCAGCGGCGCATCGGGCGCCAGGGCGCGCACGCGGTCAGGGCGGATGGCCAGGCCGATGGTGCCATAGAGATAGATGGCGCCGAAGCGGTTGCCGGGGTCGCTGCTGTCCACCTGCTTCAGCAGCGCCGGGTCCTGGTTGCCCCAGTTGGAAATCTTGCCACGGTCCAGTGGCAGAAGCGCGCCGGCCTTGGCGAGGCGCGCGAAGGTGGGTTCGCTGGTGGGCACCACGATGTCGTAGCCGGAGCGCCCGGCGGAAAGCTTGCCTTCCAGGGTCTCCAGGCTGTCGAAGACATCGTAGCGGATCTTGATGCCCGTCTCCTGCTCAAACTTCGACACCGCATAGGGATCGATATAGTCGGACCAGTTGTAGACATTCAGCGTCTTGTCCGACTGCGCGGCGGCGGGGTGCGGCAGGCTTCCGGCCAGGAGGGCGGCGGCACAAAGCGAGGCGGCAAGCAGACGACGGAGCATGTCGGGCCCTTCCTGACAGCGGGGAGCAGGCGGCTAGCCTAGCGGCGGAGGGTGCCATGGCTCAATCACCCTGCTTTCCGATCACATTTATAGGATTTTTTTCTTGACTTCCGGTTGATATTCCTTTCTATTCCAGCCGTCACCGGGCGAGCTGCGCCCTGACCATATCAGGCCCCTTCCAACACCCCATCCGCCCGCGCCCGGCCTGCCCGCCTCCTCCGCGGGCGGGCTTTCCGCGCGCGCCCTCCGCCAGCCCGTCCCAGGAGACGCGCATGCCCTTCGACGCCCGCAACCTCACGCCGCTGGATTCCGCCGGCGGCTTCACGATGTGGCTCTACACCACCACCGATACCCGCGCCGCCGTGCTGGCCCCGGGCTATTTCGCCTCGGTCGCCGACAAGCTGATGCCGGGCCACCTGATCCTACTGCAGACATCGGATGCGCTCAGCCTCATCCCCGTGCGCAGCAACGGCGCCGTGGGCAACGGCCTGGTGCTGGACGCCACCGCGCCGCCGGTGCGCATCAGCACCGGCGCCGCGCTGAAGATCCTGTTCAGCCTGGGCGCGGCCACCGTGCAGACGCGCGCCGTGGCGCTCGATCCGGTGCCGGCGGGTCTCTACATCGGGCGCTCCTTCACCGTCTCGGCCCGCGTCACCGGGCCGGTCGGCACGCTGCTTTTCTCCATCGTCAACAGCAGCGGCACGGTGGTCGCGGGCCCGGTCTCCGTCAGCGCGCTCTCGGGTTCCGCTTCCGTCACTTTCACGGCGCCCTCGCCGGGCTCCGGCTACCGCGTCGTGGTGCGGGATGCCGATGAACCGCTGGTGACGCAGACCTCCACCTCCTTCGTGGTGACCGAGCCTTACGTCCTGCTCACCGAGGCCGGCGCCACGATCCTGATGCAGGACGGCGGCGAACTGCTGGTCTGAGCGGCCCCTCATTCCCCTCCCCGCGCGCCCCCATCACCTGAAGGACCCCCGCCCCGATGGCCAATTCGAAGATCTCTGAACTTCCCTCCGCCGCGACCCTCGCCGATGCCGATATCGCCGCCCTGGTGCAGGGCAGCGCCGCCCTGGCGGTGACGCGCCGCACCACCATCGCCGCCATGCGCCGCGCCATGCTGACCGACCGCTCGCTGCATGTGCGTGACTACGGCGCGGCGGGCGATGGCGTCACCGACGACACCGCCGCCTTCCAGCGCGCGATCGACGCGGCGGCGGCGCAGGGCGGCGGCGTGGTGCTGCTGGGGCCGCGCCGCTACCTGGTGGCCGCGGGCGATATCACGGTGAAGAACGGCGTCTTCCTGCGCGGCCGCACCAGCGCGGGCGGCTGGCGCCAGGGCGGCGACTTCACCAGCGTCAACCACGCCATCCTGCTGGACCCGGCGCGCACCATCCGCGTGCAGCGCAATGGCGGGCTGGAAGGGCTGGCGGTGCTGCGCCGGGGCATGACAGTGCCGACCAACCTGCGCGAAGGGCTGGATGCCATGGCCGCCTTCGCCGGCACCGCCGTCACGGTGGGCGATGGCAGCGGCGGGGGCGGCAACGGCAATGGCGCGGATACCACGCTGTCGGGGCTGCTGATCCTGGGCTTCAACTGGGGCATCTACAGCCACGGCAATGCGCGCCTGCGCGTGAAGGATGTGCTGGGCGATGCGCGCAACGGGCTTTTCGTCGGCAATGCCTTCGATGTCTGCCGCATCAGCGAGGTGAACTGGCACCCGCTGGTCACCACCGGGCGCACCTGGTCCAACACGCGTGTCGCCATCAGCAATGTCACCAACAACGGCAGCGGGCGCTTCCGCGTCGCGCTGGCCGGCGAGCATAGCCTCAGGACCGGCGAG
Source organism: Pseudoroseomonas ludipueritiae (assembly GCF_014490445.1). GTDB lineage: Bacteria > Pseudomonadota > Alphaproteobacteria > Acetobacterales > Acetobacteraceae > Pseudoroseomonas > Pseudoroseomonas ludipueritiae. Next base: position 9,266 of record NZ_JACTUZ010000010.1, on the reverse strand, counting down.
GTGATGAACATCTCCGAGGTGCGCACCAGCGGCTGCCCCGGCCTCTACGGCCGCTGGACGGTCACGGTGGTGGACCCCACCTGCGTCGACCTCGACGGCTCCACCTATGCCGCCGGCTGGAACTCCGGCGGCGCCGCCTATATCCAGCCGAACCGGCGCCTGGGCACAGCCTTCGCCATCACCAGCGCCGACATGGCCTCCTTCCAGAACTGCTTCGAATACGGCCATGATGTCGGCTTCGACATCTACGGCGATGTGCATGCCTGCACCTTCTCCAATATCGGCGTCGATGGCTGGGTGGACGCGGCGGACCCCACCACCATCGGCATCCGGCTCAGTGGCACCACGCAGCGCAACAAGTTCATCGGCGGCTTCCTCTCCTCCAAGGGGGTCTCCGTGCAGGTCTCGGCCACGGGCACGGAGCAGCACGAGATCATCGGCGTCGATGTGACCGGCGGCGCGCGCCGCATTGCAGAGGTACTGGACGGGCAGGTTTCCTTTGTGGGCTGCGACTTCACCGGCGGTCCTGGCACGGGCAACCAGACCATCGCCGCCATCCATCTGGCGGAAGCGGCGGGCAATGTCATTGTCACCGGCTGCGACATTCGCCCCGTGACCTTCACCGCCGACAGCCCGGCGGCAATGCGGCGCATCAGCCTCGCGGCCAACCGCGCCACCAGCGAAAGCACCAACCGCATCGCGGCGGGGCGGGTGGAGATCGCCTCGGTCTCCGACACCGCCGCCATCGAGACACGGCTTTCCGCCGATGCCGATGGCGCGGTGAATATTCACAAGCGTGGCAGCAGCGGCGCGCAGCTTCGGCTGCTGGATGCCGCGGACAAGCCCGCGGCGAGCTTCACCCTCTCCGGCGCCGATGTGAACTTCGCCGGCGAGGCCGGCAACAACCCGAACGCGGCGCTGAGCCTGGGCGGCGCCGGCATGACGCAGCCGCAGACGCTGCGGCTGCGCCGCCTTTCCGCCAGCCCGCTGGCCAATGACCGCATCGCGGTGCTGGAAGCCAATGGCAACAACAGCGCCGCCGCCGAGCAGACCTTCGCCCGTCTCGCCGCCGTGGCGGAGACGGTAACGAATGGCAGCGAGGCCGGCGCACTGGTCTTCGAGACCCGGGCGGGCGGCACGGTGGCGGAGCGCTTCCGCATCTCCTCCACCGGCACCGCGACGCTGACGGGGCCTTTGGTGCTGCCCGGGGACCCGGTGGCCAACTCGCACGCCGCCACCAAGCGCTATGTGGACGGCCAGTTCACCGAGCGCCGACTGGCCACTGTGCTGCTTTCCGCCGCCACCACGCTGACGCATGCGCTGCATAACGGCCGGATGCTGATCGCGAATGCCGGCACCACGCTGTCACTGAGCTGGGCCAATGCGGGTGATGGCTTCTCCTGCACCCTGGTCAATCGCATGGGCACGGATCTCGCGCTTTCGCTCTCCGGCTTCACCGTCAACACGGCGCCCACCAATGCCGATGGCTTCACCAAGATCCGCGCCGGCGGCGTCGCCTCGCTGCTGGTCTATTCGCCCGATGGCGGCACCACGAAGATCTGCCACCTGACGGGCGCGGGAGCCCCCTGACATGAACCTCTGCTACTTTCCGGCCGGCGCGCTGGAGGGCAGTGCCGCCCTCCGCGTGCTGGGGCCGGACAACCCGGGGCGGCTCGCGGTCAGCCGCACCGGCGGCGCGCAGGTCATGGCGGCATCGCTGAGCCTGGCCGTCGCCACCGCCGACACGCCCCGCTTCAACGGCGCGGCGCGGAGGCTGCTGGTGGAAGGGGCGCGCAGCAACCAGCTGCGCAACCCGCGCCTCGCCGGCGCCGTGGTGGCGGGCAGCGCGGCCACCGGCACCCTGCCGACCTATTTCTCCACCATCGGCGATGCGGGCGGCCTGTCCTGGCAGGTGACCGGCCAGGGCAGCGAGAACGGCATCCCGTATTTCGACCTGCGGCTCTACGGCACGCGGCAGTACGGCAGCGGCGATGCCGGCTGGCGCCTGGCGCTGGAGGGCATGACGCAGATCGCCGCGGGCAATGGCCAGACCTGGACCACCAGCCTCTTCGCGCGGAAGCTGGCGGGCACCACCTCGGTCCTGACGCTCCGCGCCGGCTTCAACCTGCGCAGCGAGACCGGCAGCTACCTCTCGCTGCCCACCGCCGCCTTCAGCGGCCAGCCCAGCGGGGCGCCCTTGGCCGGCCAACGCTTCTCGGCCAGCTACACGATCAGCTCCGCCAATGTCGGCCGGCTGCTGCCCGAGATCCACTTCGCCAACAACACCGCCGGCGAGGTGGTGGACGAGACCTACCGCATCGGCGCGCTGCAGGTGGAGCAAGGCACTTCCGCCTCCTCTCCCATCCTGCCTCCGGCTGGCAGCCTGGCCGTGTCGTCGCGGGAGGCCGACCTGCCGCTCTGGCAGCCCCCCGGCGGCTTCGGCACGCGGGGCACGCTGGTGGTGCGGGCCATGCTGCCGCAGATCGCGCCTTTCGGGGCCTCTCAGGGCCTCTGGCAGATCGACGACGGCACGGACCAGAACCGCATCCAGTTGCGCAATACCTCGGCCGGCTCCGCCATCACCGGCGTGGTCGATAGCGGCGGCACCAATCTGGCCACCCTTTCCCCCGGCAACATGGTGCCCGGCACGCCCTTCCGCGCCGCCTTCGCCTGGGCGCCGGGGGACCAGGCGCTCTGCCTCAATGGCGGCGAGGTGCAGACCGCCGCCGCCGCCCTGCCCGCCGGCCTCACCCGCCTGCTGGTCGGCCATGCCTCCACCCAGCTCAACCGCGCCGCCTTCGGCGAGGTGGAACTGGTGGACTACCGCCCCACCCGCCTGCCCAACCCCATGCTGCAGGCCCTTTCCGGCGCCGCCTGAGCGGCAGCCGGCCCTTTCCCGAAGGAACGAGACCCATGCCCGTCCTGACCGATTATGCCCGCAACCTCGTGGCCCGCGCCATCTGCGCCCGTGGCCCTTCCCTGCCTGCCGCCGTCTATGCCGCGCTGGGCACCGGCGGCACCGTGGCCGCCGGCCTGTCCGGCGAGCCCGCTGGCAATGGCTATGCCCGCCAGAAGGTGGTCTTCACCGGCACCGGGGAGCAGCGCAATGCCGAGGCGCTGCGCTTCGTCTTCACCGCCGCCGCCGGCACGCTGACGCATGTGGGGCTCTATGACGCCGCCACCGGCGGCAATGCCCTGGCCTTCGGCCCGCTGGCGCAGACCGCGCCGGTCTCCGGCGCCGGCACCGTGACCATCGCCGCCGAGGCGCTGACAATCGGCGCCGAATAACGCCCCTGGCCGGCCGCGCCGCGTGGCCGGCCTATCCCGCCCACCGCCCCCAACAAGGACCCATCCGATGCGCTATCTCCTCGACCGACTGGCCGAGCCGGGCACACTGCGCTCGCTCGCCGTCGTGGTCTTCGCGATCAAAGGCATCGTGCCGGATGCCGGCACGATTCAGGGCTTTGTGGATGTCTCCATCCTGCTGCTCGGCACCATCTCCGCCCTGATGCCCGAGGACAGCAAGGCGGCCCGGCCTTGAGCACGGCGCCCAGCTCCCTGGCCGCGCTGCTGTTGCGGGAGGAAGGCCTGCGCCTGACGGTCTATGACGACGCCACCGGCCAGCCCCTGCTGCCTGGCAGCACGCTGCGCGGCCACCCCACCATCGGCATCGGCCGCTGCCTGGACCGCAAGGGCATCACCGCGGCCGAGGCCCTGGCTCTGCTGGAGAACGACCTGGCGGAGATCCGCGCCGGGGTCGCGCAGGCGCTGCCCTGGGTGGCGGAACTGACCGGGAACCGCCGCACGGTGCTGGAAGCCATGGCCTTCCAGCTCGGCCTCGCCGGGCTGCTCGGCTTCAAGGGCACCCTGGCCGCCTTGCGGCGCGGGGACCATGAGGCGGCGGCGGCAGGCATGCTGGCCTCGCTCTGGGCACGGCAGACACCGGCGCGGGCGCAGCGCATGGCCGCGATGATGCGCGCCGGCTGAGCCCCCGGGCCCGGCGGCAGCACAAAGCGAAAGCCTGTGCTTTTCGCCGGGCCATCCTATATTCGACCCTGGCGCCGGGGCCGCCAGGACTCCGGCGCAGGCGGCCACAGGCCGCCGCTCCTCCTGGCCAGGATCACGCTTTTTGCCCCACCAGATGCCTTTCTGGCACAAGGTCATACGCCGCCTGCCGCGCCGCCCACTGCCCACGCCGCAACGCTACGGCCTTGCGGCGCTGATGGTGCTGGCGGCAGGGGGCATCCGGCTGGCATTGCCGGTCCTTGGCCTACCCTACCTGTTCTTCATCCCGCCCGTGATGGCGGTGGCCTTCCTGCTGGGCATCGGCCCCGGCCTCTTCGCCACCGCCCTGGCCACGCTGCTGGCCGTGGGCCTCTTCATTCCCCCCTACTACACCTTCTTCATCAGCCTGGAGCAGTGGACGGCGACGGCGCTGTTCGCCCTGGTCACCGCCAGCATCGCGCTGGTCTGCGCCGCCTTCCGCCGCATCCTGGATACCCGGGACGCCGATCTCGCGCGGCTGCGCCAGGCTCTCGCCGACGCGGCCGGCAGCCGCGCCGAGGCCGATGCCAGCGCCGCCTTCCTCGGCGGCGTGCTGGCCAGTTCCGCCGACTGCATCACCGTGCTGGACCTCGATGCCCGCCTGGCCTTCATGAGCGAAGGCGGCCGCCGAAGCATGGAGGTCGCGGATTTCGCCGCCATCCACCACGCGTCCTGGCCCGAGTTGTGGCGGGGCGAGGCCAGGGCCAGGGCGGAGGCCGCGGTGGCCGAGGCCCGCGCCGGCCGCACCGCGCGCTTCCAGGGGCTGGCGCATACCATGCGCGGCCGGCCGCTGTGGTGGGACGTGGCGGTGACGCCCATGCTGGACGGCGGCGGGCAGCCGGAGCGGCTGCTCTGCGTCGCGCGCGACATCACGGCGCAGCGGCAGCTGGAGGAACAGCTGGAGCTGCTGAACCAGGAGCTGCGGCACCGGCTGAAGAACACCCTGGCCATGGCGCAGGCGGTGATGAACCAGACGCTGCGCCAGTCCAGCTCGCTGCCCGAGGCGCGGGAGGCACTGGAGGCGCGGATGATAGCACTGGGCCGCGCCCAGGGCGGGCTGCTGGACATCCACAACCAGGGCGCCGAGATCCATGAGGTGGTGCGCGGCGCCCTGCTGCCGCATGACGGCCGCGCCAGCGCCTTCCGGGTCGAGGGCCCTTCGCTGCGTCTTTCCTCCCGCTGCGCCCTGGCCCTGACGCTGGCCCTGCACGAGCTGGCCACCAATGCCGCCAAATACGGCGCCCTTTCGGTGGAAGGCGGGCGGGTGATGCTATGCTGGCGCATCCTGCCGCCTTTCGACGGCGCGGAGGCCAGCTTTCAGTTGCGCTGGGAGGAAAGCGGCGGCCCGGCGGTGCAGCCTCCCTCCCGCAACGGCTTCGGCAGCTTCATGATCCGCCGCACCCTGCCTGGATATTTCGAAGGCTCGGCCAGCCTGGAATTCCCGCCGCACGGCCTGCTCTACCAGCTCGAAGGCCCCGTGGCGGCGCTGCATGAGGAGCAAGGCCGCCAGGCCTGAGCGGCCCCTCCTCCATGCGGGCCTGGGCGGAGGCTGATGAGACCCAGGCCCTCAGCGCAGCGCGTCCAGCCAGCCCAGCAGAAACGCGCCTAGAACCGACAGAAGCACGCAGAGCAGCAGGCCCACCGCGAGGATCGCGCGGCGGGTGCCAGGGCTCTTCACGGGCGGTTCCGACCGGGGTGGCATGGGGAGAAGGAAACACGCCTCGGGCCCCGCGAGTAAACCGCTCCGCAACGCCTCGCTGCCTTGTGTTGTCCGGATGGTAGGTGGCCGCTCAGAAGGATGCTCAGGGCAGGGCCACGCTCATCCCACCATCCGCCATGACAACCGAGCCGACCATGTAGCTAGCCTGTTCCGAGGCCAGGAAGGCGATGACCTCCGCGATCTCCCGCGGCTCGGCCGCGCGGCCGATGGGTGCGTTGCGGCCATGCTCGGCCAGGAACTCGGCGCCATCCTCGCGCATATGGTTCAGGATATTGGTGACGGCATCGCCGGAGCCCACGGCATTGACGCGGATGCCATGCCCGATCCCCTCCAGCGCCAGCACGCGCGTCAGCTGTGCCAGGGCGCCCTTGGAGGCGGCGTAGGCGGCGATGGTCGGGAAGGCCTGGAAGCAGGCATAGGAGCCGACATTCACGATGGCGCCACGGCCTTCCGGCACCATGGCCCGCATCGCTTCCCGCGCGTGCAGGAAGGCGCCGGTGGCATTGACGGCGAGCACGCCGTTCCATTCCTCCAGGCTCGTCTCCAGGACCGGCTTGTTGATGATGATGCCGGCATTGTTGACCAGGATGTCCAGGCCGCCGAAGGCCTCCCGCGCCAGCGCCACCGCGCGCTTCGCGGCCTCCTCCTGCGTCACGTCGGCCACAAGCGGCTCAATGCCCGGGCGGTGGAGCGCTTCGACCGCCGGGTTCCGGTCCTCGGCGATGATGGAGGCGCCCCGGCCGTGCAGAAGCTCCACCGTGGCGCGGCCGATCCCGCTGGCGGCACCGGTCACGATCGCGACCTTGCCGGAAAAATCACCCGCCTTGTCATTCCTGCTGTTCATGCTGGTCTCCTTGATTGGGTCCAGCGCAGATAAGCCCCTTCCTTGCCCGCCAGAATGCCATGCATTCCGCATGGGCTGTTCGCCTAGCAGGGTACAATCCCTCAGCGCCGGGCCTCGTCGCGCAGCGCCGCGATAAAGGCATTGACCGCCGGGGAGCGGTGCCGGTGCCGGGGATAGTAGAGGGCGAAGCCCGGAAAGCTCGCCGTGTAGGACAGCAGGATCGGCACCAGGTGGCCGGCGTCGATATGCGGCTGCACCTCGCTTTCCACCCAGAAGGCGATGCCGGCCCCGGCCATGGCGGCCTCGATGGTCGCGCGCTGGTCGTTGAAGGTGAGCGGGCCGGAAACCGGGACCGAGAACCAGGCGTCGTTCTCGTAGAATTCCCAGTTGTAGAGCATGTTGTGGCCGGGCCAGCGGAAGCAGACGCAGCGATGCCCGCGCAACTCGCGCGGATGCCGCGGCTCCCCATGCCGTTCGAGATAGGCCGGGGCGGCGACCGCCACCTGGCGGATCGGCGGCTGCAGCGGGATGGCGATGACATCCTGGTCCAGCAGCTCGCCGAGCCGGATGCCGGCGTCGAAGCGCTCCGAGACGATGTCGATGCCGGCATCGCCGATCTCGACCTCCACGCTGATCCGGGGATGCCGGTCCACGAAGCGCGGCAGGAAATTCCGCAATACGGTCTCGTAGCCCAGGCGCTGCGCATGGACCCGCACGGTGCCCGCAGCCTCCCCGCCGGCCTCGATCGCCTCCCGCAGCGCGGCCTCGATCTCCGCCGCGGCGCCGCCGAAGCGCTCGGCCAGGCGCTCGCCCGCCGAGGTGGGGCTGACGCTGCGCGTCGTCCGGTTGAGCAATTGAATGCCGAGCCGCGCCTCGAACCTGCGGATGGCCTCGCTCAGCGCCGAGCGGGAAAGGCGCAACTCGCGCGCCGCGGCCACAAAACTTCCCTGCTCGATGATGCACCGCAGGGCCCGGAGATCGGCATAGTCTCGGTCGGTCATGAGTCTGGCACCAGCCTGGCTGCTTCCGGGCCATATGGGCCTGCCCGCCCCATGGCCGAGGTAACGCTTGCTGGAGCGGAGGCTCAGCCGGAGGGATGCTTCATGCCAGGCAGTCCAGAGTCATCTCGCGTGCATTACGCCGGCTCGGGGGCATGGAGGCGCCCGCTGCCTGTGGAAGCATCTTCAGCCGCTCGGCTTGGAATGCGGCGTATCAAGCCTCTTTCCGGGAACTGCGGGCCGCATTGGCCGAGGTCAGGAGGGACGATGCCCGCTCCTCAGCCGATCCGCTCTGTTGCCCTTGCCAGCACTCAGCGCCGGATCGGGTCAGGAGCGTCCGGGTGAAGCGGGCAAGAAGAACAGCACGAGTGGCAGGACCCACATTCCAGAACGTCAGAACTGCCGTCTGAGCCTGGGCTCTATCCCCCGGCTTAAACTCAGGCGCCGCGTATCCGCCCCTAACCCATCCTGCCGGAACCTGCGGATGACCGCGAGCTCGTCTTGCCCCAGGCTGCTCCGCGCCATCGCGGCGGACAGCCGGTCTTCTGCCTCATCCTGGGCATCGCCGGCAGGATACCGCGCGACAATCACAGCCATCAGGCACAGAGAGGTAAAGCATGCGCCTGGTGATGCCACACCGAGACTTTGCTCTATCTCCGCCATTGCCGCCTCCATCTCAGCCTCGGAATGTCGCTCATTCCTCCGCGCCATTTGCCGGACCTCCAGAGCCTCATCGGGAGCCCTGGATGAGTGCAGGGGCTCCATACCAGGCTCAGAAAGACCACCTTCTGGGCAAGCACGCGTCTCAATGGTGACGGGATCGGGGCAGCCGCAGGCGCATGGATCAAAGCTTTGTCACTTCCCTGCCATCGCGGAAGGCCACGTGCCATGGGCGCCGCATGGAAACCGGTAGGGGGGAACGCCCCTCGAGAGCGGCCGAGGACGCCACGGAACTCCGGGCCGGCGTGTGACCGAGTTGGTGCCTGCCCACCAGATCCTGGCGTCGCGCCTCGGTTGCCATCCTGAAGGAGGCGGTCCGGTGCCCCTTGAGGCCGAACGGGGTCGAGACACCGGAACCCTGTGGATCGTCGGAACCGTCAAGCCAGGGGTATCCGCACTCGCCGCCGCGCCTTCGGTTGAAGGTCGAAGGCGGCTGGCCCAGCACAGCCTTTGGGAGCGGTATGCCCACATCGTGCCATTCGGGCGCTGTGGGGACATCTGGCCAGCGCCGTTGCCGCCGCAGGGCAATCAGAGCGAACGCAACAGGAACCGCGTGCCTGCCACATGACGGGGGCCGGCGGGCCGCCTCCCGATTCTGTGCATCCCGGCACATAATGGGGGTTGCGTGCCGGCGAGCCAGACCTTAGGAAGCGCCCCACGCCGATGGTCCTGCTGCTGTAGCTCAGCGGTAGAGCACTCCCTTGGTAAGGGAGAGGTCCAGGGTTCGATTCCCTGCAGCAGCACCATCGGCATGCTTTTCCGCATCGGCCAGGTTGCATTTGCCCCGATGGCGAAATCTCCTTCCTCAGCCCCCCCGGGCCCATCCGAGACTCCCGCGGCACGCCGCGCCGCCGAGGCCGAGGCGCGCCTCGCCGCCGCGCTGCGGGAGAATCTGCGCCGCCGCAAGGCGCAGTCCCGCGCCCGCGAGGCCGGCCAGGCC
>NZ_JACTUZ010000001.1 GCF_014490445.1 Pseudoroseomonas ludipueritiae | reverse complement strand
CGGGGCCGGGCGCGCGGCCCGGCGGGCGTTGGGGCCGCCGCGCTCCTGCACCTCGCCAAGCGTGGCGACACCGCCGCCGGGAAGCTGCTGCGGGATGTTGATGACCGCGCGGCGCAGCCGGATGGTGCCGCCCAGCGCCGGTGTCACCTGCAAGGGGCCGGTGAAGCGCAGGTCGGCGTCGGTCAGCAGCGTCACCAGCTCGCTTTGCAGCGGCTGCGCGTTGCGGGCCGTGACGGAGATGTCGATGGGGATGCCGGCGGTGAAGGGCTCCAGGAAGCCCTGGGCATTGATGCTGCCCTGGCCCGCGCGGGCATTCAGCCGCTCCAGCAGGATGCGCTCGCCCTGGGCGCGGAGGCGGGCGGTGATATTGGTCAGGCGCAGCCCGTAGAGCTGGTTCCGCACCAAGCCATTGGTGAGGTCCACGGTGCCGCCAAGCTGCGGCGCGCCCAGCGTGCCGCCGGCGCTGGCATCCAGCAGGATGCGGCCCGTCACCTGGTTGGCGCCGCCGCCCAGCGTGGGCGCCAGCACGGGCGCGAGGTCGGCATTGCCCTTGATGCTGGCGGAAAGCGGAGCATCCATGGCCGGGCCCTGCGGCAGGTTCGCCTCGGCGGTGACATTGGCCAGGTTGCCGGCGCGCAGGCTGGCATTGGCGCGGATAGCGCCGGCACCGTTGCGCGTGGCCTCCACCCGCAGCGTGGCGGCGGGCCAGCCGCGCGACCAGGGTGCGGTCACGGTCAGGCCAGTGCCGTTGACCACGGCATTCACCTCGGGCGCCGAAGTGGGGCCGGTGACGCGCACATCGCCAACTACTGTGCCGCCGAACTGCGGCTCCGGCACAAAGAGATTGGCGACGGAAACGGGCAGAGCGGCCAGGGCCAGCCGCAGGTCCGCGCGCTCCGGCCCCCAGCGGCCGGAGACGGTGATACTGCCGGCGGGACGGGCCGCGAGGCGCAGGCCAGGGATTTCCACCGCGCCGCTGGGCGGCAACAGGATGCTGCCAGGGGCGGCGAGGCGGATGCCATACTGGCCCTGTGCCACATCCAGCGCCGCGAGGTCGAAGCGCATGCCGTTGTCGCCACGGGAGAAGCGGCCACGCCCATCCACCGTCGCCTGCGGCAGGCGCGCATTGGCGGCGAAGTCCAGTGCCGCATCGGTGCCGCGCAGGGTCAGCTCGGCGCCGATGGTCTGGCCGGCGGCCTGAAGCTGCTGCACCCGGGCATGGGCATCGATGCCCTGGCGGCTATTCTGCGGCACCAGCTTGGCGCCGATATCCAGCTTGCCCGCCACCTGCTGCCCGGCCAGGGCGCTCAACGGCGCCAGGTTCTCAGACTTAACAGAGGCGGTGCCGTCGAACAGCGTGCTGGCGGTGTCGAAGGTGCCGTCAGCGGCGATGTCGATCGGGCCGAACTGGCCGCGCGCCTCCTGCAACCGGATCAGCGCGCCCTCGGCGGCGGCGCGCAGGGCCAGGGTCACGGGCAGGCCCTCGGCGCGTGCGTTGAGCCGGGCGCTGCCAGCGAGGCCCATCACCGCCGGGGTTTCCACCTGCAGGTCCGGCGCCTCCAGGCGGCGGCCGGCGGCGGTCAGGCCGGGGCTGGTCAGATGCGCCGTGACGGCCGGGTTGTCCATCGGACCCTTGGCGGTGGCGCGCAGGTCCAGCGGCCCGGTGACCTCCGGGCGGATGCGGGAGGCTTCAGGCACCACCAGATGCAGCGCGAGGTCCAACTGCTCCCCAAAGGTGCCGGAGGCTTCCAGCCGCGTCGCCGCGCCATCCACCGTCAGGCTGTCGATGCGGGAAACGGTGCCGGCATATTCCACCACCGGCGCGGGGCCCAGCGCGGCATCGGCCGGGGCGGGCAGGCGCAGGCCCTGGGGCACCACGCGCAGCTTGAAGTCCTGCCCGTTGGCGATGCTGCCGTTCAGCGCGATGGCGTCCCAGCCCAGCACCTCCGGCACCAGCGGCGCGAGGCTGGCGGAGTTGTTGATATGCCCCTCGACATTCAGCAGCTCCATGCTGCCATGGGCGCTGGCCTCACCACCCGGCGCGCGCAGCCAGAGCCGGGCGAGGTTCAGGCCGCCGGCTGAAGTCTGGCTGGCATCCAGGGCGAATTCGGCCCGGGCGATGGGTGGCGGCAGCACTGTCGGCAGCGAGGCATCGCCTTCCAGCGCGATGCGGGCGGAATTGTCCGGGTTCATGGCGATGGTGCCATGGGCGGCGAAGCGGGCGGCATCGCCCACCGTCCCCTCGGCGCGCAGGGCGGCACCGCTGGCCGGGCCATCCAGGGTCAGGCTCAGGTCGGTGGCCTGGTCCGGCGCCTTGATGGCCGTGGCCAGCACGCCGCCCGGCGGCTCCTGCACCCGCAGGTTCAGCTTCAGGGCGGCCTTGGGGTCCAATCCGGCTTCCAGCGTCAATTCGCCCGGATGACCGACCCGCTCCAGCCGCAGCCGCGCCGCCAGGGCCTGCGCCACCAGGCTGGCATCACCCTCCGCCTTCAGCGCGAAGCCCTCCGGCGGGCCGGATTCCTCCACGGTGGCGGAGACCAGCTCACGCGGAATCTCGATGCGTGCGATATCCAGCGCGCGCAGGCGCACCGCCACCGGCAGGGCGGGCGGGGTAGGGATCAGCGAAGTGGGCTCGGTTGGCGGCGGCTCCGGCGGCTTCGGTTCGGATTCCGGCAGGCGCAGCAGTGCCACGCGGCTGGCGGCCACGCGGTCGATCAGCAGCTCCCGGTTCACCAGCGCCATCAGGTCGAGGTTGATCTTGGCATTCTCGACCACCAGCCAGGGGCCTTTGGCATCGGCCATGGTCAGGCGCTCGAAGCCCGGGCTGCCGGGGATGGGGCCGTTCAGCCCCTCGATGGTCAGGCCCGGCACGAAGCGCGCCGCCAGCCCGGCGATGGCCCGCTGGCCCGGCGCGGTATTGGCGCCCAGCAGCACGCCGCCCACCAGCAGAATCGGCAACAGGATCAGGACGGCCAGAACGCCGCCGACCCACTTCAATACGCGCTTCATCAGAAAGCCTGCCCGATACCGATATAAAGGCCGAAGGAGCTATCCCCCGGTTCCTTGTTCAGCGGGATGGCGACATCCGCCCGGATAGGCCCGATGGCCGTCTGGTAGCGCACGCCAAGACCGGCACCGAGCTTGAGGTTGTCGAATTTCGGCGTGGCGTCCGAACCGACCGAGCCGGCATCCACGAAGGCCGCCATGCCCCAGGGGCCGCTGATGCGCTGCCGCAACTCCACGCTGGCCTCGATCAGCGAGAGCCCGCCACGCGGCTCGTCGTTGCGCGTGCGGGGCCCGATGGACTGGTAGCTGTAGCCGCGGACGGAGCCGCCGCCGCCGGAATAGAAGCGCTTGTCGGGCGGCACGCTGTTGGTGCTGGCGCCCAGGATGCTGCCGACCACGCCGCGCAGCGCCAGGATGCTGCCCTTGTCACTGGACAGGTCGAGATAGGTGCTGGCCTGCACCCGAGTGCGGGTGAAGACCTCGCTATCCGTAAAATTGTAGATCGGGCTGGCCAGGGCGGTGACGCGCAGACCGCGGCTGGGGTTCAGCAGGTTGTCCACGTCCTCCCACCGCACCTGTCCCAGCACACCGAGCAACTGGTAATCGGTGGTGACGTCATCCTGCGTCACACGGCTGATCTCGCCGAGGGGACCGTAGGACAGTGTCAGGTGCTCGCTGACCGGCCGCTCCAGCAGGATGGAGGCGGTGAAGGCATCGCGGTCATAGGCCTTCAGCCTCTCCCGCAGCACGGCGATGTTATAGGTGATGGTCTGGTTGATGCCCAGGAACCAGGGCTGCTTCAGGCTGACCCCCACGCGGCCGCCGGTATTGTCCACGCCGTCGCCGGTGCCGAGGCGGTTGACCTCGCCCTCGACCCGCAGCTTCTCGGCGCCGCCCAGCAGGTTCCGGTGTTCCCAGAAGGCGCTGAAGGTGGGGCCGTAGCGGGTCTCGTAGGCGGCGCCGAAGCCGATGGCATGGCGCGGCCGCTCCACCACCGTGAAGGTGACGGGCAGGGCGCCGCTTTCATCCAGCCGCTCCGCCGCCCTGGCGCGCACGGTGGAAAAGACGCCCAGGTCCAGCAGGTTCTTGCGGGTCTTGTCCAACTCTTCCTGGCTGTAGGTCTTGCCGGCCAGGGGGCGGACCACATTGGCCAGCAGCCCGTCCTTCACTTGGCTCTGCCCGGTGACTTCCGGCATGCCGAACTGCGCCACAGGGCCAGGGGCGACGCGGAAGGTCACCTCCATCTGCCGCGTGTCGTGGTCCACCACCACCCGGCGGGTGATGGCGGCGAAGGGGTGGCCGGTATCGCGCAGCCGGTCGCCCAGCGTGTTCTGGGCGTCGATGATCGGCTGGGCGCGGGCGGCGTCGCCCGACTTCAGCGGCACGTCCCCGGCATCGGCCAGGGAAGCACCGGCTGGCTCCGCCACCACCATCACCGGGGCAAGCTTGTATTGCGGCCCTTTCTCCACCCGCACCACCACGGGCACCGGGTCCGGCATGGCGGCCAGCCGCTGCGCCAGGCCCGGGGTGTCCGGGGCCTCGCCGGCCAGGGTGACGCTGCTGCTGCCGGCGTAATAGCCCTCCGACCGCAGGGCATCGCGCAGGTTGCCGGCATCGCCGATGGCGCGCGCGATCAGCCCATCCGCATCCACCGTCACGCTTTCCCGCAGATTCTGCAGGGCCGAGGCGCGGCGCAGGGCATCGTCCAGGGCTTCATCCCCGGTGTCGTTGAAGCTGACCTCGTAGCTGCGCACCACTTCGGCAGGCGCCGTGGCCTCGGCGGGTGGTGTCTCCTGGCCCGGCGCGGAGGCCGGGAAGGTGGTGACGATGGGGGCGGTCAGGCCCAGGAGGAGCAGGCTGAATTTGAGACGCATGGGCTTACGGGCTATGCCCTAGCACATGGACTCCGCATTTGCCGAAACATTGACGCGTTGGCGCAGGCATCTCCACGCCAACCCCGGATTGACCCTCAATGAAGGCGGCACCGCCGCCTTCGTGGTGGAAAAGCTGCGCGAGCTGGGTGTCACCGACATCGCCGAGGGTGTTGGCGGCCATGGGGTGGTGGCCACGCTGCATCGGCCCGGCAGCAACCGCAGCGTCGGTTTGCGCGGCGACATGGATGCCCTGCCCATCGAGGAAGCGGCCCAGGACCTGCCCTGGCGTTCCACGGTGCCCGGCGTGATGCATGCCTGCGGCCACGACGGCCATACCACCGCCTTGCTGGGCGCCGCGGCGGAACTGCTGCGGGACGAGAGCTGGACCGGCACCGTGCGGCTGATCTTCCAGCCCGCCGAGGAAGGTGGCGGCGGCGCGGAGGCCATGATCAAGGACGGGCTGTTCCAGCGCTTCCCGATGGATCGCATTTTCGGCTGGCACAACTGGCCCGGCCTGCCCGCCGGCACCGTGGCGGTGCATGACGGCGCGGTGATGGCCGCCGGCAACCGCTTCCAGATCGATATCGAGGGCCATGCCGGCCATGCGGCGCTGCCGCATCTGGCGCGGGACCCGATCGTCGCCGCCGGGCATGCCATCGTGGCCTGCCAGAGCATCGTCGCCCGCGCGCTGGACCCGATGGATACCGGCGTGGTCAGCCTGACCACCATCCATGGTGGCGAGGCGCAGAACCAGATCGCTGCCCGGGTGCAGATCAAGGGCAGCATGCGCTACATCCGCGACGAAGTGGGGCAGCAGATCCGCGACGGGCTGCGGCGCGTGGCGGAAGGCATCTCGGCCACCTTCGGCGTGAAGGCGGAAGCCAGCATCCAGGGCGGCGTGCCGGTGACGATGAACCATAAGGCCGAGGCCGACATGGCGGCGGAAGCCGCGGGCGCGGTGACGCAGGTGCGGCGCGACCTGCCGCCGGCCATGACGGGCGAGGATTTCTCGCACTTCATGCACCATGTGCCAGGTGCCTTTGTCTGGATCGGCAATGGCCCGGCCGATGGCGGGCGGGAGCTGCACAACCCGCTTTACGACTTCAATGACGAGGTCCTGCCGGTGGCCAGCGGCTTCCTGGCCGAAACGGCCCGCCGCGCCCTGGCGAAGGAAGCGTGAGCAGGCGGGGGCGCGAGGGTTGCGGGCCGGCATAAGGCCACAACCACGCGCCCCGTCCTGGGTTGCGTACCGGAGGCGGGAATAACCGCCTTCCGGCCTTTTGGTTCCTTCAGATGGGCGGCAGCAGGTGGATCAGCCCCAGCGCCGCCAGGCCCAGCGCGAGCAGGGAGAGCACCACCGTCGCCGTTACCCGAGCGCCGGCCCGGGCCACCACGCGCACATCGACGCCCAGCCCCAGCGCCGCCATGGACAGCACCGTCAGGATGCCGGCCACGGTCGAGATGGGCCCCAGCGCCACTTCCGGCAGCAGCCCCACGGCACGCAGCCCGGCCAGGGCCAGGAAGCCCAGGATGAACCAGGGCACCAGCCGCGACAGCGGCGGCTTCTTGCCGCCCGCGCGGCCCGCCGCCAGCGACAGCCCCAGCACCACCGGCCCCAGCATCAGCACCCGCACCAGCTTCACCAGCGTGCCCATCTGCACGCTCAGCGCCGCGACAGGGGCGGTGGCGGCCAGCACCTGCGGCACGGCATAGACGGTCAGGCCCGCCAGGATGCCGTATTGCAGCTCATCCAGCCCCAGCAGCGGCATCAGCAGCGGCAGCAGCAGCACCACCATCACGCCCAGCACGGCGGTGAAGGCGATGGAGGAGGCCACGTCCTTGGCATCCGCGCCGATCACCGGAGCGGCGGCGGCAATGGCCGAGTTGCCGCAGATGGAATTCCCACAGGCCACCAGCACAGCCATCTTCGGCGGCAGCCCCAGCATGCGGCCAATGCCGAAGGAAAAGGCCAGCGACACCGCCACCACCACCGCGATGCCCAGCAGCAGCACCGGCCCGGCGGCCAGGATCGCCCGCAGGCTGAGCGAGGCGCCCAGCAGCATGACGGCGATTTCCAGCAGCATCTTGGCGCTGAAGGCGATGCCGGCATTGAAGCGCTTGGGCGGCACCCAGAGGCTGCGCAGCAAGGTGCCGATCAGGATGGCCAGAACCAGGCTCTCCAGCCAGGCGCGCCCGAAGAGCGCGACCTCGATGGCTTGTAGAATCTCCGCCACCAGCACCACGCCGGCGCAGAGCAGCAGGCCGGGCAGCAATTCGCGGGTCTTGGCGAGCCAGGGGAGGGATGCGCCCTGAGGGCGAGCGGTGACGGAGGACATGCAGGCAAACCGTTTCGTTTCAGCCACCTTCTGGGCCGAGGCGACTGATCAATCCAACGGGTTGTTCTTGTCATTCCGTTCGAAGTAATCGATTGGTCACATATGACCCTGGAACAGCTCCGCATCTTCCTGGCGGTGGCAGAGCGCGAGCATGTCACCCGCGCCGCCGAGGCCCTGAACCTGACGCAGTCGGCCGTCAGCGCCGCCATCCGGGCGCTGGAGAACCGGCACGGCATTTCACTCTTCCACCGGGTCGGCCGGCGCATCGAACTCACCGAAGCCGGCCGCATCTTCCGCACGGAGGCGGAGCGGGTGCTGGCCAGGGCCCAGGCGGCGGAGCTGGTGCTGTCGGAACTGGGCGGGGCGCGGCGCGGCACGCTGGCGGTGCAGGCCAGCCAGACCGTGGCCAGCTACTGGCTGCCGCCGTTGCTGGTGCGCTTCCGCGTCAGCTATCCCGGGGTGCAGGTGCGCGTCACGGCCGGCAACACCACCAGCGTGGTGCAGGCGCTGATGGATGGCTCCACCGAACTCGGCTTCGTGGAAGGCGAGGTGGAGGAACCGGCGCTGATCCAGATTCCACTGGTGGCGGACCAGTTGATCGTGGTGGTGGGGCTGGACCATCCCTGGGCTTCCGGCGAGCCCATCCCCCATGCCCGCCTGACCGAGACCGCCTGGATCATGCGCGAGCCGGGTTCCGGCACCCGCGCGGCCTTCGAGGCGCTGCTGCCGCGACTGGACCTGTCGCTGAGGGATGTGGAGGTGGCGCTGGAACTGCCCTCCAACGAGGCGGTGCTGGCGGCTGTGGAGGGCGGCGGTGGCGCGGCAGTGGTCTCAGAGCGCGCGGCGGCGCCGCATCTGGCCGCCGGGATGCTGGCCAGGGCAGGGGTGTCGCTGCCTCCGCGCAGCTTCAAGGCGCTGCGGCACAAGGAACGCTATGCCAGCAGCGCCGCGCGGGCCCTGCTGGAACTGGCGGGCTAGAAGAGCTGCTTGCCCGGCCCGTAGGGGGCGACGAATTCGTCCTTGCCGACCATGTTCAGCAGGGCGCGGGCACGCTCGTCCAACTGGTCGCGGTCAATCAGGTCGCCGCGCAGGCCGGCGACGCGGCGCTCCATGCTGTCACGCTGCGCTTCGGCCTTGGTCAGCTCGATCCGGGCCGAAGCGATCTCGGCGGCCTTGGCTTCCCGCGCCAGCGAGCCGACGCGCGGCCCGTGCACCGCATACCAGGCGAAATGCCAGCACAGCCCGGCGAAAACCGCCGGAACAAAGAGCACGCTCAGCACCCGCTTGATCGCCCGCATCGGCATCCTCTCTCACGGCCGAGTCTTGATGGGCCGTTCACGATGTCAGGTAAAAATCAGCCTTGCGCCCGGCGCAAGCCAGGAGTGCCGGGCGCAACAGGATTGCGCCCGGCTGTTGCTTCAGCGCCGCAGGATGGTACGGCCGGCGTAACGGGCTGCCGGGCCAAGCTGCTGCTCGATGCGGATCAGCTGGTTATACTTGGCCAGGCGGTCGGAGCGGGAGAGCGAGCCGGTCTTGATCTGGCCGCAGTTGGTGGCCACGGCGAGGTCGGCGATGGTGTTGTCCTCGGTCTCGCCGGAGCGGTGGGACATCACGGCGGTATAGCCGGCGCGGTGCGCCATCTCGACCGCTTCCAGCGTCTCGGTCAGCGAGCCGATCTGGTTCACCTTCACCAGGATGGAATTGCCGGTCTTCTTCTCGATGCCCTGGCGCAGGCGCTCGGGGTTGGTGACGAAGAGGTCGTCGCCCACCAGCTGCACCTTGCCGCCCAGGCGGTCGGTCAGCAGCTTCCAGCCTTCCCAGTCATCCTCGGCGCAGCCGTCCTCGATGGAGATGATGGGGAACTTGGAGCAGAGGCCGGCGAGGTAATCGACCATGCCGCCGGCATCGAGCTTCTTGCCCTCGCCCTCCATGTCATAGACACCGTTCTTGAAGAACTCGGTGGAGGCGCAGTCGAGCGCGAACATCACATCCTCGCCCACGCGGTGGCCGGCGGCCTCGCAGGCCTTGGAGATGAAGTTCAGCGCTTCCTCGGCCGACTTCAGGTCGGGGGCGAAGCCGCCCTCGTCGCCGACATTGGTGTTGTGGCCGGCGTCGTGCAGCGCCTTCTTCAGGCTGGCGAAGATCTCGGAGCCGATGCGCACCGCGTCGGCCATGGTGCCGGCGGCCACCGGCATCACCATGAATTCCTGGATGTCGATCGGGTTATCCGCGTGCTGGCCGCCGTTGATGATGTTCATCATCGGCACCGGCAGGGTGCGGGCGAAGACGCCGCCGACATAGCGGTAGAGCGGGGTGTCGTAGTGGTTCGCCGCCGCCTTGGCGGTGGCCAGCGACACGGCCAGGATGGCATTGGCGCCCAGGCGGGACTTGTTGGGCGTCCCGTCCAGCTCGATCATCGTCTCGTCGATCTTGACCTGCTCGGTCGCGTCCATGCCGGAAAGGGCGTCGAAGATCTCGCCCTCGACATTGGCGCAGGCCTTCTGCACGCCCTTGCCGTGGAAGCGGGACTTGTCGCCGTCGCGCAGCTCGACGGCCTCATGCGCGCCGGTCGAGGCGCCGGAGGGGACGATGGCGCGGCCAACCGCGCCGGAATCCAGCACGACATCGACCTCGACGGTCGGGTTTCCGCGCGAATCAAGCACTTCGCGGGCGATGATGTCGGCAATGGCGGTCATTCCGGCGATTCCTTCATGGTGGAAGTCCCCCGGCGGATAAGGCGGTATCGCCGCCAGGGCAAGGGCAGGCCGGTGAAGAGAAAGGGCCGGAGGATCAAATCCCCCGGCCCTTGGCAGGCTTCGCGCGAATACCGGCGTTCAGACCAGCAGCGCCTGCTTCACCGCGGCGCCGATGAAGCCGGCGAAGAGCGGGTGCGGCTCGAAGGGCTTGGACTTCAGCTCGGGATGGTACTGCACGCCGATGAACCAGGGGTGATCGGGGTATTCCACGATCTCCGGCAGCAGCCCGTCCGGCGAAAGGCCGGAGAACTTCAGGCCGGCTTCCTCCAGCCGCTCGCGGTAGCCGATATTCACCTCGTAGCGGTGGCGGTGGCGCTCCGTGATCTCCGAGGCGCCATAGACCCGCCGCACCAGGGAGCCCTCGGCCAGCGCGGCGGGGTAGGAGCCCAGGCGCATGGTGCCGCCCAGGTCGCCCTCGGCCGCGCGCTTCTCACGCTCGTTGCCGCGCAGCCATTCGGTCATCAGGCCGACCACCGGCTCCTCGCAGGGGCCGAACTCGGTGGAGGAAGCCTTGTCCAGCCCCACCAGGTTCCGTGCGGCCTCGATCACCGCCATCTGCATGCCGAAGCAGATGCCCAGGAAGGGCACCTTGTGCTCGCGGGCGAAGCGCACGGCCTCGATCTTGCCCTCAGCGCCACGCTCGCCGAAGCCGCCGGGCACCAGGATGCCATGGATGCCGGCCAGCCGGTCCACCGCGTTGGGCGTCTCGAAGACCTGGCTGTCCACCCATTGCAGGTTGACCTTCACCCCGTGCTGGATGCCGCCATGCACCAGGGCTTCCGCCAGCGACTTATAGGCATCGAGCAGCGAGATGTACTTGCCCACGACGGCGATGTTCACCTCGCCCTCGGGGTTGGTCAGGCGGTGAACGATGCGGTTCCAGCGGTCCAGCTTCGGCTCGCCATAGACGGACATGCCGAAGTGGCGCAGCACTTCGCGGTCCAGGCCTTCCTGGTGGTACTGCAGCGGCACGGCATAGATGCTGCTGGCATCCAGGGCCGGGATCACGCTCTCGGGCCGCACGTTGCAGAAGAGCGCGATCTTGCGGCGCTCGTTCTCGGGGATCGGGCGGTCGCAGCGGCAGAGCAGGATCTGCGGCTGGATGCCCAGGCCCAGCAGCTCCTTCACGCTATGCTGCGTCGGCTTGGTCTTCAGCTCGCCGGCCGAGGGGATGTAGGGCACCAGCGTCAGGTGCATGAAGAGGCTGCGCTGCGGGCCCAGCTCGTTGTTGAGCTGGCGCAGGGCTTCCAGGAAGGGCAGGGACTCGATGTCGCCCACCGTGCCGCCGACCTCGATCAACACGAAGTCCAGCCCGTCCGTATCGGCCGTGGCGGCTTCCTTGATGGCATCGGTGATGTGCGGGATGACCTGCACGGTGCCGCCGAGGTAGTCGCCCCGGCGCTCCTTCGCGATCACCTCGGCATAGATGCGGCCGGAGGTGTAGCTGTCCCCCTTGGTCGCATGCACGCCGGTGAAGCGCTCATAGTGGCCGAGGTCCAGGTCGGCCTCGGCGCCGTCGTCGGTGACGAAGACCTCGCCGTGCTGATACGGGGACATCGTGCCCGGATCGACGTTGAGATAGGGGTCGAGCTTGCGCAGGCGAACCTTGTAGCCCCGGGCCTGCAACAGGGCAGCGAGGCTGGCCGCCGCGATGCCTTTGCCGAGGGAGGAAACCACGCCGCCGGTGATGAAAACGAACCGCGTCATGGGCCACCTTTCTAACAAGCCGCCGGGGTCACGGGAACCCGCCAGAACGGCATCGCTGCTTTGCTGCGCCGCATCGGGTTCCCGGCCCCCGCTGCGTTCTGCTCACACAAAAAGGGCGCCGGAGGCATCGCCTCCCGCGCCCGGAACTCCCGCCGCCGGGGCGGTATCAGTTCGTCGGCACCGAGGGCTGCGCCGGAGTCGCCGGCTGGGCCGGGGTCGTGGTCGGCTGCTGCGTGGTGCTGGGGTTCGGGCCCGGCGCCTGGCTGGTCGGCACCGAGGGGATGGCCGGGCCGGGCGGCAGGTCCAGGATGGAGCCGGGGCGGGACTGGCCGCGGCCCAGCAGCGCCATGGCCAGCGCCAGCACCATGAAGAGCGTGGCCAGCACGCCGGTGGTGCGGGTCAGCAGGTTGGCCGTGCCGCGCCCGCTCATGAACGAGCCCATGCCCCCGGAGGAGCCAATGCCGAGCCCTCCGCCCTCGCTGCGCTGCAACAGCACGACGCCGATCAGCGCGAGGGTGACGAAAAGGTGCAGGACCAGCAGGACTGTCATCATGGCGGGGCCGCTTCTAGCCGCGATCAGTGCGTTTTGCCAGGGGAAGTAACAGCGGCTTCTTCCGCCGCCATGCGGAAAGCGGTGGCGACTGTCGCCGCCCGCACCGCCGCACGGTCGCCCGGGAAAACATGGCGCTCCACCCGTGTCAGCCGGCCGGCCATGGCAAGGCCGATATAGACCAGCCCCACGGGCTTGGTTTCGGTGCCGCCGCCGGGGCCGGCGATGCCGGTGGTGGAGATGCCCATGGCGGCCCCCGACTCGCGCGCGGCGCCTTCCGCCATGGCGGCCGCCACCTCACCGCTGACAGCGCCGAGGCGGGCGATCAGCGCGGGATCGACCCCGACAGACCTCGCCTTGGCCTCGTTGGAATAGGTGACATAGCCGCCCAGCAGCGTGGCGGAGGAGCCGGCAATGGCCGTCACCGCCGCCGCCACCAGCCCGCCGGTGCAGGATTCGGCGGTGGCCAGGGTGATGCCGCGCGATTGCAGGATCCGCAGCAGCAGCTCGGCCTGTTCCAGGGTCTCGGGGGGCAGCATGGCTAGAGGGTCACTCCCAGGGCGCGGGCGGCCAGCAGCAGGGCGGCGGCCAGGGCGCCGGCGATGATGTCATCCAGCATGACGCCGGCGGCGCCCTTGCGGCGGTCGGCCCAGCCCACCGGGCCGGGCTTCAGGATATCGAAGGCGCGGAAGAGCAGGAAGGCCAGCAGCACGCCCGTGACGCCCGCCGCCGGCAGCGCCGCCAGGGCGATGGATTGCCCGGCGCCTTCATCCACGACCACCCAGCCCGGGTCCTGCCGCGCTTCCGGCAAGCGGTTCAAGGCCCACCAGCCCAGCACCGAGAGCAAGGCGCCCAGCGCCAGGCTGGCTTCCCACCCCGCCAGCGCCACCGGCAGCACCAGAACCGAGCCCCAGGTGCCCGGCGCCGGCCGCAGGAAGCCCACCCCGCCCATGCTGGCGATGAAGCGCGGCGCGCCGGCCGGGATGGCGGAGGGGGGAGCTTCCGGCAGGTTGGCCGGAAGCTCGGCATGCTCGCTCATCGGGCCGCCGTGGCCGGCATCAGGCTGCCGGAGGGCAGCCAGGGCTTCAGCGGGTGGTCCAGCGCCGCGGTGCCGGGGTCCAGCGCGCGGTAGATCACGGCATTCTCCACCACCCGCTGCACGTAGTTGCGCGTCTCGTTGAAGGGGATCTGCTCGATCCAGTCGATCATGTCGCCGCCATCGGTGGTGGGGCCGAGGCGCGGGTCGCCATAGGTGACTAGCCATTCCTCCACCCGCCGCGGCCCGGCGTTATAGGCCGCCGCCGCCATGGCGAGGTTGCCGAAGCGCGCGATCTGGTCCGACAGATATTGCGAGCCGAGCATGATGTTGTGCTGCGGTTGCGTGGTCAGCCAGCCCACCTGGGTCGGCACGCCAAGCTGCCGCGCCACCTGCGCCGCCGTGCCGGGCAGCAACTGCATCAGCCCGCGCGCATTGGCGGGGGAGACGGCGGCGGGGTCGAAATTGCTTTCCTGCCGGCTGATGGCATTGATGAAGGCGGGCTCCGCCAGGCCGGTGGCGGTGACGGGGTAGGGGGCCGGGTAGCCCTCTGGAAGCAGCATCACTCCATCGATGCCGGAGCGGCGGGCGACCCAGACCGCGTGGTCCGGCCGGCCGATGGAATTGGCCAGCCGCGCCGCCAGCACCTGGGTGGCGGGGTCGGGCGCCAGGTCCTCGATCCGCAGCAGGAAGGTGCGGGCACGGTTGGTGTCGCCCAGGTCCGCTAGGGTCACCACCGCCCGCGCCAGCTCCTTGTCCAGGAAGGCGGAAGCGGCGGCGGCGCTGGGTGTGGCCGGCACGACGCCGGTGATGCGGGCGGAGACCTCCGGCGCCGTCTCCCCCAGCGCCAGGGCGCCCAGCTGGCCATAGAAGCCTGTGGGGAGTGCGGCGGCCTGCAGGTAATGCTCGCGCGCCTCGGCGGCGCGGCCCAGGGCGGCGGCGGCCCGGCCGCGCCAGTAATGGGCGCGGGTGCGGGTGATGATGCTGCTGCTCTCCTGCCCCAGCACGGCGAAGTGGCGGGCTGCCAGTGCGGGGTCGTTCAGCCTCCGCAGGGCGATGAAGCCGGCCAGGAACTCGGCATCGTGCAGGGCGGCGGTATCCGCCGGCTGGCCGTGCTTCGCAGAGACGCGCCAGGCGGCCTGGGGGTTGCCCAGCCGCAGCAGCTTGCGGGCCAGCACCTGCCGTTCCGTCCAGATGGCGCTGGCGGCCTGGGGTGTCAGATTCTCCTGCAGCGGCTCGGCGGCCTGCCAGACGGCGGCGGCCTCGGCATCCCGGTCCTTGCGGCGCAGGAAGCGGGCCCATTCGGCGGCCATGCCGAGGTCGGCCGGCCGGGCTGGCAGCCCCATCTCGGCGTCAGGGCGCTCGGCGGCCAGGGCCAGGCGCTGACTCGCGGCGGCCTGGGCCTCGGCGGGCAGCATGGGCAGCAGCCGGGCGGCGGCGGCGAATTGCCGGGCCCAGGCCAGCCGCTCGAAGCGGAAGCGGTGGTCCTCTGTGGTCAGGACAGCGGCGTTCCGGGTCAGGAAGACAGCCTCGTCCGGCCCATCCGCCGGGGCCTCGCGCCAGGCCTGCCGCAGGATGGGCGTGGGGTCCGCGCCCTGGCGCTGGCGGACATCGGCCAGGGCCTGGGCGGCGCCGAGGCTGCGCGGGCTGTCGTGTTCGTAGAGCCGCAGCACCAGCGTGTCGCTGGGCAGCAGGGGCAGCAGCTCCTCCGCCCGGGCCAGCAGCGTGGCGCGCATCGGCCAGTCCGGGTTGGCGGAAAGGAAGGCGGCGATCTCCTCCGCCGTGGCCATGCCGCGCACCTGCAGGCGCATCCATTGCACCAGCTTGGCGGCCAGCGGGTCCGCCGAGACCGCCAGGGCCTCGGCATCCGGCCAGCGACCGGCATTGGCCGCCGCGATGGCGGAGCGGCCGGCGGCGCGGGCGCCTTCATTGGCCCAGGGCTGGGCGGCGGCCGGCAGGGCCAGGCTGAAGAGCAGGGGCGCCAGCAGCAGGGCGCGGGCGGGGCGTCGAGCGGGGGCGGGCGATGTGCGGCGCATGGCGGGCGGACCCTAGCCGATCAAACCGCGCTTGTCGCGAAGGCATCGGGCACCGGGGCTGCGCGAAACATTTCCGCAACGCTTGTCCCGGAGCCTCGCCGCGCCTAGCTTCCGGCCTCTGACGCTGGCGGGATCGCCGGCGGAACCCCATGCCTCTCCCGGAAGGAAAGCCGCTCCGATGTTCAAGGGATCCCTCGTCGCGCTGATCACGCCGATGGCCGAGGACGGGTCGCTGGATGCGAAAGCCTTTCAGGAGTTCTGCGAATGGCAGATCGCCGAAGGCACCCAGGGCCTGATTCCCGTCGGCACCACGGGCGAAAGCCCCACCCTCTCGCATGACGAGCACCGCCGTGTGGTGGAGCTTTGCGTCGAGGCTGCCGGCGGCCGCGTGCCGGTCATCGCCGGCACCGGCAGCAACAGCACCGATGAGGCCATCGAGCTGACGCGCCATGCCAAGGAAGCGGGCGCGGATGCGGCGCTGATCGTCACGCCCTACTACAACAAGCCGACGCAGGAAGGCATGTTCCTGCATTTCACCGCCATCGCCGATGCGGTGGACCTGCCGGTCATCGTCTACAACATCCCCGGCCGCTCGGTCGTGGACATGTCGGTGGAGACGATGGCCCGGCTGGCCAAGCACCCCAACATCGTGGGTGTGAAGGACGCGACGGCCAATCTGGCGCGCCCGCTGCACACCCGCGCCGCCATTGGCCCGGACTTCTGCCAGCTCTCGGGCGAGGACCATACGGCGCTCGCCTTCCTGGCCGCCGGCGGCCATGGCTGCATCAGCGTCACGGCCAATATCGCCCCGCGCCTTTGCGCCGAGATGCATGCCGCCTGGGCCGCCGGAAACTTTGCCGAGGCCATGGCCATTCAGGACCGGCTGCTGCCGGTGCACGACGCGATGTTCTGCGAGACCTCGCCCGGGCCGGTGAAGTACGCCGCCAGCCTGCTGGCGAAGTCCACCGCCTTCTGCCGCCTGCCGATGGCGCCGGTGGCGGATTCCACCCGTGCCCGCGTGAAGGCCGCCATGGTCTCCGCCGGCCTGTTGAACTGAGAGCGTAATGGCCGCCAAGGACAAGAAAAAGAAATCCTCGCTGATTGCGCACGGCACCGCCGCGCAGAACCGCAAGGCGCGCTTCGACTACAAGATCGGCGAGACTTTCGAGGCCGGGATCGTGCTGGTGGGGCCGGAGGTGAAATCCCTCCGCTCCGGCCGCGCGGCCCTGGCCGATGCCTGGGCGGGTGAGCGCAACGGGGAGATGTGGCTGTTCAACTGCTACATCCCCGAATGGCAGGCCGGCAGCTACATGGCGCATTTCGAGCCGCGCCGGCCGCGCAAGCTGCTGCTGCACAAGAAGCAGGTGGAGGCCCTGACCGGCTCCATCACGCGTGAGGGCGTCACGCTGGTGCCGCTGGAGATCCTGTTCAACGACCGCGGCCTGGCCAAGGTCGTGCTGGGCGTGGGCGAGGGCAAGTCCAAGGCCGACAAGCGCCACGCCATCGCGGAGCGGGACTGGCAGCGTGACAAGTCCCGGCTGATGCGGGGCGACAAGATCTAGGCGCGTGCTCACCACGCTCGGCGTCGTCCTGCCCGTCTTCGGGCTGATCCTGCTGGGCTACCTCTGCCGGCGGGGGGACGTGCTGGGCCCGGCCTCGATGGCGGAGCTGAACCGCTTCGTGGTCTGGGTGGCGCTGCCGGCGCTGCTCTTCGACATCATGGCGCATACCAGTTGGTCCACCCTGTGGCAGCCGGGCTTCGTGCTGGCCTTCTGGCTGGGCTCCCTGCTGGTCTTCGCCGCCACGGTGGCGCTGCGCCGCGCGCTGGGCCGGCCGCTGGCGGATGCCAGCCTGGATGGGCTGAACGCCGCCTATCCCAATTCCGGCTACATGGGCTTTCCGCTCTGCCTGGTGGCGCTGGGGCCGGAAAGCCTGCCGCTGGTGACCATCGGCACCATCCTGACCGTCTGCGTCGCCTTCGCACAGGGCATCATCTGCATCGAGGTGGGCTTGCAGGAGGAGCGGCGCCCCGGCCGCCTCGCCCTCAAGGTCTGCCGTGCCCTGGCCCGCAACCCGCTGCTGGTGGCTCCGGCGCTGGGGGCGGCGGCCTCCGGCCTGGGCGTGGGGCTGCCGGCGCCGGCGGAGACCTTCCTGAAGCTGCTGGGCGCGGCGGCATCTCCTTGCGCCCTGGTGGCGCTGGGGGTGTTCCTGGCACAGCAAGGCATGGTGCGTGGGCGGGACCTGAATGCCACGCTGCTGCTCTCCTGCGGCAAGCTGGTGGCCATGCCGGCGCTGGTCTGGCTGCTGGCGGTGGCGATGCGCCTTCCCACCGCCACGGTCCACACCGCCGTGCTGCTGGCGGCCCTGCCCACCGGCACCGGGCCCTTCATGCTGGCCGAATATTACCGGCGGGATGCACGTGTCACCTCCGCGACCATTCTGGTCACCACCGTGCTCTCGGTGCTGACGGTCTCACTTTACCTGGCCTGGGCCGTTTAGCCCTTCTGCTGCCGCACCGCGCCCGAGGCGTGACGTTGATGGCGGGAAGGGCTAGCATGGTGCGTAATGAGCGACGCCACCGATGATGTCCTCGCCACGGATGTTGCCGCGGTAGCGAGGATCGACGCCGTGCCGGCCATCCTGGACGTGGTCTGCCGGACAACCGGCATGGGCTTCGCCGCCGTGGCGCGGGTGACCGAGGACCGCTGGATCGCCTGCAGCGTGCGCGACGACATCGGCTTCGGCCTCAAGCCGGGCAGCGAGCTGAAGATCGAAACCACGATCTGCAACGAGATCCGTGACAGCCGCGTGCCGGTGGTGATCGACAACGTGGCCGAGGACCCGCTCTTCTGCCGCCACCACACGCCCTCGCTCTATAAGTTCCAGAGCTATATCTCGGTGCCGGTGATGCTGCCGGATGGCAGCTTCTTCGGCACGCTCTGCGCCATAGATCCCCGCCCGATGCGGCTGAACACGCCGGAAGTCACCGGCATGTTCCAGCTCTTCGCGGACCTGATCGCCTTCCACCTGGACGCCCTGCGGCGGCTGGACACCAGCGAGGCCGATCTGCTGGACGAGCGTCAAAGCAGCGGCCTGCGGGAACAGTTCGTCGCGGTGCTCGGGCATGACCTGCGCAACCCGCTGGCTTCCATCGCCGCTGCCTCCCGCATGCTGTTGCGCATGGCGCTGCCGGATGAAGCCCAGCCCTTGATCGGCATGATCCAGAGCAGCGTCAGCCGGATGTCGGGGATGATCGACAACGTCACCGACTTCGCCCGTGGCCGCCTGGGCGGTGGGCTGGTGTTGCAGCCGCAGGAAGCCGCCCCGGTGCGGGCGATGCTGGAGCAGGTGATCGCCGAGCTTCGCAGCGCGCATCCGGACCGGGATATCGAAAGCGACCTGGACGCGGTGGGTGCGCTGCGCTGCGACCCTGGCCGTATCGGCCAGTTGCTGTCCAACCTGCTGGCCAATGCCCTGACCCATGGCGCGCCGGACAGCCCGGTGCGGGTGCAGGGGCGGATGGATGGTGCCTTCTTCGAACTCTCCGTGGCCAATGCCGGAGAGCCGATCCCGCCCGCCGTGATGAGAGAGTTGTTCCGCCCCTTCTTCCGTGCGGGCACGAAGCAGGCGGGGCAGGGGCTCGGCCTCGGCCTCTATATCGCGGATGAGATCGCCCGCGCCCATGGCGGCACGCTGGGCGCGGTGTCCTCGCTGGCCGAGACTCGCTTCACCTTCCGGATGCCGGCCGGCTAGTCACCCGGCGCCACACCGGGCGGCGGTCAGCGCCCCAGCATGAAGCGCGGGGTTGGAACCACGTCGAAGCTGACATCCTTCACCCCCGGGACCTTGGAAGCCAGCACGCGCAGCGCGCGGCAGACTTCCTCCGACCGGCAGAAGCCGTGGAACGTGACCACGCCATCCCTGACGTCGACAAAGGTGAGGTAGGTATCGGCCCAGGGCTGCTCCCACATGGCATTGACCACCTCGCGGCGGATCTCGGTATCCGGCACATCGGCCGCGATCTGCTCCGGGGAGGAAAGGATCGCCCGCATCAGGTCGGCACGCGAGACGACGCCAACCAGCTTGCCGTCACGCAGCACCGGCACGCGGCGGATGTGCTGCTGCTCCATCAGGCTGGCGATATGCTCGGCGGTGTCGCTTTCCGTGACGGTCGTGACGCGCGTGGTCATGACATCGCGGGCACGGCGGCCATGGGTGCGGGCGTAAGTCTCGGCCTGCTTCTGCCAGGCACCGAAGAGGTTCCTCAGCCAGTGGCGCGGCTTGTCCTCCGCCGCGGCCAGGCTGCGCATCAGGTCGCCTTCCGTGACGATGCCTTGCAGGCGCCCGTCGGCATCCACCACAGGGGCGCCGGAAATGCCCCGGTCCGCGAAAAGCGCGGCAATAGCGGAGATGGGCGTCTCCGGCGGCACGGTGGCCACGGAGGTGGTCATGATGTCGCTGGCGAGCATGACATTCCTCTTATGTTTTCTTCATTTCATATTGGGATGCCGGAACGTTGTTGCCAGGGTTATGGCGCAGGCATGCAGGACGCGCGGCAAGGCCGGCGCCCGAAAGGCGGGAGATGGTTGAATGGCTAAGGGAAGCTAATCCACCAGGGCGGCGGCGGGCCGGCCGGCGGGCTCTGCCGGCGGCAGGCGCTTCAGCAGGAAAAGCATGATGCCCATGGCCGGCAGCGCCGCCAGCATGGTCATGAAGTAGAAGGCTGGCCAGCCCATGGCTTCCGCCAGGGAGCCGCTGAAGGCGCCCACCGTGCGGGTGCCGACCGCCGCCAGCGAGGAGAGCAGCGCGTATTGCGTGGCCGTGAAGGCCCGGCTGGTCAGGGCCGAGAGGTAGGTCAGGAAGGCGGCATCAGCCAGGCCGTCCGTGAAGTTCTCCACGCCGGTCTGCAGGTAGAAGACGCCCATGTCGTGCCCGGCATAGGCCAGCCAGATATACATGACGTTGGAGAGCATCTGCCCCAGCCCGGTCAGCACCAGCGCCCGCGCGGTGCCGAGACGCGCCACCAGCCAGCCACCGGCCAGGGCGCCCAGCAGCGTGGCGAAGAGGCCGAAGACGCTGCCGACCTGCGCCACCTCCACCCGCGTGAAGCCGAGCTGGGTCTGGAAGGGCGTGACCATCACGGCGGCCAACGCCTCGCCCAGCTTGAAGAGTGCGACGAAGAGCAGAATGGCCAGCCAATAGGGCCGACGCATGAAATCGGTGAAGGGCTCGATCAGCGCGGTGCGGATGCGCTGGCCCAGGCCCATCCTGGCACCCGGCGGGCGTGGGGAAAGCACCTCCGGCCCCAGCCAGACGGCCAGGAAGCCCACCAGGATCAGCGCGGCGGCATAGGCGAAGGCCCAGAACCAGCCAGTGTATTCCGACAGCGCCAGCACGCCCGCGCCCACCGCCAGCAGCGCCAGCCGGTAGCCCCAGACATAGAAGGCGAGGCCGAGGCCCTGCTCGCGTTCCTCGAGGAACTCGATGCGATAGGCGTCGATGACGATGTCCTGGCTGGCCGAGAGGAAAGCCACGGCGATGGCGGCCGAGACGGTGGCCAGCGGCATCAGCACGGGGTCGGAGGCGCCCATGGCCAGGATAGCCAGCATCAGCAGCGGCTGGATCACCGCCAGCCAGCCGCGCCGCCGGCCCCAGGAGCGGAAGGCCGGCGGCATGGCATTGTCCAGCAGCGGCGACCAGACGAATTTCAGCGAATAGGGCAGGCCGATCAGCGCGGTCATGCCGATCTCGGTCAGCGAGATGCCGGATTCGGTCATCCAACGGCGCAGGATGCCCAGCACCAGCGGCAGGGGCGCCCCGGCCGAGAAGCCGAGCGCCAGCATCACGAGGAAGCGGGGATTCTTGAACAGGGCCAGCGTGCGCATCGGCCGGCAAACTGCCACGCGCGCGGCGGATTTCCTACCGCCGCGCGCGTGGGAAAGGCGTGGTTACGCCATGTTCACCATGATGGTCTTCTTGTGCGTGAAGTGCTCCAGCATGGATTCCAGGCTGGCTTCCTTGCCAAGGCCGGAGGCCTTCACGCCGCCGTAGGAGAGGTTCGGCTGCACCACCAGGTTCTGGTTCACCTGCACCAGGCCGGCTTCCAGCGCATGGGCGAAGCGCAGCGCGATCTTCATGTTGTTGGTCCAGACCGTGGCGGCGAGACCGAACTCGCTGTCATTGGCCTCGGCCAGCACGGCTTCCGCATCGTCGAAGGGGAAGACGACGGTGACGGGGCCGAAGATCTCCTCGCGCACCAGGCGGCTGCTCTTGTCCAGGCCGGTGAAGATATAGGGCTGGATGAACAGGCCCTTCTTCAGCGCCGGGTCCTTCGGCATGGCGGAGCAGGCGCGGCCGGTGGCGCCGGCGGTCTTCTCGCCTTCCTCAATGAATCCGCGCACCTTGGAGAACTGCTCGGGCGAGATGATGGTGCCGATGTCCGTCTTCTCGTCCAGCGGGTCGCCCATCACCATGGCATCGACGCGCCTGGCCATCTCGGCCACGAACTTCTCGTAGATCGGGCGCTCGACAAAGATGCGGGAGGCCGCCGTGCAGCTCTGCCCCTGGCGGGTGAAGCGCATGGAGGTGAGGGCGCCGGCCACCGTCTTCTCGAAGTCGCAGTCGGCGAAAACGATCATGGGGGACTTGCCGCCCAGCTCCAGCGTCACCGGGATCAGCTTGTCGGCGCAGCCGCGGGCGATGATCTTGCCGGTCTCGACGGAGCCGGTAAAGGTCACCTTCTTCACCAGCTTATGCGCCACCAGCGGCGCGCCACATTCCGGACCCTGGCCGGAGAGGATGTTGAACACGCCCGGCGGCAGCACGCGGTTCATCAGCTCCACGATGCGCAGCACGGCCAGCGGCGCTTCCTCGGCCGACTTCACCACCACCGTGTTGCCGGCGACGATGGCGGGCGCGGCCTTCAGCGCCATCAGCATCATCGGGATGTTCCAGGGGATGATGGCGCCGACGACGCCGAGCGGCTCCCGGATCGTCATGTTCAGCACGTCGGGGCCGAAGGGCACGGTCTCGCCCTTCAGCTCGCCGCCGAGGCCGCCGAAGAACTCGAAGATATCGGCGACGTTGTTGGCTTCGACACGGCTTTCGGTGCGCAGCGCCTTGCCGGTCTCCAGCGCCACCAGCCGGGCGAGTTCCTCGACATGCTCGCGGATCAGGTTGGCGGCCTGGTAGACCAGCGCGCCACGCTTGCGGGCGGGCACCTTGGCCCATTCCTTCTGGGCGCGGGCGGCATCGGTGACGGCGGCTTCCACATCGGCGGCATCGCCATCGGCGGCCTGGGCCACGGCCTCGCCGGTGGCGGGATTCACCACATTGAAGCGACGGCCGGATTGCGCCGGGGCATAGCGCCCACCAATGAAATGGAACCCGGAGATCGCTTTCGCCAGCGCATGCGGGTCGAGGGTCGGGGCTTCCGGCGCGGGGTTCGGGTGATCGAGCATGAACTATTCCTTCCCGGGTGACACTTTGGGGCCGCCGCGACCATGCGCTGCCCATGCCGAGGCCGCAAGTCGTCCCGGTCCAGGCCCTTTCGCGCGAAGCACGGGCAAGGCAGCATCGGGCGTGACATGACACGTAGCACCACCCTCGCTCCCGCCACCCTGGCCGAGACCATTCGCCTGCGGCTGGCGGACGACATCACCGCCGGCCGTCTGGCCCCCGGCAGCGTCATCGATGAAAGCGCCCTGGCAGAACGCTTCGGTGCCTCCCGCACCCCGGCGCGGGAGGCGCTGCGGGAACTGGCGGCCGCCGGGCTGGTGGTGATCGAGCCGCGCCGGGGCGCCCGCGTCGCTTCCGTGACCCAGGAGCAGCTGGCCGAGATGTTCGAGCTGATGGCTGAGACCGAGGCCATGTGTGCCCGCTTGGCCACCTTCCGGATGACGGCGACGGAGCGCTTCGGGCTGCAGACCCTCCATGCCGACTTCCATCCGGACGAGGCAGCGCTGGATACCTATGACGAATACAACCGCGCCTTTCACAACCTGCTTTATCGCGGCACCCATAACAGCGTGCTGGCGGATCATGCTCTGGCCCTGCGGCTGCGCCTGGCGCCTTATCGCCGTGCCCAGTTCCACGAGGACCGGCGCATCGAGCGCAGCTTCGCCGAGCACGGCGCGATCCTGGAGCAGGTCCTGCGCGGCGCGGGGGAGGAGGCAGCGCAGCTGATGCGGGTGCATATGCTCACCGCCAGTGCGGCCCTCGCTCAGTATATGCGCCGGGCCCATTCCTGACGGGCTGTGCATGCGGCGGCCAGGAATTAGCCGACACGCGCATAATTGCATTGGCCCTTTCCCCAGGCTGCCCAATACTGCCTGGCCAGCACAACCGCCTTAGCGGGGGAAAGCACATGCCGATCGACATCACCCTGGGTGCCCGCACCTGGATCGAGCGTCTGTGGTCCAGCATCGCCGACCGTGGCCGCCCTTATGCCGATGTTCCGGGCATCGCGCGGCCACCTCTTGTCCGGGCCGAGCTGCTGGCGCGCTCCCTGCTGTCGGAGCGAGGCGAGGCGTCTGGCGCGGCGGTGGCGCGGGAGTTGCTCTCGGTGTTGCATGACCTCAACGCCGAGGACCGCGCTGCCTTCCGCCAGTTCCTGGCGAGCGAATTCGTGCCCGACGAGGCGACGCTGCGCGCCGCCGCGCAGGCTTATCTGGACGATCCTTCCGCCGCGAACGCCACAGCCCTGTTCGAGAAGGCGGAGCCGCCACGCCAAGAAGTGCTGCGCCGGATGAACATGGCGCCCGGCGGCACCGCCACGCTGGTCGAGATGCGGCGCGAGCTGCTGCAGGTGCTGAAGAAGCAGCCCGAGCTGAAGCCGCTGGATACCGACCTGCACCACCTCTTCTCCTCCTGGTTCAACCGCGGCTTCCTGGAGCTGCGGCGGATCGACTGGGACACGCCGGCGGCGATCCTGGAGAAGCTGATCGACTACGAGGCGGTGCATGAGATCCTGGGCTGGGACGACCTGCGCCGCCGCCTGGCGCCGGACCGCCGCTGCTTCGCCTTCTTCCACCGCGCCCTGCCGGGCGAGCCGCTGATCTTCGTGGAAGTGGCGCTGGTGAAGGGGCTCGCCGGCGCCATCCAGCCGCTGCTCTCGCCGGTGGATGGCGCGGCGCCGGGCTTCGATACCGCGATCTTCTATTCCATCTCCAACTGCCAGGACGGGCTGCGTGGCATTTCCTTCGGCAACTTCCTGATCAAGCAGGTGGTCGAGGAACTGAAGTCTGAGCTGCCGCAGGTGAAGTTCTTCTCCACCCTCTCGCCCGTGCCCGGCTTCCGCCGCTGGCTGAAGCGGCGGCTGGAGCGCAGCGCCGATGTGCTGCGGCCGGAGGAAGAGGCCGCCATCCTGGCCCTGCACCCTGTCGAGGAGGGCGCGGAGAAGCCCACGGGCGCCGCCGTGCTGGATGCCATGGCCTCCGGCGAATGGTGGCTGGACCCGGCGAAGGAGGCCGCGCTGCGCCCGCCGCTGCTGCGCCTGGTGGCCGAATACCTGACGCGGCCCAACACCGGCATGGGCAATATTGACCCGGTGGCGCGCTTCCACCTGGGCAATGGCGCGCGGCTGGAGCGGATCAACTGGCTGGGCAATACCGCGCCGCGCGGCATGACCGAATCCTACGGCATCATGGTCAACTACCTCTACGACCCCGACAGCATCGAGGCGAACCACGAGGCCTTCACCCGCTCCGGTGCCGTGGCGCGCTCGGCGGCGGTGGATGCCATGCTGTCGCTGCCGGCCCTGGTACCGCCCAAGGGACGTTCGGGTTATCTTCCGCGCCTGCTGGGCGGCTCCTCCGAGAACGGAGAGAAGCCCGCCGCCTGAACCACCGCCGGCCCCGGGCCGGATGACGAAGGGCTCTGGCCGCGAGGCCAGCCGCCGAAGACCACAAGCAACAAGGAACGTCCGCCGTGTCTCCTGCCATCGCCTCAATCCTGGGGCTGGTCATCATGTTCATCGTCGGCACCGCATTGCCGATCAACATGGGGGCCCTGGCCTTCGCGTTGGCCTTCCTGATCGGCACGTTCTTCGTGAACATGAGTGCCAATGCCATCCTGGCGGGCTTTCCCGGCGACCTTTTCGTCACGCTGGTTGGCATCACCTATCTCTTCGCCATCGCGCAGAAGAACGGCACCATCGACCTGTTGGTGCATTGGGCGGTGCGGATGGTCGGCGGCCGCGTGGTCGCCATTCCCTGGGTGATGTTCGGCGTGGCGGCGGTGCTGACGGCGGTGGGCGCGGTCAGCCCGGCGGCGGTGGCGATCATCGCGCCCATCGCGCTGCGCTTCGCCCGCCACTACCGCATCGACCCGCTGATGATGGGCCTGCTGGTGGTGCATGGCGCCCAGGGCGGCGGCTTCTCCCCCATCTCCATCTATGGCGGCATCACCAACCAGATCGTGGACCGCGCCGGCCTGCCGGGCGACGAGACCGCGCTGTTCCTGGCCAGCCTGCTGTTCAACCTCGTCGTGGCCATCGGCGTCTTCTTTGCCTTCGGCGGCGCCAAGCTGATCGGCCGGCGCGACACCGGCCCGCATGAGGAATTCGAGGAAGGCGGCCGTGCCTCGCTGCCCGTCACCGGCCATGGCGGCACCCCCGCCGCGCCGAACAACGAGCACCACATCCCCAAGGGTGCGACGCGCGACCAGCTTCTGACCCTCGCGGGCCTGATCATCCTCGGCGTCGGCTCGCTGGCCTTCGGGCTGAATGTGGGCATGGTGGCCATCACCATCGCCGTCATCCTGGCGCTGCTCTCGCCCAATGCGCAGAAGGGCGCCATCGACAAGGTGAGCTGGTCTACCGTGCTGCTGATCGCGGGCGTCATCACCTATGTCGGCGTGCTGCAGAAGTCGGGCGCCATCGACAGCGTCTCGAATGGCGTGGCCGGGCTGGGCTCGCCGCTGCTGGCGGCGCTGCTGCTCTGCTATATCGGCGGCGTGGTCTCGGCCTTCGCCTCCTCCACCGGCGTGCTGGGTGCCATCATCCCGCTGGCCGTGCCCTTCCTGGCGGGCGGCGAGATCGGCGCGGTGGGCATGATCGCCTCGCTGGCCATCTCGGCCACCATCGTGGATGTCAGCCCCTTCTCGACCAATGGCGCG
Source organism: Pseudoroseomonas ludipueritiae (assembly GCF_014490445.1). Classification (GTDB taxonomy): domain Bacteria; phylum Pseudomonadota; class Alphaproteobacteria; order Acetobacterales; family Acetobacteraceae; genus Pseudoroseomonas; species Pseudoroseomonas ludipueritiae. Next base: position 214,457 of record NZ_JACTUZ010000001.1, on the reverse strand, counting down.
CTGGTGCTGGCCAATGCGCCGGAAGGCGAGCGCGACAAGCTGTTCCGCCGCTTCCTGATCTATAGCGGGCTGGTGGTCGTCGCCGGGCCCGCGCTCGCCTGGGCCGTGCTGATCGTGCCCGGCTGGCTGTGATATCCGACACCGCAGACTGAGAGAGTGAAAAACATGACCGAACCGACCGGCCCGCTGAAGGGCCTCCGCGTGGTGGACCTGACGCGGGTGCTGGCGGGTCCCACCTGCACTCAGATGTTGGGCGACCTGGGCGCCGAGGTGATCAAGATCGAGCGGCCCGAGGCCGGCGACGATACGCGCGGCTTCGCGCCGCCCTTCATGCCGAACACGCGGGAGAGCGCCTATTTCGTCGGCGTCAACCGCAACAAGAAGTCCATCACGCTGGACATCGCCAAGCCCGAGGCGCAGGCGATCGTGCACAAGCTGCTGGAGAACGCCGATATCCTGGTGGAGAACTTCAAGGTCGGCGCCCTGGCCAAGTACGGCCTGGGCTACGACCAGCTGAAGGAGAAGTACCCGGGGCTGATCTATTGCTCCATCACCGGCTTCGGCCAGACCGGCCCCTATGCGCCCCGCCCGGGCTATGACGCGCTGATCCAGGCCATGGGCGGCGTCATGTCGCTCACCGGCGAGATCGAGGGCGAGCCGCAGAAGGTTGGCATCCCGGTCGCCGATCTCTTCGCCGGCCTCTACGGCACCATCGGCATCCTGGCGGCACTGCGCCACAAGCAGGAGACGGGGCAGGGGCAGCAGATCGACATCGGCATGCTGGACACGCATGTGGCCTGGCTCGCCAACCAGGGCATGAACTACCTGGCCACCGGTCAGAACCCGCCGCGCCTGGGCAACCAGCACCCCAATATCGTGCCCTATCAGGTCTTCCCGACGGCCGATGGCTACATGGTGCTCTCCATCGGCAACGACCCGACCTTCGAGCGCTTCTGCAAGAACTTCGGCCTTGAGCGCCTGCTGGCCGATGAGCGCTACGCCACCAACGCGGCCCGCGTGCAGAACCGCGCCCTGGTGACCGAGACGCTCACCGCCGTCACCAAGACCATGCCGACCGACGAGTGGATCTCGAAGCTGGAGGCGCTGAAGATCGGCTGCGGCCCGATCAACACGCTGGACCGCGTCTTCGCCGACCCGCATGTGCAGGCGCGCGAGATGCTGGTGAAGATGGACCATGCCTCGGGCCAGGAGGTCACGGTCATCGCCAACCCGGTGAAGCTCTCGGCCACGCCGCCCGACTACCGTTCCGCCGCCCCGGTGCTGGGGCAGCATACGGAGGAGGTGCTGGCCTCCCTCGGCATGAGCGCGGCGGAGATCGAGAAGCTCAAGGCGGACAAGATTGTCTGAACCCCGCATCGGCGCGCTGCGCGTCCTGCTGCCCTTCGGCCCGGTGGAACTCCGCTGGGCCGAATGGGGGCCGGCGGATGGCGCGCCGGTGGTCTGCGTCCATGGCCTGACGCGGACCGGGCGGGATTTCGACATCCTGGCCCGCGAACTGGCCGAGGACGGCCGCCGCGTGATCTGCCCGGATATTCCGGGGCGCGGCCTCTCTTCCTGGCTGCCGGACGGCAATCTCTATGCCGTGCCGACCTATCTGGCGGTGCTGCGGCCACTGTTGCAGGAACTCGGCAGCTACGACTGGGTCGGCACTTCCATGGGTGGGCTGATCGGGTTGGGCGTGGCGTCGGTGCCGGGCAATGGCCTGCGCCGGATGGTGCTGAACGACGTCGGCGCCGCCATTCCGGCCGCGGCGCTGGCGGGCATCGGCGCCTATCTCGGTAGCGAGCCGGAATTCGCGGATGTCTCGGCGGTGGAGGCGCATCTGCGCGCCATCCATGCCGGCTTCGGCGCGCTCTCCCCAGCCGAGTGGCGGCACCTGGCCGAGACCTCGGCCCGCGCGACGCCCAACGGCAGGCTGGTGTTGCATTACGACCCCGCCATCGCCACGCCGATGCGCGGCGCACCGCTTGCCGACGTGGCGCTCTGGCCGCTTTGGGACAGGCTGAACCTGCCGGTGCTGCTGCTGCGTGGCGCCGAAAGCCTGTTGCTGACGGCCGAGACGGCGGAGCGGATGGCGGCGAGGCCGGGCGTCACGCTGCTGACGGTGCCGGGCTGCGGGCATGCGCCGGCGCTGATGGACCCGGCGCAGACGGGCGCGATCCGCGGCTTCCTGCGCGGCTGAGTCCAGGGCAACCTTGGGCCTGGGCGGGACGTTGGGCTCCGCGACAGCCGCGCGACGGTATGGGCGCGGCGCGATAAGGAGCCCCCCCGGATGCAAACCTTCACCCGCCGCGCGAGTCTGCTGCTGCCCTTCGGGCTGGCGGCACTCTCGGCTTGCGCCAGCAATCCGGCCCCGAGCCTCACTGCTGACCCCACCGGCCGTGCCGACCCTGAGATGCGGGCGTTGCTGGAGGCCTGGGCTTCCCTGAAGCCGCGTCCCATCGAGACGCTTACCCCCGCCGAGGCCCGCCGCCAGCCGACCCTGGCCGATGCCGTGAAGGTGCGGCAGCGCCAGCTTGGCCTGAGGACCGATCCGCGCCCCATCCCCCAGGTGCGCAACCTCGAGATCCCCGGCGCCGATGGCTCGGCCAGCCCCTTGCAGGCCCGCGTTTATGTCCCGCAGCCGGAGCCCGCGCGTGGCCAGCCGCTGCCGCGCCTGCCGATGATCGTCTATTACCATGGCGGCGGCTTCGTCATCGCCGACCTTGATACCTACGATGCCTCGGCCCGCGCGCTGGCGGCGGATACCGGTGCCATCGTGCTGGCGGTGCATTACCGGCAGGGGCCGGAGTTCCGCTTCCCCACCGCGCATAACGACGCCTATGCCGCCTACCTCTGGGCCGTGCAGAACGCGGCGCAACTGGGTGGCGACCTGACCCGCATCGCGGTGGTGGGCGAGAGTGCCGGCGGCAACCTGGCCATCAATGTCGCCATGATGGCGCGGGAAGCGCGGGCGCCCCTGCCAGTGGCCATGGGCCTGATCTACCCGCTGGTCGGCACCGACATGACCACGCCGTCCTATACCCAGAACGTCCGGGCCAACCCGCTGAACGCGGCCATGCTGCAGTGGTTCGCCAACAACTACAGCGCCGGCAGCGCCGCCGAGAAGACGGACCCGCGCCTGAACGTGGTCGGCAATGCCGAGCTGCGCGGCCTGCCCAAGGCGGTGATCGTCACCGCCGAGATCGACCCGCTGCGCAGCGAGGGGCAGATGCTGGCGCAGAAGCTGCAACAGGCCGGCGTGCAGGTGGCCTATCGCGACTATGAGGGCGTGACGCACGAGTTCTTCGGCGCCGACCCGGCCGTGCTGAGCAAGGCGGGCGATGCGCAGCGTTTTGTGGCTGGCGAGTTGCGGGCGGCCTTCGTGGCCCCTGCCGCCGCCACGGTGGCACCGCGCCAGCCGCAAGGCCGCCGCATGCCCCGGAGCTGACGGCGCAGGGGGCGCGGCCCGGCCGCGCCCCCGCCGCTACTTCTTGAGGACCCGCGCGGCTTCCACCGCGAAATAGGTCAGCACGCCATCGGCCCCGGCGCGCCGGAAGGCCATCAGGCTCTCCATCATCGCCCGCTCACCGTCCAGCCAGCCGTTGCGCACGGCGGCCATGATCATGGCGTATTCGCCGCTGACCTGATAGGCGAAGGTCGGCACCCGGAACTCGGCCTTCACCCGCTGCACGATGTCCAGATAGGGCATGCCGGGCTTGACCATCACCATATCCGCGCCCTCGGCCAGGTCCATGGCGACCTCGCGCAGGGCCTCGTCCGAATTGGCGGGGTCCATCTGGTAGGTCTTCTTGTCGCCCTTCAGCGCGCCGCCGGAGCCCACCGCGTCCCGGAAAGGGCCGTAGAAGGCGGAGGCATACTTGGCGGCATAGGACATGATGCGGGTATGGATCAGCCCAGCCCCGTCCAGCCTGGCGCGAATGGCGGCGACGCGACCGTCCATCATGTCGGAGGGCGCGATGACATCGATGCCGGCCTGGGCCTGCACCAGTGCCTGGGTGGCCAGCACCTCCAGCGATTCGTCATTGGCCACATAGCCGTCGCGGATGACGCCGTCGTGGCCATGGTCGGTATAGGGGTCGAGCGCCACGTCGCCGATCAGGCCAAGGTCCGGGAATTCCTGCTTCAGCAGCCGGGCGGCGCGGCACATCAGGTTGTCCGGGTTCTTGGCCTCGGTGCCCTCGGCGTCCTTCTTCTCCGGCGGCGTCATGGGGAAGAGGGCGATGGCCGGCACGCCCAGCTCCACCGCGGGGGCCACGTGCTTCGCCAGGGCCTCCAGCGTCACGCGCTGCACGCCGGGCATGGAGGCCACATCGGAGACCTGGGCGCCATTCCCCTCCATGACGAAGATCGGCCAGATCAGGTCATCGACCGACAGGCGATTCTCGGCCACCAGCCGCCGGGTCCAGCCATCGTGGCGGTTGCGGCGCGGGCGCAGGTTGGGGAAGGCGCCAAAGGGCTGGATCATCTCCGAATGTCTCCGCAGCGGGTGTTCCATTGAGTGCCACGGCATGGCAGGCGGGGAAACCCTTCACCGCGCCATGCCAGACCCGCGCTTCGGCCTTGCACGCGAGGGCTGGTGGGCCATGTTTCACAGAGACGCAAGCCGTGGTAACGGAGGCGCCATGAATCCGGCCGAAACTCCCATCGCCATTGGCGCCGACCATGCCGGCGTCGCCCTGAAGGACAACCTGCGCGCGGCGCTGGAGGCGGCGGGCCATCCCGTGCGCGACTTCGGCACCCATGGCGATGGCAGCGTCGATTACCCCGACTTCGCCCATCAGGTGGCGCAGGCCGTGACGAAGGGGGAGGCCGCCTTCGGCGTGCTGGTCTGCGGCACCGGCATCGGCATGTCCATCGCCGCCAACCGGCATCCCGATGTCCGCGCCGTGGTGGTCCACGGCACCACCGAGGCGCGCCTGACCCGCGCCCATAACAATGCCAATGTCGCCTGCTTCGGCGCCCGCACCACAGGGCCGGAAGTGGTGCTCGACAGCCTCGCCGCCTTCCTGACCACGCCTTACGAGGGCGGGCGCCATGCGCGCCGCGTGGCCAAGATCAACCCTTCCCCCGCTGGCCAGGAGGCCTGAGCCGATGAACGACCTCTCCCCCCTGGCCGGTGCCAGCCGCTTCTTCTCCGCCCCGCTGTCCGAGGCCGATCCGCAGGTCCTGGAGGCGATCGGCCAGGAGCTGGTGCGGCAGCAGGACGGCATCGAGCTGATCGCCAGCGAGAACATCGTCTCCCGCGCCGTGCTGGAGGCCCAGGGCTCCGTCCTGACCAACAAGTATGCCGAGGGCTATCCCGGCCGACGCTACTACGGCGGCTGCGAATATGTGGATGTGGTCGAGACGCTGGCCATCGAGCGCGCCAAGCAGCTCTTCGGCGTGAATTTCGTGAACGTGCAGCCGCATAGCGGCGCCCAGGCCAACCAAGCCGTCTTCTTCGCCCTGATGCAGCCGGGCGACACCTTCATGGGCCTGGACCTGGCCGCCGGCGGCCATCTGACCCATGGCTCCGCCGCCAACCAGTCCGGCAAGTGGTTCAAGGTCGCGCCCTATACGGTGCGGCAGGAAGACCAGATGATCGACATGGAGGAAGTCGCCCGCATCGCGCGCGAATCCCGCCCCAAGGTCATCGTGGCCGGCGGTTCCGCCTATTCCCGCGCCTGGGACTTCGCCCGCTTCCGCCAGATCGCCGACGAGGTCGGTGCCTATTTCATGGTGGACATGGCGCATTTCGCCGGCCTCGTCGCCGGTGGCGCGCATGAGAGCCCGGTGCCGCACGCCCATATCGTCACCACCACCACGCACAAGACCCTGCGGGGCCCGCGCGGCGGCATGATCATGACGAATGACGAGGCGCTGGCGAAGAAGATCAACAGCGCCGTCTTCCCCGGCCTGCAGGGCGGGCCGCTGATGCATGTCATCGCCGGCAAGGCCGTGGCCTTTGCCGAGGCGCTGCGCCCCGAGTTCCGCGCCTATGCGCAGCAGGTGGTGGCCAATGCCAAGGCCCTGGCCGAGGAGCTGAAGGCCCAGGGCGCCGGCATCGTCACCGGCGGCACCGACAACCACCTGATGCTGGTGGACCTGCGGCCGATGAACCTGACCGGCAAGGCCGCCGAGGCCGCGCTGGGCCGCGCGCACCTGACCTGCAACAAGAACGCCGTTCCCTTCGACCCGGCCAAGCCCGCGGTGACCTCCGGCATCCGCCTGGGTTCCCCCGCCGGCACGACGCGCGGGCTGGGCGAGGCGGAGTTCCGCGAGATCGGCCAGCTCATCGGCCAGGTGCTGAAGGGCCTGAGCCAGGCCAATGCGCCGGAGGGCAACGAGGCGGTGGAGAAGGCAGTGGGGCAGAAGGTCCTCGACCTCTGCGCCCGTTTCCCGATCTACAAGGCCTGAGCCGGTAGGGGCGGGGGCGGGGCCATGCGCTGTCCTTTCTGTGGCAGCGAGGATACGCAGGTAAAGGACAGCCGCCCGGCCGATGACGGGGCGGCTATCCGCCGTCGCAGGTCCTGCCCCTCCTGCGGCGCCCGCTTCACCACCTTCGAGCGCGTGACGCTGCGCGAGCTGACGGTGGTGAAGTCGGACAACCGCCGCGTGCCTTTCGACCGGGACAAGCTGGCCCGTTCCATCCGCGTGGCCCTGCGCAAGCGGCCGGTGGATGAGGACCGGGTGGACCGCATCGTCAACGGCATCCAGCGCCGCCTGGAAGCCGAGGGCGAGAGTGAGATCACCAGCCGCGCCATTGGCGAAATGGTGATGGAGACGTTGAAGGAACTGGACCCGGTAGCCTATGTCCGCTTCGCCTCCGTCTACCGGAATTTTCGTGAGGCCAAGGACTTCCAGGCTTTCCTGGGTGCCTTGGGCAAATCCGCCGACCTCGATAACGGTTGAAGAACACACGTGGTGAATTTCGCATCCCCGGCGGCGCCTCTGCCGCGCGCCGCCGGCCGCATCGCGGCCCTCCGACCAAGCCAGGGCTTTGCCCTGCGTGAGGCGCTGCTGACCGACCGGCCAGCCCTCGCGACCCTGGCGGCCCATGCCTATGGCCGCGCCCTGGCGCCGCTGCTGCCGCCGGAACTGCGCGCGCGGGCGGATGCCTCGCGCTTCAACTGCTTCTTCGCCACCAATCCCGGCCCGCTGCTGCTGGCCGAGATCGATGGGGTGCCGGTTGGCTGCGCCCTGGCCTCCCTACCCAGCGAGATGGACCCGCCCGCCCGGCTGCTCGGCCTCTGGGTGGCGCCGGCCATGACGGGGCAGGGCATCGGCTCCGCTCTGCTGGCGGAGATGGAGACGCATCTCGCCGGCCTCGGCGTGGAGTGGCTGCGGGTGCGGGTGCCCAGCGGGCAGTTGCGCGCCCTGGGGCTGTTCCGCCGTCGTGGCTATGCGCTGATGGACGCGGGCATGCGGCCTGAGCCGGTGCTGGATGCCATGCTGCGCCACAGCGTGCTGGCCAAGCCGCTGGCCATCCTGTCCACCTCCGTCGCCGCCTGACATGGCGGCCGGGGCACAGCAGCACGCGCAGGATGAGGCGCATATGCGCGCCGCCCTGTCGCTGGCGGCGCGTGGCCTCGGCAATACCTGGCCCAACCCGGCGGTGGGCTGCGTGGTGGTGCGGGACGGGCAGGTGGTCGGGCGTGGCTGGACCGCCCCCGGTGGCCGCCCGCATGCTGAGACCGAGGCGCTGCGCCGGGCTGGTGAGGCCGCGCGCGGCGCCACCGCCTATGTGACGCTGGAGCCCTGCTGCCACTGGGGCCGCACGCCGCCTTGCACCGATGCATTGATTGCCGCCGGTGTCGCCCGCGTCGTGGTGGCGCTGCGCGATCCCGACCCGCGCGTGGATGGCCGCGGCCTGCGCCTGCTGCGGGAAGCCGGCATCGAGGTGCAGCATGGCGTGCTGGAAGCCGAGGCCGCCGCCCTCACGGCCGGCTTCATCCGCCGTGTTTCCGTCGGGCTGCCGCTGGTGACGCTGAAGCTGGCCACCACGCTGGATGGCCGCATCGCCACCCGCAATGGGGAGAGCCGCTGGATCACCGGCCCCGCCGCGCGCCGGGCCGTGCATGCCATGCGCGCCCGGCACGATGCCGTGCTGGTCGGCAGCGGCACCCTGCTGGCCGATGACCCAGACCTGACCTGCCGCCTGCCTGGCGCCGCGCCCATGCCCACCGTGCGCGTGGTGGCCGATGCCCGGCTGCGCACCCCGGCTTCGGCCCGGCTCTTCAGCAACACGGCCCCGGCCTGGATCGTCACCAGCCCCGGCCACCCGGAAGCCGCGCTGGATGCCCTGCGCGCCCGTGGTGCCGAGCTGGTGGAGGTGCCGGCGGCGGAGAATGGCACGGGCCTCGATCTCGGCGCGCTGCTGCGGGCCCTGGCGGTGCGCGGCATCACGCGGGTTTTCGCAGAAGGCGGCGCGGTTCTGGCCGCAGGATTGCTGCGCGCGGGGCTGGTGGATCGCCTCGCCTGGTTCCATGCTCCTGCCACGATGGGGGCGGATGGACGGCCCGCCGTGGATGCGCTTCCGCTGGACATGCTCTCCGCCATGCCCAGATTCCGCCGGGTCTCCGCCGCCGTGCTGGGCCCCGATCTGCTCAGCGAGTTCGAGGCTGCCTGAAGAATGTTTACCGGCATCATCACCGCCATCGGCGTTGTCGCCGCCATCGACCCTATCGGGGAAGGGCGGGACATGCGCCTGGCTATCGATACGCCCCAGGGCTGGCTGGAGGGTGCCGAGATCGGCGCCTCCATCGCCTGTTCCGGCTGCTGCCTGACGGTGGTGACGCTGGAGGATGACCGCTTCACGGTGGAGGTCTCGGCCGAGAGCCTGTCGAAGACCACGCTGGGCAGCTGGAAGGTCGGCACGCGCATCAACCTGGAACGCGCGCTGAAGATGGGCGACGAGATGGGCGGCCATGTCGTCTCCGGCCATGTGGACGGGATGGCGGAAGTGCTGTCCGAGACGCCGGAGAATGGCTCCACGCGCTGGATGTTCCAGTTGCCAGACGGGCTGGCGCGCTATGTCGCGCCCAAGGGTTCCATCACGGTCGATGGCGTCTCCCTCACGGTGAATGAGGTGGATGGCGCCAGCTTCGGGGTGAATGTCATTCCCCATACAACGGCCGTGACCACGCTGGGCGAGCTGGCGCCCGGTCGGCGGGTGAATATCGAGATCGACATGCTGGCGCGCTACGTCGCCCGACTGCGGGAGTTCAATTCATGAGCATCGTCACCAAAGAGAGCTCCCTGCACGAGTTCCTCAGCCCAACCGAGGAACTGCTGGAGGAAGCCCGCCGCGGCCGCATGTTCATCCTGGTCGATGACGAGGACCGGGAGAACGAGGGCGACCTCGTCATCCCCGCGCAGTTCGCGACGCCGGACGCCATCAACTTCATGGCCCGCTTCGCCCGTGGCCTGATCTGCCTGGCCATGACGCGCAGCCGGGTGGAGCAGCTCGGCCTGCCGCTGATGGCCCAGGCCAATGGCACCCGGCACCAGACCGCCTTCACCGTCTCGATCGAGGCGCGGGAAGGGGTGACCACCGGCATTTCCGCCGCCGACCGTGCCCGCACCATCGCGGTCGCCATCAACCCGGAGACCAAGCGGGAGGATATCGTCACCCCCGGCCATGTCTTCCCCCTGGTGGCGCGGGAGGGCGGCACGCTGGTCCGCGCCGGCCATACCGAGGCGGCGGTGGATTTCGCCCGCATGGCCGGGCTGAACCCCGCCGGCGTGATCTGCGAGATCATGAACGAGGACGGCACCATGGCCCGGCTGCCGGACCTGGTGTCCTTCGCGCAGCACCATGGCCTGAAGCTCGGCACCATCGCCGACCTGATCGCGCATCGCCGCCGCACCGAGCGACTGGTGAAGCGGGTGGAGGAAGGCCGCATGCCCGACTCCCACGGGCAGGGCGAGTGGCGGCTGATCGTCTATGCCAACACCCTGGAATACGGGGAGCATGTGGCGCTGGTGAAGGGTGACCTTTCCCGCCCCGGGCCGGTGCTGGTGCGCATGCATGCCGTAAACGTGCTGCACGACATCGTGGGCATGAAGGGCCCGCACGACCTGCAGCGCTCCATGGCCGAGATCTCGGCGGCCGGGCGCGGGGCGGTGGTCATCATCCGCGACATCAAGCCCACCTCGATCTCGGAGCGCGTCCGCGCCGGGCGCGACCGCACCGCGCCGCCGGAGCTGCGGGATTACGGCATCGGCGCGCAGATCCTGGCCGACCTGGGCGTGAAGGAGATGATCCTGCTCTCCAATCATCCCAAGGCCATCGTTGGCCTGGAAGGCTATGGCCTGGCCGTGGTGGAGACCCGCCCCATTGACGGCGGGGGCGAGACGGAGGAAGGCGCGGCATGAGCACCGTCGACGCGCCCGAGCGCAGCACCCCCTCCATCCCCGGCCCCGCGCCGCGCATCCTGCTGATCCAGGCGCCCTATTATGAGGGCGTGGTCTCCGGCATGCGCCGGGGTGCCGAGAAGCTGCTGCACGAGGCCGGCTGCCAGGTCGAGGTGGTGGACGTGGCCGGCGCCTATGAGCTGCCGGCAGCGCTGCGCATGGCGCTGAAGGTGGCGCCGGGCTGGGACGGCTTCCTGCTGCATGGCTGCGTGGTGAAGGGCGAGACCGACCACTACCAGTTCATCTGCGAGGCCGTGTGCCAGGGCGTGATGGATATCAGCAGCGAGACCGGTGTGCCGCTGGGCTTTGGCCTGCTGACGGTGGAGAGCCTGGACCAGGCCGAGGCCCGCAGCGCGGATGACCGCCATAACAAGGGTGGTGAGGCCGCTTATGCGCTGTTGACCCAGATCGCGCTGGCGCGCAGATGGGGCATCAAATGAACACCCCCACCCAGAAGAAGTCCCGCCCGGCTCCCCCGCCGGGCCGGCCGCGCACCGGCGCGCGCGTCGCCGCCATCCAGGCACTGTTCCAGAGCGACCAGAGCGGCGAGAGCGCCGAGACGGTGATCGACCAGTTCGTCCGCCACCGCCTCGGCCCCGATGGCGGCGGCTTCGAGGATGGCCGCGTGCCCACGGTGGACGTGCCGCTCTTCACGCATGTGGTGCGTGGCGTGGCGCGGCAGGCGGATACGCTGGATGGCATCATTGCCGAGCATCTGGCCCGCGAATGGACCGTGGCGCGGCTGGACCCGGTGCTGCGCGCCCTGCTGCGCGCGGCGGCCTTCGAGTTCTCCTCGGGGTCCGAGCCGCCGGCGCGCGTCGTGATCAACGAGTACATGGACATCGCCCACGGCTTCTTCGGGGGCGAGGAGCCACGCTTCGCCAATGGCGTGCTGGACGCCCTGGCGCGCCACCTGCGCGGCGCCGAGTTCCAGCGCTAGATCCCGGCCTCCTTCTGGAGGCGGGAGAAGGCGGCGCCGGCATCGCGCAGCAGCTTGCCCGTATCGTGGCCGATCAGGCGCCCCCCGCGCTTGTGGATGCGGCCCTCGATCATCACCAGTGAGACATTGGCCGGCTGCGCCGCCCGTACCAGGGTGATGTCCGGCCGTGAGGCGGGCGCGGTGTTCACCGCGTCCATCCGCACCATGATCAGGTCCGCCCGCTTGCCCGGCGTCAGGGAGCCGATCTGCTCCTCCATGCCGATGCTGCGGGCGCCGCCGATCGTGGCCCATTCCAGCACCTGCCGCTCCGTCAGGGTGCCTTGTTCGCCCGCCACGGCGGCGGCGAGGTCGGCAGTCAGCTTCATCATGGCGAAGGCATCGGCATTGCCGGCCAGCGCCAGGTTATCCACCCCCAGCCCGACCGGCAGCCCCTGCTTCTGGATACGCGCGACCGGCGGCAGCCCGAAGCCCACCTGCATCTCCGTCCAGGGGCAGAGGCCGACGGGGGAGCCACCATCGGCCACCCGGCGCAGGTCGTCATCGCTGGCCTGGGTGAGGTGGATGAGCTGCACATCGGGCCCCAGGAAGCTGCCATCCGCCATGGCCTTGATGGCGCCGCTATTCGCCACCGCCTTGCTATAGGCGACATGGGTGGAGATCGGCAGATCCAGGTCCCGCGCCGCCGCCCATTCCCGGCGCCAGATCTCCGCCAGGCTCCGGTCCGGGCCGCGCGCGGCGACACCGAGCGAGACCAGCCCATCGCCCTTGTTCTCCTTGGCCAGGGCTTCCAGCCCGGGCAGGTCCATCAGCTTGTCCTTGGGCAGGTCGCTGGGGTGGCCATGGTAGAAGCGACCGCGGATGCCGCTCTCGCGCATCGCCTGCCACTCGGCGCGGGCGGCCTCGGGGCTGCCGATGTTGTGGGCGTAGTTGCAGACGGTGGTGATGCCGGCATGCACCGCCTCGGCCATGGAGAGCCGCACGCCCAGAACATTGTCCTGCGGCTGGAACTTCTGCGCCAATGCCGCCATGGCCTTGTCGAAGCCGCCCTTGGAGCCCAGCCCACGCGCCAGCGTGGCCCAGAGGTGCCAGTGCGTGTCGACGAAGCCCGGCATCACCACGGCGCCGCGGGCCTCGATCCGCTCCGCACCCGGTGCTTGGATATCGGCACCGACCGCGACGATGGCGCCATCCCGCACATGCACGGCGCCATTGGCGATCTCGCCCAGCTTGTCATCCATGGTCAGCAGATGCGCACCGGTGATGAGGTACTCGCCCGGCCGCGCCCCCTGCGCAGGCTGCGCCGCCGGCTCCTCCGGCTCGGCATCCTGGGCGCGGGCGGTGGTGACGGCCAGGGCGGCGGTGGCGGATGCAGCGCCCAGCAGCGCGCGGCGGCCAAGCAAACGAGGATCTTGCGTCATGGCAGGCTAACGCCCTGCGGCATCACGGGATGGTCTGCCGCCACGCCGCCGCCATCAAGGCCGCGCGAGGGGATGGGCTGCCTTTCGCCGACTTTCATGCGAAGAGGCGGGGCATGACCTTGCCGCCTGAATTCGCCCTGATCGCGCGCCACTTCCGCCCGCTGGCCGGCCCCGGCGCGCTGGAGCTTTCGGACGATGCCGCCGTGATGGCGCCGCCACCGGGGCGTGAACTGGTGCTGGCGGCGGATGCCATGGTGGCCGGCGTGCATTTCCTGCCGGACGACCCGCCGGAGACCATCGGTCGCAAGCTGCTGCGCACCAATCTCTCCGACCTTGCCTCCATGGGGGCGGCGCCGCTGGCCTATTTGCTCACCGCCAGCCTGCCACGCGACATGGCATCGGGCTGGCTGGGCGGCTTCAGCGCCGGGCTGGCGCAGGACCAGACGGAATTCGGCATCTTCCTGCTGGGGGGCGACACCACTTCCACGCCGGGGCCCATGTCGCTCTCGCTCACCATCCTGGGCCATGTGGCGCCGGGGCAGGCGCTGCGGCGGGTGGGGGCAATGCCGGGGCAGGATATTTGGGTTTCCGGCACCATCGGCGACGGTACGCTGGGCCTGGCCGTGCTGCTGGGAGAACTGCCGGGGGTGGCCAGCGGCCATCTCGCCGGCCGCTATCGGCTGCCGCGCCCCCGGGTGGCGCTGGGGCAGGCTCTGGTGGGCCTCGCCACGGCGGCCATGGATGTTTCGGATGGGCTGGTGCAGGACCTCGGCCATCTTTGCCGTGCCTCCGGCTGCGGAGCGGAAATCGAGGCCGCCGGCCTTCCGCTCTCGGACGAGGCGGCAGCCCTGCTGGCGACGCGCCCGGAACTGCTGCCGCGCATCCTGACGGGCGGCGACGATTACGAACTGCTCTTCGCCGCCCCGCCCGAGGCAGCGGGCGAGATCACCGCCCGTGCCACCGGATCCGGCGTCGCCGCCACCCGCATCGGGCGCTTCCTGCCCGGCGAGGCCCTTGTCACGGTGCGGGACGCGCGGGGAGGGGAGATCTCCCTCGGCCGTGGTGGATGGAGCCACTTCTAAGGGGCGCCAGAGGCCCCGGCGCTCGCCCGGCTGCGGCCGCGCCCTAGGACGCGCGGCCGCCCTCATCCTTGGGCTGGGCCTGCCCCAGCTTTTCCAGCCGCCGTTTGACAGCCTTATCATGTTCGCTCAGCGGCGCGGGTTCCTGCACCGCCACGCCTTCCGGCACCGCATCTCCCGGGTCGCGGTTGCGGCCCGGGTCCAGATCATCCTGCATACGCGATCCTTTCCGTTGCGGCTATTCAGCCGATGTTGCGGGCGCCGGAGGAAAGGCGACCGCCCGACCCGGGCGCCTGCCCGCTGGTACCATGCTCGCGCTCGCCCTTGGCCCCACGCGCCTTGCCGCGGCTGCCATGGGGCGCATCGTCATGTGGCTGGCCGAAGCGGGCGCCCTCGTCCGGGTCCATGGAAATGCGCTCCCGCACCTCCTCCTCGGTCAGGCAGGCCTGCTTCACCTGCGATGCCGGCATCGAGAGCCGGACCACGCCGCCTTCCAACCCAACCACCGTGCTCAGCGGCAGATAGCGATGGATGCCGCCGGCCTCGGGGTCGCTCCGGCTCAGCTTGATGTAGTCGCCCGTCAGGTGGTCCACGGTGCCGAAGTGCTTGCCGTCGCTGCCCACCACCGGCATGTGGTCCTGGATCTGACCTTTCTCGATATGTGCCGCGTTGGCCATGCGATGAACTCCCGATCTGTTTCGGCTTGGGCGGCCTAGAGGTCTTCCTTGCGGCGGACCATCTCCCGCAGCAGCGTCTGCGCGAGGTCATGCGGATCGGCCTCGTCGATGCGGGCGGATTCCTCGCTGCCATAGTCATCGGCGATGACCTTCACGAGCCCGCCCTCGACCCGGTAGCTGCCGGTATAGACAGTGTCGCCGATATGGATGGTCACCTGGTTCGGCTGTTCCATGGCGTTCCTCCGCGCTGCCGGGGATGCCGGCTACTTGTTGGTGCGGCCGCGGTGGTCGGGGTCGGCGGCGCCCTGGGGCGTGGTGTCATTCATGACATCGCCCTCGTCGGTATTCTCGGCGCGCAGGGCCATGGGGTCCGTGCCCCGGCCGAAGACGCCCTTGGAGGAGCCGATGCCGGGGTCGCGCTCCAGGTCGCCGGGCGGCCGGGGAGTATCGCTCATCAGGCCACGATCGGCATCGCGGTGGCCGGAATCGCCCTTGGCGTGCTTCGAGCTTGTCATTGCGTCCTTCCCTCAGGCTTGCCCCGACATAACCGCCGGGGCGCCCGGCCGGTTCCAGCCGGGGGGTGAAGAAGCCAAGGAAATCAAGCACAAGCGCGGCCACCGCCTGGGCAGGACAGTGACCTGAGTGACTGGAGTCACAAAAACGAAAGGCCGCCCGGAGGCGGCCTTTTTCAGCGGCCCGGGCCGGTGCCGGGTCCCTGGTCCTGCCCGGTCAGGCCACCGGCGCCGACGCGGCCGATATTGCCGAACAGCGCCTGCAGCCAGGTCCGCTCGGTGCCGGGCACGGGTGTGGTGCGTTCCACCACCGGCACGTCCCGCATGTCCTTCGGGCCAAGCTCGCGGATGTTGCGCAGCACGCCCTGGTCGTCGAACTGCATGGCCACCACGCGCTGCTGCTCCACGCTGGGGTTCTGCGCCGGGCGGATGCGGGTGACGGAGCTGATGTAATACCACTCCTGATCATCGAAGGTGCCGGTGGCGCTGGGGGAACCCAGCAGCGCCCGCACGTCGGACTTGGTCTGCACGCCGGGGCTGAGCTGGCTGATCAGGTCAGGGTCCGCGCGGTTGCCGCGCTGCACCGGCGGCGCCTCGAAGACCGAGCAGCCGGCGAGCGCCAGGCCGAGGGCAAGCAGTCCGGCGCGCATCGGATGCCGGCGCGCCTGCGGGGCAGGGGAGGTGTGGCTGCTGGCCATGGTGGCGCCGATCCTCTGGTTGGTTTGGCCCCGCCACCCGGCCGTGCCGCACGCGGCGCGATTGACCCGGGGCGGGTTGCGGTCCATCTGCTCGGTCGATTGCCACTGCCCCGCATCGGGGTCAACCGGTGCCTGCTGTCCTGGCGCCGGACCAGAGGGAGCCGCGCCACATCATGGCCCTGTTCGGCCTGTTCCGCCGCAAGCCGCACGAGCGCCAGGGCTTCGAGCTCTACGCGACCGCCGTGCGTGCCGCGCGGCATCCTTTTTTCTTCTCGACCCTGGGCGTGCCGGACACGCTGGATGGGCGCTTCGACCTGGTGGGGCTGCAGGTGGCGCTGTTGATCCGCCGCCTGCACCGGGATGCCGACCCGCGCGGCGCCGCCCTGGCGCAGGCCGTCTTCGACGCCATGTTCGCGGACATGGACACGAATCTGCGCGAGATGGGCGTGGGCGACATGTCCATCGCCAAACGGGTGAAGAACATGTGGGAAGCCTTCCACGGCCGTGCCCTGGCCTACGAGGCGCCCCTGGCCGCCGGCGACCGCGGCGCGCTGGCCGAGGCCCTGGCGCGCAATGTCTGGCGTGGCACGGTGCCGGCCACCGACCCGGCGGCGGGGCAGCTGGCCGATTTCGCCTTCACCGCCGATGCCGCCCTGGCCGCCCAGCCGCTGGAAGCCCTGCTGGCCGGCAAGGCGCGCTTTCCGGAGCCCGTGGCATGACCGATATCGCCCCCGAATTCTCCCGCACCCTGCCCTGGGGCGCGGTGAGCCGAAAGGAAAAGCGGGAGGAACTGGAAGCCACCGAGGCCGAACGTGCCGCGCTGGCGGACCGCTTCGGCATCCTGGAGATCGGCAGCCTGCGGGCCAGCCTGCGCCTGCGGGTGGAGGCCGGTGGCGCCGTGCGTGTGCGCGGCCAATTAACCGCCGACGTCGTGCAGGCCTGCGTGGTGACACTGGAGCCGGTGCCACAGCATATCGAAGAGCCGGTGGACCTGCGCTTCCTGCCCGAGGGCGCCGAATCCGAGGAAGACCCGGACGGGCCGGACGAGATCCCCACGGAAGGCGAGGTGCTGGAACTGGGCGAGGCCATCGCCGAGCAGCTTTCCCTGGCGCTCGACCCTTACCCCCGTGCACCCGGCGCCAAGCTGGAGCTGGATCTGCTGGAGGAAGAGGAGGAGCCGGAGGAAGAACCGGCTCGGCCCAACCCATTCGCCAAGCTTTCCGCTTTGAAGGGCAAGAAGTAACACTTTGTGTTGCTTCTGAGCGGAAGCAGCTAACGCCTGGAAAGCCGCGCTTTTTTGCGCGGCAGCAGGAGCGGTCCTGGCGCTCTCGGGACTGGAATGCCGGGCCGTGGGGCTGTATGCAGCCAGCATGCGCCGCCGCCATGCCTGCCTGCTGTTCCTGGCCTCTGCCTTGCCGATGCGGGCGCTGGCGGCCGGACCTGCCCTGCAACCCGCCCAGCCCAGCTGGGATGCCTTGCTGCGCCTCTCCGCGCGGCTCAGGGCACTGGATGCCGATGGGCTGAACCCCGGCCATTATAACATTCCACCGGACGCCCGCGCGGCTTCCGACCCGCAGGGCTATACCACCGCGCTCTACGCCTCCGCTTATGCCGCGCTGGGCGATCTCCTGCAGGGCCGCGTGCGCAGCCTGCCAGACCGCCCCGACATCCGCCGCGAAGCGGTGGCCATGGTGGCGTGGCAGGCAAGGCTTTACGGCCATGCAGAACCCTCGGAGGTGATCGAGGAGGCGGCGCTGCTGCCACCGGGCATGGAGGCCTTGAGGCTGGCCTTGCAGGTGGCGCGCGCGCAGGTCGCGGCCGGCGGCTGGCCCAGCGTGCCCACGACTGGCGGCACCATCGAGCCGGCTTCCACCGACCCTGAGCGCGTGCCCGCGTTGCGCGCCCGCATCGCCGCTGAGGATGCCGCCCTGGCCGCCACGGTGCCTGTGGACCCGGCGCTGTATGACGAGACGCTGCTGGAGGCGGTGCGGCGCTGGCAGGCGGCCAATGGCCTGGAGCCGGATGGCCGCGTCGGCCCCGCCACGCTGGTGCTGATGAACCGCTCCGCTCAGGCGCGCGTGAACCAGATCCGCGTCGCCATGGACATGCGCCGCGCCGCGCCGCGCGCCCAGCCGGGCCGGCGGATCGAGGTGAATATCCCCGATTACCGGCTGAAGCTGCTGAATGGCACCCGCATGCTGCTGGACATGGCGGTGATCGTCGGCAAGCCGAACCGGGCCACGCCGATGCTCTCGGTGACCATGACCACCGTGCAGTTCAACCCACCCTGGGGCGTGCCCGAGCGCAATGCGCGGGAAGACCTGCTGCCGAAGTTCCGCCGCGACCCGCGCGCGATGATCGAGAAGGGCTTCCGCATCTACCAGTTCATCGGCGGGGAGCGGGTGGAAGTGGACCCGCTGACGGTGGACTGGGCCAGCATCGACCCTAAGCGCATTCCGTATTTCTTCCGGCAGGACGCGGGGGATTCGAACGCCCTGGGCCGTATCAAGTTCATCATGCCCAACAGCGATGACATCTACCTGCACGACACGCCGGACCGGCATCTCTTCAGCCGGCCGGGCCGCGCCTTCTCCTCCGGTTGCATCCGCCTGGACAAGCCGATGGAGCTGCTGGACCTGGTGCTGGAAGGCACCACCGGCTGGGACCGCGCCAAGGCGGACACGGTGCTCGAATCGAAGCAGACCACGGCTGTTGGCCTGCGCCGCCCCCTGCCGGTGCGGCTTTTCTACCAGACCGTGACGGTGGAGCAGGCGGGTGTGCGCATCCGCCCCGATATCTATGGGCTGGATGCCGCTTACGCCCGCGCGCTTGACCAGCGCGGCGCCGCGGCTCCGGCTGTTGCGGCCGCCGCGCCGCGCCAACAGACCGAGAAGGCGGCCAGCGCGGCCGCAGTGGTGGCACGCTGATGCTGGATCTCTTTACCCGTCCCGGACCCTGCCCTTGCTGCGAGCCGGCCGCCCTCAGCCGGCGGGAGGTTTTCGCCGGGCTCGGCGCCCTGGCCTGCACCGCGTTGCTGCCCGGCAGTGCAAAGGCCGTGGCCCTGCCGCCCGTGCGCCGCCTGCGCGTGACGCGCGTGCCGACCGATGACAGTTTCGACGGCGTCTACTTCCGGAATGGCAAGTACGACCGGGAGGCGCTGCACAAACTGGACTGGGTCTTCCGTGACCTTTCGGCCGCCGAGGTGACGCCGATGGACCCCCGGCTGTTCGACGTGCTGAGCGCCGTGGCCGAACGGTTGGATTCCGAGGAATTCTTTCAGATCTCCAGCGGCTACCGTACGCCGGAACACAATGCCTCCAATGCCCGCCGGTCACGGGTGGTCTCCACCGTCAGCCTGCACATGTCCGGCATGGCGGCCGACTTCCGCCTGCCGGGGCGGGACGGGCGCGGCGTGGCCCGCACGGCGGCGCAGATGCAGATGGGCGGCGTCGGTTATTACCGCGAGGGCTTCGTTCATCTGGATTGCGGTCCGCCACGCCGCTGGTAAGCCAGGACTTGGCAGTCGTTCTTGTGTTGCAACAGGTAGAATAGCTATCTGTTCTGAATGGCTGACGATTTGAAGCGAACAGGCTTCGGCCTGCGCCTGATGCAGCTTGCGCGCCATTGGCGGCAAGCCGTCGATGCCGGTATCCGCCGTGATGCTTTTCCCGATGCCGGCTGGCGCCCGCTGGTCTACCTCCATCGTGCCTCGGAGCCCCTGCGCCAGAAGGATCTCGCGGCGCTGATCGGAATCGAGGGCCCGAGTCTCGTGCGGCTGCTCGATTCGCTGGTCGCTGCCGGGCTGGTGGTGCGGGCGCAGGACCCGGAGGACAGGCGCGCCCGCCGGCTGGCGCTGACACCCGCCGGCCTGGCCACCGCCGCCCGCATTGAGGTCCGGCTCGCGGAAGTGGAGGCGGAACTGCTGCGGCAGGTGGACAGTTCCGCCCTCAGGATGGCCATGGAGGCGATGGGGCAGATCGAACTGGCGCTGCAGCGCCGGAAGCCGCCGGCCGGCTAAAGCTTCGCCACGGCCTGCGCTGAAACGCCGGAAGGCGAGCTCAGCTGCTCAGCTTCAGCCCGGCGATGCCCGCCACGATCAGGCCGATGCAAAGGACGCGCGCGGGCGTCACGGCTTCCCCGAACATCATGATGCCCAGGATGGCGGCGCCCACGGTGCCGATGCCGGTCCAGACGGCATAGGCGGTGCCAAGGGGCAGGAAGCGCATGGAATAGGCCAGCAGCACGAAGCTGCCGGCCATGGTCGCCAGGGTGAAGAGGCTGGGCCAGAGGCGGGTGAAACCCTCGCTCTGCTTCAGGCCGGTGGCCCAGGCCACCTCCAGCAGGCCGGCGAGCAACAGGACGATCCAGGGCAGCATCGGCAACATCTCCGATCGGCGCCAGGTCGTCCCGGCGAGGGATGCGCGTTGCGCCGAGGGTCGTCCCTCCAGCGCCGGAGATGGGGCGGCGAACCGCCCCATTCAAGCGTGCGGGCTGCCCCTAGTGGTGGTGATGGGCGCAGGCATGGGCTTCCTCCGCCTTCGCAGCCGGCAGGGCCACGGCCCGCTCGATGGCGCGGGCAGCGCGGAAGCAAAGGTCGTCCCGCAACTGCGCGGCGGCCAGCTGCACGCCGCGCGGCATGCCGCTTTCGTCCAGGCCCACAGGCACGGTGATGGCCGGCTGGCGTGTCAGGTTGAAGGCAAAGGTCCAGGGCGCCCAATCGCGCCACAGCGCCTCCGTCGGCTTCAGCGTCGGCGCATCGGCGGCGAAGGCGCCGGTCGGCGTGGTGGGGCAGAGCACCAGGTCGTACTTCTGGTGGAAGCGCGCCATGGCATGCGCGGCCTCGGTGCGCATCGCCTCGGCGCCCAGGAAGTCGATGGCGGACATGCCGCCCTCGCGCTCGGCCACTTCCTCCAGGCCCTTGTCCAGCAGGGCGCGCTTTTCCGGCGACATGGTTGTCACGAGACGCGCCAGCGCCACGCCCCAGACGCGGCCAAAGACATGCCGGGTATCGGGCAGCTCCGGGTCGGCATATTCGACAATGGCGCCCTGCTCGGCCAGCAGGCGGCCGGCCAGTTCCACCGCGGCCTGGCCTTCATCGTCGATGGGCACCGCGAAGCCCAGGCGGCGCACGATGGCCACCCGCAGCCCGGCCACGCCATCCTCGATGCCCTCGCGCCAGTCCCGCACCTCATCCGGCAGGCAATAAGGGTCACGCAGGTCAGCCTGGGCCATGGCGGAGAACATCAGCGCCGAATCCCGCACGCTGCGCGTCATCGGTCCGGCGCAGGAGACCTGGCCAAAGGCGCTGTGCGGCCATTGCGGGATGCGGCCATAGGTCGGCTTGAGCCCCACCAGCCCGCAATAGGCAGCGGGGATGCGGATGGAGCCGCCGGCATCCGTGCCGATATGCATGGGCCCGAAATTCGCCGCGCCAGCCGCGCCAGCGCCACAGGAGGAGCCGCCAACCGTCCGCTCCGGGTTCCAGGCATTGCGGCTGATGCCGTTCAGCGGGTTGTCGCCCGGGGTCTTCCAGCCGAATTCGGTGGTGGTGGTCTTGCCGAGGATCACGGCGCCGGCCGCCTTCAGGCCGACTACGGCAGGGGCATCCTCGGTGGCGGGGGTGCTGTCGGTGGTCTTGCTGCCGCGCCGGGTGGGCATGCCGTGGACGTTCAGCAGGTCCTTCACCGTAACGGGCACGCCATCCAACGGGCCCATGGGGCGGCCGGCGGACCAACGGGCCTCGCTGGCACCGGCTTCGGCCAGGGCGCGCGGGTTCAGCATGGCGAAGGCATTGACCCAGGGATTATAGCGCGCAACCCGCTCCAGGATCGCCTGAAGGGCCTCGACCGGGGAAAGACGGCGGCGGGCGTAGAGGGCGAGGAGTTGCTCGGCCGACATCAGGGCCGGATCGGTATCGGACATCAACAGGTTCCGCGAAGGCTTCAGGTGGGCTCCAGCATGGGGCCGCCGGGGCCGCGAGGAAAGAGCGGCAGCCCTTGGCCGCGCCTGGCGGCCGGGCGCAGACTGCGTCGCCTTCACCAGCGGAGTCAGGCCATGGCCGATCATGACCCACAGCCCTCCCATCCTTGGGAATGGAGCGAGGAGCGATGGCGCGGCATCGTCGGGCGCGCGCGGGGCGGGCGCAGCCTGGCGCCGCGATCCTGGCCCGATGGCGCGGAGTGCTGCGTCGCGCTGTCCTTCGACGCGGACCATGAGACCATCCCGCTGCGCGACTCGGATGAAAGCCCGATGCGCATCAGCCAGGGCCAGTATGGCGCGCGCCAGGGCGTGCCCCGCATCCGCCGGCTGCTGGCGCGGCACGGCGTCCCCGCCACCTTCTTCTACCCCGCCGTCTCTGCCCTGCTGCATCCGGAGGAGGTGCGCGGCGTGGCGGATGAGGGCCATGAGATCGGCATCCATTCCTGGATCCACGAGGCCAATACGACCCTGCCGCCGGGCGTGGAGCGCGACCTGACCTTCCGCGCCGCCGATACGCTGGAGAAGGTCACGGGCCGCCGCCCGGTGGGTATCCGCACCGCCAGTTGGGATTTTTCCACCGACACGATGGAGATCATCCGCGAACTGGGGCTGCTCTATGACAGCAGCCTGATGGCCGATGACGATCCCTACGAGATCGAAGTGGCCGGCCAACCCACCGGCATCGTGGAACTGCCGCCGGAATGGATCCGCGACGATGCCGTCTACTTCAACATGCTCCGCTTCTCGGGCCTGCGGCCCTATACGCCGCCCTCAGCCGTGGAGGAGATTTTCAAGGCGGAGTTCGATGGCGCCCTGGCGGAAGGCGGCGTCTTCCTGCTGACCATGCATCCGCATGTCATCGGCCACCGCAGCCGCATCACGCTGCTGGAGCGGCTGGTGGAACACATCAAGGCATCGGGGAAGGTCTGGTTCGCCACCCATGCTCAGCTGGCGGGGTGGTGCAAGGAACAGGCGGGGCTCTGAGCCGCCTGGATGCGGGCGGGGCCGAAACCCCGCCCGCGAATGGCTCCGTCAGGAAGCCAGGGCGCCGTCCATGACGTGGATAACGCCGTTGCTGGCCAGGATATCGGGCTTCACGAAGCCGATTTGCGGGCCGCTGGTGGTGCTGCGGCCATTGGCCAGCACCGCGCGCTGCACCTTGGCGGACGGTGCCGGGGCGCCGGTCACCTTCAGCTGCTGGCCGGCCGTCCAGGTGTTGATCAGGCCATTGCGCACGGCGATGCTTTCCAGCCGCAACTGGCCGGTGGCGATCATCCCGCCCACGGCCGCGCGCAGCGCCGCCTGGTCGGCGGAGCTGTCGGTGAAGATCGCGCGCTGCGCGGCCGGCAGAGCCTCGATCGCCGCGTCCGTGGGGACGAAGACGGTGGCCGGGCCATTGGCGATCGTGATCCGCTCCACCAGGCCGGAACGCTTCAGCGCCGCGGTGAAGATCTTGGTGTCGGGGCGGGCGGAGAGCAGCGTCATCAGATCGATGGTGCCGTCTTCCGGAAGCGGCTTGTTCGGCGCCACGATGGATTGGCAGCCGGCGAGCAGCAAGGGCAGCATGCCGCCCGCCAGCATGATGGTGCGTCGGGAAATCAAGTTGCTGGTCCTCTCCTCGGTGCCTGCAGGCTTCGGCGGCACGCTTGATAGACGGGTCTAGTCCACGCGCTGGCAAAGGCAGTCGCGGCCCGCCCGCGCCATAGCGTGAAACCGCGAGGCAAGCCAGATGCCTCTTCGGTTTGGCGGCACGAAGTTGACCGATGCCGCCAAGTTCGTGCCGCAAGTGGTTGGCAGAGCGGTAGAAGATGGCGCCTCAGGCCATCTCCCTCTCGGCCTTCGTGGCTTGCAGGTCATCGGCCAGGAAGGCGTCCAGGATGGCCCGTGCGTCATCCTGCCGGGTGAAGCCCAGGGCCCGCGCCCGGGTGGCCGCGAAGCTGGCGGGCCAGCCGGAGACAATGGCCTCGATCGCGGCATCGGGCTGGAAGGAGACGAGGTTCCGCGCCTCCTGCCCGCCTGTGGCTTCCAGCGCCGCCAGCAGCTCTGCCACCGTCACCGAGAGGCCGGGTGGGTTAATGCCCCGGTCCAGCCCCAGGGCGGCGGTGTCCATGGTGGCGGCATGAAGGAACCATTCCACCGCGCGGCGGGGCGAGCAGACCCAGATGGCGAAGTCCGGCCCCACCGGGCAGGTGGTCGGCAGGCCCAGCAGTGGCTCCCGCACAATGGCGGAGACGAAGGAGGAAGCCGCCTTGTTGGGGCGCCCGGGGCGAACGATGACGGTGGGCAGGCGCAGGCTGACGGCATCGATCATGCCGCGCCGGCTGGCATCCTGCAGCAGCAGCTCGCCCATCGCCTTCTGCGCGCCATAGGAATTGGCGGGCAGCTGCCGGCCGTCATCCGGCACCACCGCGCCCTGGCCGCCGCCGAAGCTGGCGACGGAGGAAGTGAAGACCAGCCGCGGCGCCTTCTCCAGCTGCCGGCAGGCTTCCAGCACCGCCAGCGTGCCGTGCAGGTTGACGCGCAGGCCCAGGTCGAAATCCGCCTCCGCCGCCGCGCTGACCACGGCGGCGAGATGGAAGACGACCTCGGTATCGGCCGGGATGGCTTCCGCCACGGTGGCTGGGTTTGTCAGGTCGCCTGGAATGCGGCGGATGGGAAAGCCGGCAGCGGGTGCCGGCGGCACGTTGAGGTCGAACAGCGTCAGCCCGGTGATGGCGCGGCCGCCCAGCTCGCCCGCCTGGGCCAGCCGGGCCGCCAGCTTGCGGCCCAGGAATCCCCCCGCGCCGAGAATGGTGATCTTCATCGTTTCCTCGCTGATGCTTCTCTGCTGCCGCCAGATTGCCGCGCGGCCGTGGTCCGGCCAAGCTGGCAGGCATGATTGCGCCCGTGCCCTTCCGTCTTTTCATGAATCCGCGCCACGGGGTGCCCGGGGTCGTTGTTCTTCCCGAATCCGGCTTCCGGCGAGCCAGCGCGGAAATTCGCGGCTGGCCTGGCCGCCTGCCCAGACCGCCGGTGGCGCTGCCGGAGCTGGCGCAGGCCGCCGGGCTGGCCTCGCTGCATCTGGGGCAGGTGGCAAGCCCGGGCTATGCCTATGCGCTCTCGCGCCTGCTGCGGGCCGAACTGGCCCGGCGGAACATGCCGGCCGGCGCCCCGGGCGCGGTTACCTTCGCCTGTGCCCAAGGCCGGGGGGACGACCTCGCGGCGATCGCCAGCGCGGCCCGGCGGCTTGGCGTCCGCTGCATGGCCTTCGTGGAGGATGGGGCCGTGCCAGGGAATGATGCCCAGGTGCTGCGCGGGGGATACGAGGAGGCGATGCGGCACGCGGGCCAGCAAGGCTGGCTCTTTGTCTCCGCCTGGGCCGCGGCGGGCTACACCGAGGTGCCGCGCGACATCATGCAGGGCGACCGTGTGGCGGTCTCGGAAGCGCTGGCGGCGTTGCCGGTGGCGCCGACGCATGTGGTCGTGCCCGGGGGGCAGGGCGGGCTCGCGGCGGCCACCGCGACGCAGCTCCGGGCTCTTGGAGGCGCCACGCCGCGCCTCGTGGTGGCCGAGCCCGCGGGAGCCAGCCCGCTCATGGGAGAGGCCGAGGGACGCCCGGCGCAGGCGCCGCCGGGGTTGCTCGCGTGGCAGGAGCTGGAGCGCTCGGCCTTCGCTTTCCTGGAGGCACCGGATGCCCTGGGCGGAGTGCTGGCCGCGGCGGCGGAAGCTTCCTCCCGCGTGGCACTGGGGCTGGATGCGACCTCGCGCCTGCTGGTCCTGGGCCAGGATGCGGACCCTGCGGAGGGCTCGGCCGGGCAGGGGTCACAGCAAGGCGGCTTGGCCTGATTCCGCCGTCGCGGCGGGCTTTTCGCCATCCTTGCCAAAGGTTTGGAGCAGGCACCCGCGCGCGTTGACGCATTCCTGATTGAGGTTCATAGGGATGGCAAATTTTCCATATTTCTTCCGGCCCCGTGCAGGAGATTGACCTTCCATGAATCGCCGCGACCTCCTTGCCCTCGGCGCCGCTGCCACGCTCCCGGGGCTGCTTCCCGCTTCTGCCCGTGCGCAGGCCACCTGGCCCAGCCAGCCCATCCGCCTCGTGGTGCCCTTCGCGGCCGGTGGCCCGACCGATGTGCCGGCGCGCCTGATCGCCGATGAGCTGTCCAAGCTGCTGCCGCAGCGCGTGATCGTGGAAAACCGCACCGGCGCCGGCGTCGTCGTGGGCTCCGATGCCGTGGCCAAGGCGAAGGACGGGCATACCGCGCTCTACACCACCATCGCCCATGCGGCGCTGCGCGAGATCTTCGCCAACCTGCCCTTCGACCCCATCAAGGATTTCCAGCCGGTCGCCCTGACCGGCACGATCCCGATGCTGCTGATGGTCAACAAGGACCTGCCGGTGAACTCGCTGCCGGAGCTGGTCGAGCTGTTCAAGAAGAACCCCGGCAAGTACGACTATGCCAGCACCGGCAATGGCGCCGCGCTGCACCTGGCCAGCGAGCTGTTCCTGAAGCAGGCCGGCGACCTGAAGGTGAACCACGTGCCCTACCGCGGCTCGGCAGCCGCCATGCCGGACCTGCTGAACGGCACCGTAGTGATGATGCTGGACGTGGCCAACAGCGCGCTGCCCTTCGTGCAGCGTGGCGAGGTGAAGGGCCTGGCTATCTCCTCCAGCCAGCGGCTGGCGCAGTTGCCGGAGATCCCCACCTTCCAGGAAGCCGGCGTGGCGGGCTACGAGGCCTATACCTGGCACATGGTGATGATGCCGGCCGGCACGCCGGAGGCCATCGTCAACCAGTTCAATGCGGCGCTGAACAAGGTGATGGCCATGGACAGCGTGAAGGCGCGCCTGTCCGACCTGACCATGCAGACTGTCAGCGACAGCACGCCCGCCAGCACGGCCAAGTTCCTCAACGACGAAATCGCTAAGTGGACCCCGATCATCCGCGCCGCTGGCATCAAGGCGAGCTGATCGGCGCCATCCGGTCCCGCGGCTGCTCCAGCGCGGCGGGACCCAGGATGGCGACCTGCCGCAAGGCCATCCCCTGGCCTTGCCATTGAGACAGGACGGGACGGGCCAGCCGGTTCTGCCCCTCCTCATCCATCGCCATTGGCCAGCCGGGGCTCAGGTCCCCGGCCGGCATGGCGAGGACGGCGGCCCGGATGCGCTCCCGCTCCGGGGAGCCGGCGCGGTGCAGGGCTTCCAGAAAGAAGGCGGCCGCCATGGCGTGGCCGAGGCTGTGCCCCGAGGACGGCGCGTGGCCGTATCTGGCCGCGTAGCGCTCCGCCAGCCGCCGCGCCGGTTCGGCCAGGGCGCCGCCGCTGGCATAGGGGGCCGGGCCCACGGCCATGGTGCCCACGAATCCCGGGCCGATGCTCCGCGCTGCCTCCTGCGAATGATAGCCGGCGCCGCAGCCGACCAGCATGCGGGGCATCCAGCCCGCATCCGCCATGGTGGCGAAAAGCGCGGCCGCTTCCGCCTCCTGGCCGCTATGGAGCAGGACATCCGGCGAGGATTCCCGCAACCGCCCCAGCAGGGCGGCGAAATCGGGCGGCGGTGGCGGGTTGCCAGGCTGCCCCGGCAGCACGGCGGCCGGGTAGGTCAGGCGCACCGCGAGGCGCGGACCGATGCCCTGGCGCAGCAGCGACTCCTGCACCAATCCGACGGCCTGGCCGAAGGCGCCGTTCTCATGCAGCACGGCGACGCGCAGCCCCTCTGGCCGGGTGTTCCAAAGTTCCGGCAGAAGATCGGCGCAGGCACGCAGGGAGAGGGCGGCATATTGGCTGGCCAGCGGGGCAGCGCGGAACAGCAAACGAAAGCCACGTGCCGTCACCGCATCCGCCACGGCGCCCAGTTCAAAAAAGGGCACTCCCTGCAGCTCGGCGGCTCTTGAGGCGGGGAGGGAAAGAACGGAGGCGCCGGTACCGAAGACCGCCGCCACCCGCTCCACGCTCATCAGCACTCGCGTCGCGGCCGCGGCTTGCGCCGGATGCTCGGCGGCGGCGCGGACCAGCCGAATCGGCCGGCCGAAGACGCCGCCGGCGGCATTCCGCGCCTCCACCGCCAGTTCGAGTCCACGGAAGCTTTCCTCCCCCAGCCGCGCCAGCGGGCCAGTGGCCGGAAAGATGGCGCCGATCCGCAGCTCCGCCGTTGAACCGGGTGGCTTCTGCGCCCATGCCGCCGCGGAGAGGGTGGCGGTGAAGAGGCTGCCCAGCCCCTTCAGTGTTGCGCGGCGGCCAGCCTGGGCCATGAACGAACTCCTCGCTGCCGGCATCGTCACCCAGGGCATGGTCATGGGGCAACAGACCGTGCGATAGGGAGAAGCTCACAGGCTCGTGCACGGCTTGACGGATTGCATCCGGACGCCAACCCTCGCAGCGCCGTGAGGGGGAGAGATCGGGCGATGGCAAGGCTGCCGGGCAGCATGACCTATTTCGTGCCTGGCGCGGGCGGCGCGCCGGATACTCAGCAGCGCGATGGCCTTTCTCTGCCACCCGCCGGCCGGGCTGTCCTTTCCCTCGCCATGGTTTGGGATACGGCGGAAAGCCACGACTTTACCGGTGGAAACCCGCTTCGTCTTGCGGATTGCGCCGGCAGATGATCCGCCTGGCCGATATCCGGATGCTGCTCGTCGCCGTGACGCTGTTCGGCGGCGCCTGGCCCATCACGAAATCCGCACTGGCGGATGCCACGCCGCTCTGGTTCGCCGTTTCCCGTACTCTGCTGGGGGCGCTGGTGGCGGGCATCGTGCTGGCAGCCCAGGGGAAGCTGCGGCTGCCGCGGCGGCGGGACCTGCCGGCGGTGATCGGCGTCGGCCTGCTGCAACTCGGCTGCTATTTCGCGCTGACGCATCTGGCGGTGGCACTGGTGCCGGCCGGCCGCACGGCGGTGCTCGCCAATGTCACCATCTACTGGCTGGTGCCGCTTTCGGTGTTCGTGCTGGGGGAGAAAGTTTCCGGCACCCGCTGGCTGGCTGCCATGCTGGGGCTGGCGGGGGTCCTGGCGCTGGCCGGCCCCTGGGCTGCCGGGGCGGGCGGGGCCAGCACCCTCAGCGGCCACCTGATGCTGCTGGGCGCTTCCTTTCTCTGGTCCTGCGCCATCATCATCACGCGGCGCTTCCCGGCCGAACGCTCCATGCTGGAGAACCTGCCCTGGTGCTTCCTGATGGGCGGCGTGGTGCTGGTGCCCATGGCGCTGATCCGGGAGCCGCTGGGGCAGGGGACTTATGGCATCGGCCCGGGCGCATTGTGGCAGATGCTGGTGATCGGCTGTCTCGTGGCGCCACTGGGCACCTGGGCGGTGATCGAGGCAGGGCGGCGGCTGCCGGGCGCCGTCTCCTCCGTGGGCTTTCTCTTGGCGCCCGCCATTGGCGTGGTGGTCTCCACCCT
Source organism: Pseudoroseomonas ludipueritiae (assembly GCF_014490445.1). Taxonomy (GTDB): domain Bacteria; phylum Pseudomonadota; class Alphaproteobacteria; order Acetobacterales; family Acetobacteraceae; genus Pseudoroseomonas; species Pseudoroseomonas ludipueritiae. The sequence continues at coordinate 185,367 of NZ_JACTUZ010000001.1, read as the reverse complement.
CTGGCTGGGTGAGCCGTTGGGCTGGGACGTGATCATTGGCGGTGCGCTGATCGGCGCCAGCGTGGTCGTCGCTACGCGAGGATAGGCAGATGCGTCTGAACCTGATCGAGATGGGTCCGGAGGCGGGCGAGCCGCTGGTGCTGCTGCACGGGCTTTTCGGGCAGGCCGGCAACTTCGGCGCGGCTCAAAGGGCGCTGGCGGCATCCGGGCGGCGCGTGGTGGCGATGGATCTGCGCAACCATGGCGTTTCCCCCCATGCCACCAGCATGAGCTATGCCGAAATGGCGGCGGACGTGGCGGAAACGCTGGACGCCATCGGCGCCACCCCGGCCGATGTGCTGGGCCATTCCATGGGCGGCAAGGTGGCCATGATGCTGGCCCTGACGCGCCAGGACCTCGTTGCCCGGCTGGTGGTGGCGGATATCGCCCCGGTCGCCTATCCGCCCGCCTTCCGCCCCTATGCCGAGGCCATGCTGGCCCTCGATCTCCGCCCTGGACTGACGAGGCGGGAGGCCGATGCGGCATTGGCGGGCGCCGTGCCCTCGGCAGGGGTACGCGGCTTCCTGTTGCAGAACCTCCAGCTGGGTGGGGAGCGGCCCTTCTGGCGCAATGGCCTGGCCGAGATCGCCGCTGCCCTGTCCGAAATCGAATCCGCGCCTCCTCTGCCCGCCGGCGCACGCTTCGAGGGCCCGACCCTGGCCCTGGCCGGCGAGAAGTCAGACTACATCCAGGACGAGCACCGCCCGCTCTTCCGTGCCCTGTTTCCCGCCGTGCGCTTCGGCAAGGTGAAGGGCGCCGGGCACTGGCTGCACGCCGAGCAGCCGGAAGGCTTCCTGGCCGCGCTGCGTGCCTTTCTTGGCTAAAGGGCCGTGGGGGCCTTGAAGCGCCCTTCCTTGGCCAAGTCGGCGGCGCGCCAGAGATACCAGGCCGCGGCCGAGCGATAGGGCGCCCAGGCAGCGCCGATCTTCGCCAGTTCCTTCGGCCTCGGTTGCGCGTCCAGCCCGGCGGCATGGCGGTAGCCTTCCCGCACGCCGAAATCATCGACCGGCAGGATATCCGGCCGGCCCAGGGTAAAGATCAGCAGCATCTCCACCGTCCAGCGGCCGACGCCACGCAGCGCCACCAGCCTTTCGATCAGCGCCTCGTCCGAGAGCCGCGCGGCGGCGCGGCGGGTCGGCACCAGACCGCCCACCGTCTTGTGGGCAATATCCAGGATGGCGGCCACCTTGGCGCCGGAAAAGCCACAGCCGCGCAGCGCGCCATCCTCCAGCGAGAGGATGGCGGTGGCACTGGGGAAATCCTGCTCGGGAAAGAGGGCAATCAGCCGCCGCAGCATCGCCTCGGCCGCCCGCCCATGCACCTGCTGGTGGGCGATGGCGCGCACCAGGGCCTCATAGGGTTCCCGCTTCTCCGGCTTGAGGGTGAAGGCCCCGACCCGCTTGACCACCGGCCCCAGGATGGGGTCCGCTGCCAGATGCGCCCGGGCGGCGCGGCCGCCGAGGCCTTTGGGCGCGGGCGGAGGCGAAGCGAGCATCAGCAGCGAATCCTTCGGAACAACTCGCGAACATGATGCATGCCGGCGCGCATGCGGCAAGCCCGCCCGCCGCAACGCTTCCGCTATCCGGGCGTTGCCCCCGGATAGCCGGCGCAGGGGAGGCGTGCATGGAGCGGCAGGTCGCCGAAGGAGAAGTCTTCGAGACGGATGTCCCGGCCCGGTTGGACCGCCTGCCCTGGGACCGCTTCCACTGGCTGATCATCATCGCCCTGGGCATCACCTGGACCCTGGATGGGCTGGAGGTGACGCTGGTCGGTTCCCTGGCCGCCGCCATCCATGAGAGCCCCAGCCTCGCGCTTTCCGAAACGCAGGTGGGCCTTTCGGCCTCCGCCTACCTGATCGGTGCGGTGATCGGCGCGGTAGGTTTCGGCTGGCTGACGGACCGCTGGGGGCGGCGCAAGCTCTTCTTCATCACGGTGGGGCTCTACATGGCGGCCAGCATCGCCACGGGCTTCTCCTGGGACTTCTGGTCCTTTGCGTTCTTCCGGGCGCTGACCGGCGCCGGCATCGGCGGCGAATATGCCGCCGTGAACTCGGCGATCCAGGAGATGATCCCGGCCCGCAAGCGTGGCACTGTGGACCTGGCGGTCAATGGCACCTTCTGGGCCGGCGCCGCGCTGGGGGCGGCCTCTGCCCTGGTGGTGCTGGACCCGGCGGTGGTGGACCCCGAGATCGGCTGGCGCGCCGCCTTCATCGTCGGCGGGGTGCTGGCCTTGGTCATCATGCTGCTGCGGAACTGGGTGCCGGAAAGCCCACGCTGGCTGATGACCCACGGCCATGCCGATAAAGCCAGCCGCATCGTGCGCGAGATCGAGGAGGAGGTGGCCTCCCGCCACGGGCCGCTGCCGGCCCCGGAATACGGGCCGGTGCGGATGCGGCGGCGCGGCCATACCTCATTGCAGGATGTCATTCACATCATGCTGCACCGTCAGCGCCAGCGCACGGTGCTGGGCGTGACGCTGATGGCCTGCCAGGCCTTCTGCTACAATGCCATCTTCTTCACCTATGCGCTGGTGCTCACCAAGTTCTACGGCATCGGCTCGCACCAGGTGGGCTGGTACCTGCTGCCTTTCGCGCTGGGCAACCTGATGGGCCCGCTGCTTCTCGGCCCGCTCTTCGACAGCATCGGCCGCCGGGTCATGATCACCCTGACCTATGCCATGGCGGGCATCCTGATGGCGCTCTCCGGCTATGCCTTCCAACAGGGCTGGCTTTCCGCCTGGGAGCAAACGATGGCCTGGACGGTGATCTTCTTCTTCGCCTCGCCAGCCGCTTCCGCCGCTTACCTGACGGTGGGCGAAGCCTTTCCGCTGGAGATGCGCGCCATCGCCATCGCGCTCTTCTACGCCTTCGGCACGGCCATCGGCGGCGTGGCCGGCCCCGCGCTCTTCGGTTGGCTGATAGAGGGCGGCCAGCGCGGCGACATCTTCTGGGGCTTCCTGCTGGCGGCGGTGCTGATGCTGGTCGCCGCCGCCACCGAATGGCGGCTGGGTTTCGCGGCCGAGAGAAAGCCACTGGAGGATGTTTCCGCGCCGCTCTCCCTGCATGCGGAGGAGGATACCGCTCCCGTCCGGCCAGGCTTCCGCTGAGTGGAACGCTTCCCGTGGCTCACAAAATGACTTCACCGGAAAGCCACCATCAGCCATAGGCCGTGGAGGCTGCGCCGATATCCTGCGGTGCGGCTGCCCCGGCTGGCATGGCAGCCGGGCCCCGCGAGCGGATGACGGGTTTCCAGCATGGCTCCAGGCGCAGACAATCTCCGAGTTGACCTCGCCGAAGGCGAGGTGGTCTTTCTCTTCATCGGCGGCCCGCATCAGGTCTATCACCTGGCTCCGGCAGCGGCGGAACTGAGCCGGCTGCTGCCGCGCTGCCCTGTCACCTGCCTCTCCAACCATGCCGCCACCACCGCGGCGCTTCGCCGGGTGCGGGAGGCCCTGCATGCTCCGGCCATGCGGATCGAGAGCATCCGCCCGCCGCTCTGGGGGCGCCTGCTGGCGGCCGTGACGGGGCGGCGATCCTCCTTGAAGACGCCCCTGCTGTTTTCCCTCAGCCGCCGTCTGCGGCGGGCGGCGGCGGTGATCACGCCGGAGCGCACCTCGGCCAAGCTGCGGGGAATGGGGCTGCGGCATACCCTAATGATTCACTTCCGGCATGGCGCCGGGGACCGGGCGCCGGAATCCGAGAGCCGGCAATCCCTCTTCGACCTGGTGGTGGTGCCGGGGGAGAAGGATCTGCGCCGGGCAGCCGAGAAGGGCTATATGCCGCCCTCCCGCCTGCGGGCCGGTGGCTACCTGAAGCTGGAATTCTTCTCCAAGCTGGCGGGCAGCCCGCCCCGTCTTTTCGACAACGACCGGCCGGTGGTGCTCTACAACCCGCATTTCGATGCCGGCATCTCCTCCCTGCCATGGGCCCGGCAGGTGATCGGAGAGTTCGCGCGCCAGTCCCGCTACAATCTCGTCTTCGCGCCGCATATCCGCGCGGCGGAGAACATGGACGCGGCAGAGCGGGAGGAATGGCTGCGCCTGTCGCGGGAGGGGCGGATCCTGGTGGACCTCGACTCGCCGCGCCTGATAGACATGAGCTACGTGCTGGCGGCCGATATCTACCTGGGCGACATGTCCAGCCAGCTTTACGAGTTCCTGGCCCGGCCGCGCCCCGTGGTTTTCCTCAATGCCCATCACGTGGCCTGGCGGGATGATCCACGCTTCGCCGGCTGGGCGCTGGGCGAAGTGGCCGAGACGCCGGAGGATGTCATTCCCGCCATCGATCGGGCGGTGGCGGGCCACCCGGAGAAACTGGCCCGGCAGCAGGCAGCGGTGCGGGATGCCTTCGGCGAAATCGAAGGCGCGGCCTTGCGTGGTGCCCAGGTGATCGCGGCCGCGGTGGTCGGCCGCGCCGCGGCACGCCAGAGCGGAACCCTCGGGACAGCCATCGGGGCTTCGGCCTAGTAGGGCGGCACCGCCTCCGCCTGCCGGCGCAACTGGCGAATGCAGGCGCGGGCGGCGGGTGCGGCTTCGGTGCGGCGGAAGGCCGCTGCCAGTTCGGCCCGCAACGGCGTGCCAGCCAGGGGGCGGTAGACCACCCCTGGCAGCCGTACGCAGTCCCGCAGCGAGGCAGGCACCAGCGCGACACCCAGCCCGAGCCCTACCAGCGCCGCCACGGCCACCAGGTCCCGCCCGTAGTGTGCCACCCGTGGCGTGAAGCCCATCTGCTGCCCGATGGCGATGGTGTGGTGGTGGAAGCCCATGCTGGTTTCGGCATCGGGGCTGACGAAGGCTTCCTCGGCCAGGGCTGAAGGCTGGACTGCCGCCTGCGCGCAGAGGGGGTGGCCCTCCGGCAGTGCCAGCCAGAGTGGTTCCCGCAGCAGCGGCAGGGTGGCGATGCCATCGGGCAGCACCAGCGGCGGGCGAATGAAGCCGATGTCCAACCGCCCTTCCACCAGCGCCTCCAGTTGCGGCACGCTTTCCAGTTCCTGCAGCCTGAGTTCGACCTGGGGCTGCGCCTCGCGCCATGCGGCCACGCTGGCACCCAATACGCCGGAAAAGGCAGCCGAGGCCGCGAAGCCCACCGCCACGATGCCGCGCTCTCCGCGCCCTGCGAGGCGGCCGGTACGCTCCGCACGCTCGACCTGCGCCAGGGCCGGGCGGGCCTCTCGCAGAAACAAATGCCCTGCATCCGTCAGTGCCACGCTGCGCTTGGTGCGGCGGAACAGGCGCGCGCCCAGCAGGGCTTCCAGGCCCTGCACCTGCTCCGTCAGGGCAGGGGGAGAGAGGCCGAGCTTCTCGGCGGCCTGGGCGAAATGCAGGGTTTCCGCGACGGCAAGGAAGGCTCGGAGATGACGCAGCTCCACCCGGAGCACCCTTTCGAGGATTGTGGAAGACAGTATTCGGTCCGGCCGAATTATTTCGCGGCCTTGGCGGTCTGGTGGCAAGCCCTCCGGCGCGGGCATGCTGCACCGCAGCTACCGGGACCACCCATGAACAAGCCTATTCCGCGCTCGTGCCTGCCATGGTGGCGCCCATGACTGTCTCAGCCGAAGCGCCTTACATCGAGCGCGGGACCGCTGCCTTCCTGCGGACGAATCTCGCTTTCCTTTGCGCCGGCATCGCGACCTTCGCGCTGCTGTACTGCGTGCAGCCCCTGATGCCGGTCTTCTCGGCCGAATTCGGCGTCAGCCCAGCCGCCAGCAGCCTTTCGCTTTCCCTGCCAACGGCGGCCATGGCGGTGTGCATGCTGGTGGCCAGTGCCTTGTCCGAGGCGGTGGGGCGGAAGCCGGTGATGCTGGTCTCGGTTTTCGCCTCCTCCGCCATCACGGTCGCCTGCGCCTTCATGCCGGGCTGGGGAACTTTCCTGTCCTTGCGCATGGTGCAGGGCATCCTGCTTAGCGGCCTGCCAGCCGTGGCCATGGCCTTTATCGCTGAGGAAGTGCACCCGCGCTCCTCGGGCTATGCGATGGGGCTCTATATCAGCGGCTCCGCTCTGGGCGGGATGCTGGGGCGGGTGATCACCGGCCTGCTGATGGAATGGGGCGGCTGGCGGCTGGCCATTGGCGGCATCGGCGCGCTAGGGCTGGTGGCCTCGGTGATCTTCTGGCAATGCCTGCCACCCTCGCGCCACTTCAAGGCGCGGCCACTGGCCCTGCGCGGCCTGGCGGAGAACTTCGCGCTGCACCTGCGGGATGGCGGGCTGCGCTGGCTGTTCCTGGAAGGCTTCCTGCTGATGGGGTCCTTCGTCACCGTCTACAACTACATCGGCTACCGCCTGCTGGCGCCGCCCTATTCCCTGAGCCACGCCACGGTAGGGCTGGTCTTCACCGTCTATCTCGTGGGCATCGGCAGCTCGACCTTCGTGGGCGGCCTCGCGGATCGCTTCGGGCGGCGGCGGCTGCTGTGGATCGTGCTGCTGGCCATGCTGGGCGGGCTGGGGCTGATGGCCCTGCAGTCGCTGCTGGCGGTCATCGCCGGCATCGCCATCGTCACCTTCTGCTTCTTCGGCGCCCATTCCTTGTCCAGCTCCTGGGTGGGGCGGCGGGCCAAGGTGGCACGGGCACAGGCCTCCTCGCTTTATCTCTTCTGCTACTACATGGGCTCCAGCATCGTGGGGGCGGCAGGTGGGCTGGCCTGGGCCTCGGGCGGCTGGGCCGGCGTTACCTGGGTGGTCGGCGGCTGCCTTGTTCTGGCACTGGTGGCGGGCTTGCGGCTGGCCAGGCTGCGGCCGGTGGCGGGCTGAAGCGCCCTCAGCCTCCCCTGGGCGCCAGAAGGATAACAGCTGTGCCGGCCAGGCACAGCCCGACGCCGAGCAGGTCCCATCGGTCCGGACGCACGCCTTCGGCGCCCCAGAGCCAGAGCAGCGAGGCCGCCACATAAACCCCGCCATAGGCCGCATAGGCGCGCCCCGCCGCATCCGTCTCTGCGCGAGTCAGCAGCCAGGCAAAGGCAACCAGCGAAACCACCCCGCCAAGGGCCCAGAGCGGGCCGCGCCCCAGCCGCAGCCAAGCCCAGAAGCCGAAGCAACCGGCGATCTCCGCCAGCGCGGCAGCGACATAGAGCAGAAGGGTGCGCGTCATGCCCGCAGCCTTGCCCGGCGCGCCGCAGGCCGCAATGCCCGGCGTGGACCTGCCGCCCATTCTGCCCGATCCTGCCAGGAAGGACGCGGACCGAATCTCCGCGCTGGCAGGAGGAACTGACAAGCATGACCCCGATTTCCCTCGTCGCCCCCCGAAAGCTGCTGATCGGCGGCGGGGCTCTGGCGAAGCTGCCCGCGCTGCTGGCGGAATTCGGCCTTTCGCGCCCCCTGCTGGTGACGGACCCCTGGATGGTCTCCTCCGGCACGGTGGAGCGGGCACTGGCGCCGCTGAAGGGTGCCGGCATCGCCACCAGCGTCTTCTCCGAGACCGTGCCGGACCCCACGGATACCGTGGTGCAGGCTGGCGTGGAGGCATTGCGGGCGGGGGATTTCGATTGCCTGATCGGCTTTGGTGGCGGCAGCCCCATGGATACGGCCAAGGCCATCGCCATCCTCGCCGCGGCGGCGCCGGGGCAGAGCATGCGGGATTTCAAGGTGCCGGCCTCGGCCGACCGTGCGGCATTGCCGGTGATCTGCGTGCCCACCACCGCCGGCACGGGCAGCGAGGCTACGCGATTCACCATCGTCACCGATACGCAGCATGACGAGAAGATGCTGATCGCCGGTCTCGGCGCGCTGCCGCTGGCGGCGGTGGTGGATTACGAACTGACCTTCAGCGTCCCGGCGCGCGTGACGGCCGATACCGGCATCGACAGCCTGACTCACGCGCTGGAAGCCTATGTCAGCGCCCGTGCCAACAGCGTCTCCGACATCTATGCCCAGGCGGCGATGCGGCTGATCGCCGCCAATCTGCGCACCGCCTATGCCGAGCCGCAGAACCGCGCCGCCCGCGCCGCCATGATGGAAGGCGCGACCCTGGCCGGGCTGGCCTTCTCCAACAGTTCCGTGGCCCTGGTGCATGGCATGAGCCGGCCGCTGGGCGCGCATTTCCATGTGCCGCACGGGCTTTCCAACGCCATGCTGCTGCCGGCCATCACCGCCTTCGGCCTGGAGGCCGGCCTGCCACGCTATGCCGAGGCGGCGCGGGTCATGGGCGTCGCGCCCGCCGGGACGCCCGATGCGGAGGCTGGCGCCCTGCTGCTGGACGAGCTGCGCGCCCTGAACGAGGAACTGGGCGTGCCGACGCCCCGGGCCTATGGCATTCCGCAGGACCGCTTCGACTCACTGCTGGAGCTGATGGCGGAGCAGGCTCTCGCCTCCGGCAGCCCTGGGAACAATCCGCGCGTGCCGACCGCGGCCGAGATCATCGCGCTCTATCGCGAGGTTTACGGCAACTGAGGCCTTAGCGCCGCCGGAGGTGCGCCTGCCAGGCGGAGTGCCAGGCAGGCAGCGCCAGCGCGGGCAGCGGGCGGGCGATGGCATAGCCCTGCGCATGGTCCACGCCGGCCGCCGCCACCGCCTGCCAGAGCCGGGGATTGGAGACGCCTTCGGCCGTCACGGTCATGCCGCCGGCATGGGCCAGCCGTACCAGCCTCTGCACCTCCGCCCGGGCACGGCGCCGCGTCGGCAGGGCGGAGACCAGCATCCGGTCCAGCTTGATGCCGGAGAAGGGCAGGGACAGCAGCCAGCCGCGGTTGTCGTTGATCTCCATGTCGTCCACCAGCACGGGGAAGCCCGCGCTGCGGAGCCGCTCCAGCGCCCGCCGCAATGCCGGCCGATCCAGCACCGGGGAGGTTTCCGTTAGTTCCAGCACCAGGGCGGAAGGTGGGAAGCGCGTCGCCGCCAGCAGTTCTTTCAGCCAGGCCAGCACATCCCGCTCCACCAGCACGGCCAGTGGCAGGTTCAGCGCCAGGGCGGCGCCGACGCGGGCGGGGGCGGCGGCCAGTTCCATGAAGGCGCGCTGCGCCACGGCGATGGAGAGCGCCCGGCCCAACCCGCTCCGCTCCGCCAGCGGCACGAAGGCATCGGGGCTCAACGGGGTATCGTCGCGCCGCTGCCACCGGGCGAGGCCTTCCAGCAGCACCACGCGCCGGTCAGCGACGCGGACCACCGGCTGGTAGCGGACGGCGATCTCACCCCGCTTCAGGCCGACAGCAAGATCCTGCGGGTTGTCGGTGGGCACCTGCGCCTTGAACCGTGCCGCCTGCTGCAGGGCGCGGGCCAGCGATACTGGCTCGGCGGCCGACCATGTGACGCCCGGCGGCATCTGGCCCTCATCACCCCCCGGCTGCGCGGAATCGCCGATCACCACCATTTTGGTCAGGCCGAAGGGGTCGGAGGCCGTGGCCACCAGGGCCGGCCAACTGGAGCCTGCCGCGGAAGCCTGGCAGACGATCTGGCGTGGTGGCTCACCGGATGAGAAGAGATGCGCCAGCACATCGCGCTCCTCATGCACCAGCAGAGGCGGGCGGCGCTTCAGGCCTTTGGCAGCCTGCCGGGTCGCGGAGATCACATGTGGATCGCGCGCCAGCAGCAGCATTTGGGCTTCGTCCGACCTTGCCGAACGAAAGCGCAGGGACATGGCACATCTCCAGGGAGCCGCCTTTATGTAGTCCAGGCCCCGCAGCAACGCCAAGCTTTGTCTCAGTTTGCGAGCATTTTCCTGTTAGATAAACACCGCACGTAAAGATGGCCGTAATTAGCTTTTAGTATACTGGAGATTCTTGGGCGTTATTCTGATCTGTCTCATATCGCGGCACGGGAGCTGAACGGCCCCGGCCATTACCGGCCGGGGCGAGTCGCTCAGCGGGATGCCGCGGCGGAGGCCGTGGCGGCTTCCGTGCCACGGCGCAGCCGGTTCTCTCCCAGGAAGAGCAGGATCGGCGCAGCGATGAAGATCGAGGAAGAGGCCGAGGTGACGATGCCGAAGACCATGGTGATGGCGAAGCCCGACAAAGCATCGCCACCGAACAGAGCCAAAGGCACGGCCGAGAGCAGCAGCGTCATGGAAGTGCCGAGGGTGCGGTTCAGCGTCTCGTTGATCGACTTGTCGATCAGGTTCCGCAGCGGCATGGTCTTGTACTTGCGCAGGTTCTCCCGCATCCGGTCATAGACCACGACCTTGTCGTTGACCGAGAAGCCGATGATGGTCAGCACCGCCGCCACTGTCGTCAGGTTGAACTCCAGGCGCGTGACAGCCAGGAAGCCGATGACCTTGGTGGTTTCCAGCAGCAGCGTGACAATCGCGCCCACTGCGAACTGCCATTCGAAGCGCACCCAGATATAGACCATCATCGCCAGCATCGAGATACCGAGCGCGATCAGGCTGCCGGTGAAAAGCTCACCGCTGACGCGGTTGCCTACCGCCTCGGTCCGCAGGATGCGGGTGCCGGGGGCGGCGGTTTCCAGCGCGGCGCGGACGCTGTTGACGGCGTTCTGGGTGGCCGCCTCGTCGCCCTGCACGGGCAGGCGCAGCAGCACGTCGCTTTCCGAGCCGAACTGTTGCAGGCCGACATCGCCCAGGCCCAGGCCGTCAGTCGCGTCGCGCAGGGCACCCAGGTTCGCCGGCCCCGGGGCGCGGACTTCCATGACGATACCGCCGCGGAAGTCGATGCCCTTCTCCAGCCCGGGGTAGAAGGCCAGGATCACCGAGGCGATGGACAGGAAGACCGAGAAGGCGATGCCGATCTTGCGCCCCTTCATGAAGGGGATCTTGGTGTCGTCCGGCACCAGCCGGAACAGGGGGCGTGCGAGGAACATGAGCGAAACCCCTTACACCGGCAGCGTGCGCGGGCGACGCGCGCGGTACCACCAGGAAACGAACAGGCGCACCAGCGTCGTGGCCGTCCACATCTGCACCACCGTGCCGATGGCGACCGTGATGGCGAAGCCGCGCACCGGGCCGGAGCCGAAGCCATAGAGGCAGGCCATGGCGATCAGGTTGGTCAGGTTGCTGTCCATGATGGTGCCGGAGGCCTTGGTGAAGCCGGCCTCCAGCGCGCTGGCCGGCGGCTTGCCCAGCCGCGTTTCCTCACGGATGCGCTCGTTGATCAGGATATTGGCGTCCAGTGCCGTGCCCAGGGTCAGCACCACGCCCGCGATGCCCGGTAGCGTCAGCGTCGCTTCCAGCACCGAGAGCCCGGCCGCCATCAGCAGCAGGTTGACCAGCAGCGCCACATTGGCGAACCAGCCGAGCAGGCCATAGGCCAGGCCCATGTAGAGGAAGACGAAGGCGGCGCCGGCGGCGAGGCTCAGCAGGCCGGCGCGGATGGCGTCGGCGCCCAGCTCGGGGCCGACGGTACGCTCTTCCACCACCGTCAGCGGGGCGGGCAGGGCGCCGGCGCGCAGCAGCACGGCCAGGTCATTGGCCGAGGCCGCGTTGAAGCTGCCGCTGATCTGGCCGCTGCCGCCCGTGATAGGCTCGCGGATCACCGGCGCGGTGATGACCTTGTTGTCCAGCACCACGGCGAAGGGCCGGCCGACATTCTGGCGGGTGATCTCGGCGAAGCGGCGGGTACCGAGGCTGTCGAAGGTGAAGTTCACCACCCATTCGCCGGTCTGCGGGTTCTGGCCGGTACGGGCGTCGGAGAGATTGGCGCCATCCACCTCGATGCGCCGGCGCACCGCGTAGCGCTGGCCGGGCTGCTCACCCTCCAGGAACTCGACACCCGGGGGCGGGGTGGCGGCGCTCGGGTTGGCGTTCTCGTCCAGCAGGCGGAAGGTCATGCGGGCGGTGCGGCCCAGCAGTTCCTTGATGCGGTTCGGGTCCTCGACGCCCGGAAGCTGCACCAGGATGCGGCTGCTGCCCTGGCGGGCGATCAACGCCTCCGAGGTGCCGCTCTCGTCGATACGGCGGCGGACGATCTCGACCGACTGTTCCACGGCGCCAGAGGCGCGGGCGCGCAGGGCGGCCTCGCTGATGGTGGCGCTGACCACGCCTTCCGGCGTCGCGGCGATGTCGATGTCCGGTGCCGTCGCGCCGCCGCCGATGGGCACCGGATTGGCCAGCTCCCGCAGTGCCGCCAGCGCGGCCTCGGACTGGCCAGGGTCGCGCAGGCGGAAGGAGAGGCGGCGCTCATCCGGCTGGGTGGTGAGGTTGACATAGCCGACATTGGCCTGCCGCAGCCGCGTGCGGGTGGCATCGGCCAGGCTTTCGAGGCGCTCCTTCACCACGGCCGCCGTATCGACCTCCAGCAGGAGGTAGGAGCCGCCGCGCAGGTCGAGGCCCAGCGAGATCTGCCGCGCCGGCAGCCAGGACGGGATCGATGCACGCGGAAACAGGTTGGGCAGCGTGAGAAGCACGCCCAGGAGGATGACGCCCAGGATGGCGGCGACCTTCCACCGCGCGAAGTACAGCATGGCCGGAAAGGCCCCCCAGTTTAGAGGGTGCGGAACATGCTGTCCCAGGCCGCCCGACGCAAGCCACCATGCGCGCGGCGCCACACTCTGCTACAGGCCGCAGCCATCGGTTGAATGGCGCGGAGGGTGCGATGCTGAAGCTGGGGATCCTGGGAGCGGGGCATTTCGGCCGCTTCCACGCGCTGAAGGCGGCCAAGGCGGCGGGAGAGGGGAAGGTCGAGTTCCTCGGCCTGGCCGATGCCAGCCCGGAGCGCGCCGCCCTGGTGGCGGGGGAGGCCGGCACGCGGGTCTGGCAGACGGAGGAGCTGATTGGCGCCGCCGAGGCCCTGATCGTCGCCGCCCCCACCGCCTTCCATTTCGAACTGGCCGCGGCGGTGCTGAAGGCCGGCAAGCATGTCTTCGTGGAAAAGCCCATCGCCGCCACGCTGGATCAGGCGGATGCGCTGGTAGCCCTGGCGGCCTCCGCGAAGCGTGTTCTGCAAGTCGGGCATGTGGAGCGCTTCGGCGCCGGCTTCGCCACGCTGCTCTCCTCGGCTGGCGTCGGGCGGCCGCTTTATATGGAAGCGGTGCGGATCGCCCCCTTCCGGCCGCGCGGGCTGGATGTCTCGGTCGTGCTGGACCTGATGATCCATGACCTGGACCTGGTGATCTCCCTGGCCGGTGGCGCGGTGGAGGATGTGCAGGCGGTGGGCACGGCCGTCTGCTCGGGCCGGGTGGACATCGCCAATGCCCGGCTGCGCTTCGCGGGCGGCGCCCAGGCGACGGTCACCGCCAGCCGCGCCAGCCTGAAGATGGAGCGGCGCCTGCGGGTCTTCGGCACCGAGGGCTATGCCAGTATCGACTTCCTGGCGCGCGAGCTGAAGCTGGTGCGCAAGGGCCAGGGCGTGGCGCTGGAACAACTGCCCGGCCATGGCATCGAGACCCTCTCCTGGCAAGACCGCGACAACCTGGAGGCCGAGCAGGCCGCCTTCGTCGCCGCCTGCGTCAATGGCACGCCTGCCGTGGTGGATGGCCATGCCGGTCGCGCCGCGCTGGACGCCGCGCTGCGGGTGGAAGCGGCGATCGGCGCTTCCCTTGCCGGCGTGGGCTTGCCCTTCGCCGCCACCTGACTAGGCTGCGGCGCGTCTCAGGAGAGTTCCTATGCTGCTCGACAATACCGCCAAGGGCGTCTTCCCCATCGCCCCCACGCCTTTCCACCCCGATGGCCGCATCGACGAGGCCTCGGTGGACCGCATGACCGACTTCTATGTGGAATGCGGCAGCACCGGCATGACGGTGCTGGGCGTGATGGGCGAGGCCCCCAAGCTGGAGGGCGGCGAAGCCCTGGACCTGGCGAAGCGCTTCGTGAAGCGGGCTTCCTCGATTCCGGTGGTGGTGGGCGTCTCGGCGCCGGGCTTCGCGGCCATGCGGGCGCTGGCGCGCGCCTCGATGGATGCGGGCGCCGCGGGCGTGATGATCGCGCCGCCGAACACGCTGCGCACCGACGACCAGATCGTCACCTACTACCGCCAGGCGGTGGAAGCGATCGGCGAGGATATTCCCGTCGTCGTGCAGGACTTCCCGCTGAACTTCACGGTGGTGATGACGCCGGGCGTGCTGCGCCGGATCATCACGGACAACCCCTCCTGCGTCATGGTGAAGCACGAGGACTGGCCCGGCCTCGAGAAGATCTCCGCCCTGCGGAACTTCGAGAAGGACGGGATGCGCCACGTCTCCATCCTGTGCGGCAATGGCGGCGCCTTCCTGGACTTCGAGGTGGAGCGCGGCGCCGACGGCGCCATGACCGGCTATGCCTTCCCGGACATGCTGGTGGACCTGGTGAAGCTGTCTTCCTCCGGCCAGCGCGACGCGGCGCATGACCTGTTCGACGCCCACCTGCCGCTGCTGCGCTACGAGCAGCAGCCGGTGGTGGGGCTGGCGATCCGCAAGTACATCATGGCGCGCCGCGGCATCATCGCCTCCGACGCCCAGCGCAAGCCAGGCGCCGCGATGAGCGCCACGGCGAAGGCGGAGGTGGAGTACCTGCTCTCCCGCGTCGCGCGCCACGACGCCCGCGCCAAGCTGCCGGCGGCCTGAGCCGGCGCGGCCGCTTCAGCGGAAGCGGCCGAAACGCTCCAGGACCTCGATGCGATAGCCATCGGGGTCCGCGATAAAGAAGAAGCGGGCGAAGGGCCGGCCCTCATGCGGCATCTCCCGCATCGGGCCTGGCTCCAGCCCCTCGGCCTGCATGCGGGCGTGTTCCGCCTGCAGGTCCGGCACGACCACAGCCAGATGGCCATAGCCATCTCCCAGCGCATAGGGCTCGGTCCGGCCCGCATTCATGGTCAGTTCCAGTTCGAAATCACCTTCCGGCGTGCGCAGGTAGATCAGCGTGAAGCTTTCGAAGGCTGCGCGCTCGGCGACTTCCAGCCCAAAGGCGCGGCGATAGAAGTCGAGCGACCGCGCTTCGTCGAGGACGCGGATCATGCTGTGCGCAAGCTTGGCCATCGGAAACTCCTGCCAGGGTGAAGAGCCGCGCCTCCCTTAGCCCGAGTCCCGGTCCCAAGACAGTTGGCAAGGCAGCCGGTATCACCACGCGAAACGATTCGTACTTCTCACCAGATGAAACTGGCTTAGCTGCCTTTTGCGCTAGCCAATCCACAGCGCTCTGCCGACTTTTTGTGCGCTTCGCCGTGTGAAATGGCCCTCGGAGCTTTTCGCCCACCAAAAAGAAGTGGCGCCAGTTCCGCCGGGGTGCTGCCATGCGCCTGCAGCCCGCTGGTTGTGATGAAGCCGCTGTCCGGGCGGCCCATGCCGGGGCCACCCGTGTTCGCCTGACCTGAAGAAGTGGCGCCAGCCGCTGCCTCTGTTCCGGGAGACCCGCCATGACCCCGACACGCCGCGCTTTCCTTGCCGCCGGTGCCTCCCTGCCTTTTCTCCGCGGGCCGGCACGGGCGCAGCCGGCGGGCGGCATCCTGCGCTTCGGGCTTTCGGCCTATCCACCCAACCTGCAACCCTGGGTCAGCACAGGCGGCGCCGCGGGCACGGTGAAGATGCTGCTGCACCGCCGCCTGGTGTCCTACAACGCCAAGGGCGAGCTGCGGGGGGAACTGGCGGAATCCTGGTCCCGCGACCAGGAGGACGGCGCCTGGGTTTTCAAGCTACGGCCCAATGCCAGGTTCCAGAATGGGGAGCCGGTGACCTCCACCGACATCCGCTGGAATGTCGAGCAGATCGCCGGGGAGAAATCGACCGCCTATATGCGCGCCCAGTTCCAGGGGGTGGAGCGGATCGAGACCCCGGACGCGCGGACCATCCGCTTCCATACCAAGCAGCCTGTGGCGGCCTTCCCGGAATGGTTCGCCGGCTACAACATGGGGCTCATCTGGCACAAATCCGAGGCACGCGAGCCGGTGGGCGCCGGCCCCTTCCGCATCGCGTCGCAGGAACGCGGCAGCTCCATTACGCTGGAGGCGGTGCCGAACCACTGGCAAGGCCTGCCGAAGATCAGGACGGTCAACATGGTCGTCTATGCCGACGAGAACCTGCGGGCGGCGGCGCTGCAATCCGGCGACGTGGACCTGATTGAGTATGTGCCCTGGCAGGCCATGTCCGCCATCGAGGCCGATGCGCGCCTGAGGCTGGACGCCACCACTGGCCCCTTCATGGACATCCTGTTCAATGGCTCCAAGGGGCCTTTCTCGGACCCGCGTGTGCGCCGCGCGGTGGCCCATGCCATCCGGCGTGAGGAGATCGTGAAGGCCGCCTTCTTTGGCCGTGGCGCGGTGCTGGAAGGCGTACCGATGGTGGAAGGCACGCCCTGGTACGATGCAGAGCTGGCGAGAGGCTGGGCCTATGACCCGGAACGTTCCAGGACGCTGCTGAGCGAGGCGGGCTTCGCCAACGGCTTCCGGACCACGCTGCTCTCCACCGCGCAATATGGCATGCACAAGGACACGGCCGAGGTGGTGCAGCAGCATCTGGCGGCCATCGGCATCCAGTGCGAACTGCGCCTGCCGGACTGGTCCACCCGCGTCAGCCAGGGGCAGCGCGGCCAGTATGAGATCGCCATTCATGGCGTCTCGGCCGAGAGCAACGATCCTGATGGGCTGACGCCGGTCTTCGACACTACGCTTTCCCCTTCGCATGGCCGTTCCTTCGCCCTCCAGGCGCCGCGCACTGTCGCTGCCCTGGCGAAGGGACGCGGGGAATTCGATCAGGCCAGGCGCGTCGAGGCTTACAAGGAATTTCAGCGCGCGGCGTTGGAGGAGGTGCCATTGGTCACGCTTGCCTGGCGCAGCCAGGGCTTCGGCATGGACAAGAAGGTCAAGGGCTTCTCCACTCTGCCAGGCGCCCTTAGCACCCTGTCCGGCGCCCTGCTTGAAGAAACCCATCTCGGCTGATGCGCTGGCTCCTGCGCCGTATCGGCATTTCCATCGCGCTGGCCTGGATCGTGGCCAGCATCGTTTTCATGACCCTGCACATGGTGCCGGGCGACCCCGCGGAGATCCTGCTCTCCACCGGCGGCGTCTCGCCCGACCCGGCGGCGGTGGCGGAGCTGCGGGAGCGGCTGGGGCTCGACCAGCCGCTGCTGGACCAGTACGGCCAGTTCCTGCTGGGGCTGACGCGCGGCGACCTCGGCGTTTCGCTGGTCGATGAATATCCCGTGCTGGACGAGATCGCGCTGCGCCTGCCGCGCACGCTGGAACTGATCCTGGCCGGCACGCTGATCGCGGTGGTGGTCGCCCTCCCGGCCGGCACCTATGCGGCGCTGCACCGGGGTGGGCTTTTCGATCGCATCGCCTCGGGAACGGCGGCGCTGCTGCTGGCGGTGCCGGTTTTCGTGGTGGGCACCGTGTTGGTGCTGCTGCTGGCGCAGATCCTGCGAATCATGCCGGCGGGCGGCTATGTGCCGCTGGCGCAGGACCCCTGGCAGCACCTGACACTTCTGGCATTGCCATCCCTCGCCATCGCCAAGGGCTTGGCAGCAGTGGTCTTCCGCATGACCCGCGCCTCGGTGCTGGATGCGTTGAGCCGCGACTATGTGCGCACCGCGCGCGCCAAGGGCATCTCGCCCACGCGCGTGCTGGTGAAACACGTGGTGCGCAACGCGCTGACACCGGTGCTGACGGTGCTGGGCCTGCACATGGGCACGCTGCTCGGCGGCACGGTGCTGGTGGAATACGTCTTCAACTGGCCGGGCCTTTCCACGCCGCTGCTGCGCGCGGTGGAGGCGCGGGACTACCCGATGGTCGTAGGCATCGTGCTGACCATCTCGGGCCTGTTCCTGCTGATCAACCTGGTGATGGACCTGCTCTACGCCGCCCTCGATCCGCGGATCCGCACGGCATGAAGAAGCTCTGGATTCCGGGCGCGATCGTCGCGCTCATCGTTCTCCTGGCCATTGCGGCTCCCATCCTGGGGCTGGCGGACCCGGTGCGGCAGGATATCGCGAACCGCCTTGCCGGACCCATGGCCGGATCGCCACTGGGGCGGGACGAGTTCGGCCGCGACGTGCTGTCTCGCCTGATCTGGGGCGCGCGCACCAGCCTCGGCGTCGCCTTCGCCTCGGCGCTCATCGCGGGCATCATTGGCACCACCTTCGGGCTGATCGGCGGCTGGTTCCGTGGGTTGGGTGAGATCCTGACCGTGCGGAGCATGGACATCATCCTCTGCTTCCCGCCCGTGCTGCTGGCGCTGCTGGTGGTGACCCTGATGGGGCCGGGCGCGGGCACGCTGATCCTGGTGCTCTCGGTGCTCTACCTGCCGGGCTTCGCGCGTGTGACCTATGCGGAAGTGCTCTCCGCCCGCAGCCTGGACTATGTCGAGGCCGTGCGCGCCCTGGGTGCGCCGACGGGGCGCATCCTGTTCCGTACGGTGCTGCCGAATGTCGCCGGGCCGGTGCTGGTGCAGCTTTCGCTGGCCGTCGCCTCGGCGGTGGTGCTGGAGAGCGGGTTGTCGTTCCTGGGCCTGGGCGTGGTGCCCCCGGCGCCTTCCTGGGGCCTGATGATCCGCGGGGCGCGCGCCACGATGGAACAGGCGCCGATGCTGCTGCTCTGGCCCTGTGCGGCGCTGACGCTGACCATCCTGGCCATGAACCTGCTCTGCGACGGGTTGCGCGACGCGGTGGACCCGCGCACGCCCGCCGGCCGCCGCCGCTTCCGCCTGGTGGACCGCGTGCTGCCCGGGTTGGTGCCGGCACCCGCGCCGCGCAGCGATACGGTGCTGGAAGTGCAGAACCTGACGGTGGAGATCGCCACGCCGCGTGGGCCGATCCGCCCGGTGCAGGATGTCTCGCTCTCCGTCCGCGCGGGGGAGACTCTGGCCATCGTGGGCGAGAGCGGTTCCGGCAAGTCGGTCACCGCCACCGCCGTGATGGGCCTGCTGCCGCCGGTGGCGGTGCCTGTGGAAGGCCATGCCTGGCTGGGCGGCAAGGACCTGCTGCGGCTGAGAGAGCCGGAGATGCGCGCCCTGCGCGGCGGGCCTATGGCCATGGTGTTCCAGGACCCGATGAGCAGCCTGAACCCGGTGCATACCGTGGGCGCCCAGGTGGTGGAGGCGATCCAGGCGCATCAGAAGATCTCCTCGGCCGAGGCCTGGGCCAGGGCGGAGGAATTGTTCAAGCGCGTCGGCATCGCCGACCCGGCCAAGCGGCTGCGGGTTTATCCGCATGAGATGTCCGGCGGCATGCGGCAGCGCGTGATGATCGCCATGGGCATCGCCAACAACCCGAAGCTGCTGATCTGCGACGAGCCGACCACGGCGCTGGATGTCACGGTGCAGGCGCAGATCCTGGACCTGCTGAACGACCTGAAGCGCGAGACCGGCATGGCGATGATCTTCATCACGCACAGCCTGGGCGTGGTGTCGGAGATCGCGGACCGGGTGGCGGTGATGTATGCCGGGCAGGTGGTGGAGCAGGGCAGGGTCGAGGAAGTCTTCGGCAACCCGCTGCATCCCTATACCCGCGCCCTGCTGGCCGCCGTGCCGGAAGGCGAGGAGCCGCCGCTGGGCATCCCGGGCATCGTGCCGCCGCCGCACAACTTCCCGGTTGGCTGCCGCTTCGCGCCGCGCTGCCGTTTCGCCACCGCCGCCTGCGAAGCCGGGCCGCCGCCGCTGGAGGATATCCGCGCCGAGCGGCAGGTGCGCTGCATCCGCTGGCATGAACTGACGCCCACGGAGGCCGTGGCATGAACGCGCCGCTGATCGAAGCTGTCGGTCTTTCCAAGACCTTCCCCGGCAAGGGGTTGTTCCGCAAGGGTCGGCCGGTGCAGGCGGTGAAGCATATCGATGCTTCCGTCGCGCTCGGGGAGGCCGTGGGCGTGGTGGGCGAAAGCGGCTCCGGCAAGAGCACGCTGGGCCGCATGATGCTGGGGCTGATGCCGGCAACGGAGGGCGCCGTCCGCTTCGACGGCAAGCTGGTGAATGAGGCCTCCCGCGCCGAATGGCGGCGGCTGCGGCGGCGGATGCAGATCGTGTTCCAAGACCCTTACGGCAGCCTGGACCCGCGCCGCCGCGTCGGCGACCAGATCGCCGATGGCATCTCCATCCATGGCCTGCTGCCCTCGGGCAAACGGGAGCGGCGGGTGGCGGAACTGCTGAACAAGGTCGGGCTCGACCCGGCCCATGCGCAGCGCTTCCCGCATGAATTCTCCGGCGGCCAGCGGCAGCGCATCGGCATCGCGCGGGCGCTTTCCACCGGGCCGGACTTCCTGGTGGCGGATGAGCCCGTCTCGGCGCTGGATGTCTCCATCCAGGCGCAGGTCATCCAGTTGCTGGGGGAACTGCGGCGGGACCTGGGCCTCGCCATGCTCTTCATCAGCCACGACCTGCCGGTGGTCGCCAATCTCTGCGACCGGGTGATCGTGATGTACCTGGGCCGGGTGATGGAGGAAGGCACGGCACGTAGCGTCTTCGCGCGCCCGGTCCATCCCTATACCCGCGCGCTGCTGTCGGCCACGCCGATGCTGGACCCGGCGCGCCGTGCCAAGCGCATCCTGCTGCAGGGCGACCCGCCCAGCCCCTCGAACCCGCCCTCCGGCTGCGTCTTCCGCACGCGCTGCGCCCATGCGCGCGACGCCTGCGCCGAGGTGGTGCCGGAACTGCGGCCCTTTGGCGATGCGGGAACGCGCGTCGCCTGCATCCGGGCGGAAGAGATCGCCTGATCCGCTTGGCCTTCAACGAAAAGAACGGAGTGAAGACTGGTGGCTGCACTGACCAAGCCCAAGGTTCACATGGGCACGCTGACCGGTGGGGAGGGGCGCGAAGCCTTCGCCAGGAATCCGATCATTCTGCTGCCGATGGGTAGCCACGAGGACCAGGGGCCGCACGCGCCCATGGGCGATTACCTGCTGGCGGAGAAGGTGGCGGAACTCGCCGCCATCCGCGCCACCGAGGCCGGCACGCCGACCTTTGTCGCGCCGGTGCTGCCCTTCGGCGGCGCCGATTGGTTCGGCCCGATGATCGGCGGCATCGCCATCAGCCAGGCGACGCTGGCCAGCGTCATCACCGACATGGTGGCCAGCCTGCACCGCAACGGCCTGACGCGCATCGTCGTCATCAACGGCCATGGCGGCAATGTCGGCCCGATCGCCGAGGTGGCGCGCACGCTGTGGCAGGAGAAGAAGGTGGTGCTGCCCAGCCTCTACCTCTGGCGCATCAGCTACGGCCTGCTGCCCGGCCTGATCGGCGCGGAGAAGGCCAAGGCGGTCTCCGGCCACGGCGCCGACCCGCTGACCAGCATCGGCATGCATCTCTTCCCCGAGCTGATCCGCGAGGACCTGATCCCGGAAGGCAAGTCGCTGAAGAAGGACAGCATCCTGGGCCTGCCCTATACTGGCCTGGGCACCGCCAGCTTCAATGGCGCCGAGATCGGCCTGCCGATGGAGTACGACGACACCTATCACGACGGTGTCGCCCAGGGTGACCCGAAGCTCTGCTCGGCCGAGACCGGCCAGGTGCTGGTGGAAAAGCTGACGGATATCGTGGCCCGCTTCGCCGCCCATTTCGCCAGCAAGGTGCCGGCGTAAGCCTTAGCGCCTTGCCGGCAGCGCGGCGGCCATGGCGAGTGCCAGCGCCGCTGCGCAAAGCCACCAGTTCTGCCAGACACCGAAGCTGGCGAAGAAGGTGACGAAGCCGGAAGCCAAGGCGCCGGCGGCGGCTGCGGGCACCGCGCAGCGCGCCGCCGCCAGCCCCAGCATCAGCAAGGCCAGAGCGGCCAGCGCGGCACCGACCCATCCCAGCTCCAGCCGGATCTGCAGTGGCCCGTTATGCGGGTGCAGCGGCAGCAGCCGGAGCTGCGGCTGAGTGAACCAGGCCAGCAGGTTCGGGTCTGCCACGCCGAGGCGCAGCGGGTCAGGCCGCGCTTCGCCGCCCGGAATGATGCGGGCGGATTCCATGCCCCAGCCGGTGAGCGGCTTCTCCTCCGCCTTGCCCAGCGCGAAATCCCAGATCAACAGGCGGTGGATGCCGGAAGGCGGCAGCCGCTCCACCCGCGCACCGATCAAGCCAATGGCGGGTGCCAGCAGCGCAGGTGTCGCCAGCAGCACGGCCGCCAGCGCCACCGCCACCACCCGCGGCATCCGGCGCGGGGCGAGCGCCACGGCACCAGCCACCAGAATACCCGCCACCGCCGCCAGCTTGGCGGTGTCCCCCGGAATGGCCAGAAGGATCGCGAGACCCAGCAGCAAAGCCGCGATGCGCCAGCGCGGGGCGAGCGGGGCGCCCGCCAGCAGCGGCAGCAGCAAAGCCATCACGGAGGCTGCGGGTTTCAGGCCGAAGGCGAGGCTGGCTGGGACTTCCTGCAGCCCCCGCACACCGGCGCGCAGCGCATTGCCGCTGAGATGGTCAAACAAGGCGGCGGCCAGCCCGATGCCGAGGCCGATCAGCAAGGCGCCGCCCAGCTTCCAGCGCTGTTCGGGCGCATCCTGTGCCGCTGCGTGGGCCGCCGCGCCGGCAAGCAGCACCATGCCGATCAGCGTCAGGCCTTCGGAGAAGCTGCGCCTTGGGTCGATGGCCCAGAGAGCCGAGAGCGCACCCCAGCCTGCCAGGGCCATGCCCGACCAGAAGGCGGCGCCGCGTGGCCAGGGCCAGGCGCCCTGGCGCAGCCGCGCCAGCAGGATGCAGGCCAGCAAGGCCACCAGTCCCAGTGGGGACATGGCCTTGGACTGCAGCACGGCGGCGAGGGGCGCGACCAGCGCGGCGATCGCAAGGGGGAACGTGGGGGCGCGCCAGTCAAGGGAAGCGCCGTGCTGAACCTGCTGGGTCATGCCTAGGCCCTTACGGCAATTCCGCCGCGCCAGGAACTGTCGCCTGGTTGCGGCGGAAGCTGCTGCGGGACATAGCGGGGCAGCATAAAGGGGGGCAGACGATGCAGGTGAACCAAGCCAGGCGGCGGGAGTGGAGCAGGGCTGGCCTCGCCATCCTTGGCATCGCGGTGGTGATGGCTGCCGTCGAGCTGGCCATGGGGCGCGTGCTCATCTGCACCTGCGGCGCTGTTGATCTGTGGCATGGGGAGGTGAACAGCGCCGGTAATTCCCAGCATCTCAGCGATTGGTACACGCCCTCCCATATCGTGCATGGGCTGTTGTTCTATGCCGCCGCGCGCTGGCTGCTTCCAGGGAAGGGGCTGCCGCTGCGCGCGGTGCTGGCTGCGCTGGTGGAGGCGGCCTGGGAGGTGGTGGAGAATACCCCCGCCGTGATCGGCCGCTACCGCGATGCGACCATCGCCCTGGGCTATACCGGCGACAGCGTGGTGAATTCGTTGGCTGATCTGGTGGCCATGCTGCTGGGCTTCGCGCTGGCGGCGCGTCTGCCGGTCTGGGCCTCGGTGCTGCTGGTGCTGGCGCTGGAACTGGCGGCGCTGCTGGCGATCCGGGACAACCTGACGCTGAATGTCCTGATGCTGCTCTGGCCGAGCGAGGCCATCCGCAACTGGCAGGCAGGCTGAAAGCGCCCTAGCTTCCGCCGCCCGGAGAAGGAGTTGCCCCATGGTCGAGATCAAACCGCACGCCGCGCACTGGGGCAGCTTCGACGCGATTGTTGAGGATGGGCGCGTCGCCGGCGTGCGCCCTTTTGCCCGTGATCCTTCACCGAGCACGCTGATCCAATCCGTGCCGGATGCCGTGCATGCCCGCACGCGCATCGACCGGCCTTACGTCCGCACCGGCTGGTTGCGCGGGGAGCGGCGGGGCTCGCTTCGCGGCGGAGACGCCTTCGTGCCGGTCTCCTGGGATCAGGTCACGCGGCTGGTGGCGGAGGAGACGCGGCGGGTGCGCGCCGAATTTGGCCATGCGGCCATCCTGGGCGGGTCTTACGGCTGGTCCTCGGCCGGGCGCTTCCATCATGCGCGCAGCCAGTTGCAACGCTTCCTCGGGCTGGGAGGCGGCTTCACCACCCAGGTCACGAATTACTCCTACGGCGCCGGCATGACGCTGATGCCGCATATCCTCGGTACCAATGACGTGATCCAGGGGAAGGTGACGGACTGGCCCAGTATCGTGAAGCACACGAAGCTGATGCTGTGCTTCGGCGGGCTGCCCTTGAAGAATGCCTTGATCACGGCGGGCGGTGCCGGCGCGCATGAATACGTGCCCTGGCTGCGGCAGGTGGCGGCGGCGGGCGTGCGCTTCGTCAATATCTCGCCTTTCCGGGGCGATGCGCCGGATTTCCTGCAGGCCGAATGGGTGCCGATCCGCCCCAATACCGATACGGCGCTGATCCTCGGCATGGCGCATGCCATCCTGGCGGTGGGGCTGGAGGACCGCGGCTTCCTGTCCACCCATTGCACGGGCTGGGAGAAGCTACGCCCCTATATCCTAGGCGAGAGCGACGGCACGCCCAAGACACCGGAATGGGCCGAGGCCATCACCGAGGTTCCCGCCGCCACCATCCGCCGCCTGGCGCTGGAAGCCGCCGGCCTGCCGACCATGCTGACCGCCACCTGGTCGCTTCAGCGCGCCGAGCACGGGGAGCAGCCCTGGTGGATGCTGGTGGCGCTGGCCTCCATGCTGGGCGGCATCGGCAAGCCGGGGCAGGGCGTGGTCTTCGGCTATGGCAGCATGAACGGCATGGGCACGCCGCGCCTGAACCTGCCCTCCGTTTCGATGCCCGCGCCCCGTAACCCGGTTGGCACCGCCATCCCCGTCTCCCGCGTCACGGAGCTGCTGGAACGGCCGGGGGAGGTGCTGCAATACAACGGCCGCGATATCCCGCTGCCCGACATCCGCATGATCTGGTGGGCTGGCGGCAATCCCTTCCACCATCACCAGGACCTCAACCGCCTGCTGCGCGGCTGGTGCCGTGCCGATACGGTGGTGGTGCAGGAGCCCTGGTGGACCGCCCCCGCCCGCCACGCCGACATCGTGCTGCCGGCGACCACTACGCTGGAGCGGAACGACATCGGTTCCTCCTCCTCCGACCGCTTCGTACGGGCGATGCACCAGGCCATTCCGCCGCAGGCCCAGGCGCGCAACGACCATGACATGCTGGCGGATATCGCCGAGGCCCTGGGCTTCCGCGACCGCTTCACCGAGCAGCGCAACGAGGATGCCTGGCTGCGCCACCTTTACGACCGCTGGCGCGCCGCCTGCGCCCGCATCGGCTTCGATGCACCGGATTTCGACCGCTTCTGGGCCGAGGGCTATGTCGAGACCCCGCCGCCCGAGGAAGAATTCGTCCTCTTCTCCGACTTCGCACGGAACCCGGAGGCGCATCCGCTGAACACTCCCTCCGGCAAGGTGGAACTCTTCTCGGAAACCATTGCCGGCTTTGGCTATGCCGAAATCGGCGGGCACCCACGCTGGCAGGCGCCGGCGGAGTATCTCGGTGCCAGCGCGGCCGCGCGTTTCCCGTTGCATCTGCTCTCCTACCAGCCCGCCACACGCCTGCACGGGCAACTCGACCAGGGGCGCGTAGCCGCCGCCAACAAGATCCGGGGCCGTGAGCCCATTCTGATGCACCCGGCCGATGCCGCCGGACGCGGCCTTTCGGATGGTGATGTGGTGCGCGTCTTCAATGACCGTGGCGCCTGTCTCGGCGGCCTGCGGCTGGATGACGGCATCCGCGCCGGCGTCGTCGCCATGGCCACCGGAGCATGGTGGGATCCTGCGGGCGACGGGCTGGACCGCCACGGCAACCCCAATGTGCTGACGCAGGATGTGGGCACCTCCCGCCTTGGCCAGGGCTGCGCCGCGCAGTCCTGCCTGGCGCAGGTGAAACGCTTTGAGGGCGCCTTGCCTGAAGTTACGGTATTCGCGCCGCCCGCGATTGCCGAGGAGGCGGCCTGATGCTCCACCGCCGCAACCTCCTGGCTAGTGCCGCCACCCTGCCACTGCTGCCGCTGGCGGCACAGGCGCAGGTGACGACGCTGGACATTCCGCCGCGCGCCATGCCGCTGAAGCCGGATGACACGGTGGCCGCCGGTTATCGCCGCGCTGTGCTGCTGCGCTGGGGCGACCGCGTGACCTTTGACGCGCCGGACTGGAATCCGCGCCGCCCGAGCGCCCAGGCCGCCGCGGCCCAGTTCGGCTGGGATGCCCGCATCTGCGCTCTGCTGCCGGCACCGCCCGCCACGGATGGCGTGGCACGTGCCATCCTGGCCGTGGCGCATCCCACGGTGGACCCTGCCATGGCCTTCCCGGATGGGCGGGATCATCCGGCGGTGGCGGCGATGATGCAGGGCGCCTCCCTGCTGAACCTGGAGAAGCAGGGCGGGCGCTGGATCGTGGTCGATGGCGGCTACCAGTCCCGCCGCCTGACGGCCGATACCTTGTGCCGCATCACCGGCCCCGCCGCCGAGGCGGTGGGGGACACCGTACAGGGCCTGCTAGGTGTCTCCGGCGGCTGCGCCACCCCCTGGGGCACGCTGCTTCTGGGCGAGGATGACCCCGCTTCCTGGCTGACCCGCCTGCGGGACCTGTACCCGCGCTTCTCCGAGGGGACACGCTTCGGCTGGATGACGGAACTCGACCCGCTGGACCCGCAATCCATCCCGGCCAAGCGCAGTGCGCTGGCGCGCTTTCCGCGCGGTGACGCCGCCGCGGCGCTGACGGCGGATGGGCGCGCGGTG
Source organism: Pseudoroseomonas ludipueritiae (assembly GCF_014490445.1). Classification (GTDB taxonomy): domain Bacteria; phylum Pseudomonadota; class Alphaproteobacteria; order Acetobacterales; family Acetobacteraceae; genus Pseudoroseomonas; species Pseudoroseomonas ludipueritiae. Next base: position 158,941 of record NZ_JACTUZ010000001.1, on the reverse strand, counting down.
GTCTACATGACCGACCGGCGCGCCTTCGGTTACCTCTTCCGCTTCATCTCGGCCGGGCCGGCTGATGCGCCGGATGCGCTGGATGCCGGTACCCTCTTCGTGGCGCGGCTGAATGGGCGCGGCCTTTCCTGGGTGGCGCTGCCTGGTGGCGCCGAGACTGCATTGAACCCTCTCGCCGCCGCCAGCCAGGCAGCCGCCGTGGCTTTCGACGTGCCCTCGGGCCTCGCGATCGACCCGCGCTCCGGGCGCCTCTACCTGGCCTGCCGCGGCAATGCGGCCCGAAGGCCGGAACAGGTGGATACCCTGAACCCGCTGGCCGGCAGCAGCGGTGGCCATGTGGTGGAGATCAGCCCCGCCGGTGGCGACCATGCCGCGGAGAGCGCGGCAGCCAGCCTGCTGCTGGTCGGCGGGCAGCCACCGGCGCGCTTCGCCTCTCTCGGCAGCGCTTGGCCGGATGCGCCGACCACCTTGGCGGTGGATGGGCGCGGGCGCCTCTGGATCGGCACCGACCATGCCGGGCGCATCGGGCAGGCCCCGGACACGCTCTATGGCTGCGACACGGATGGGCCTGGACGCGGGCTGCCCCTGCCACTCTATGGCGCGCCTTTCGCGGCCGGCATTGGCGGCGCCGCCATGACCCCGGACGGGCAGGCGCTTTTCACCGTGGCCCGTGCGCCAGGAGCCAATCCGGGCTCGGACTATGCGCGGCCCGGCACGCGCTGGCCGCAGTTCGACCCCTCGGTACCGCCACGCAGCACCTTGATGTCCTTTGTGCGGGAGAGTGGCGGTCCGGTTGGCGGCTGAAGTGGGGCGCGGGCGGGTTGCGCGGCATCGGCTTGGCCGTGACACTGACACCCTATCCAAGTCGGGAACCGATGGACCTGATGCCTGCTGACCACCTGGGCGCGGTATTGGACGCGCCCGTCCCGCCAGTCTCCGCCGATGAGGCGGTGGCGCTGGCCCGCCTGCATTTCGGGCTGGAGGCGGTGGCGACGCCGCTGACCGGCGAGCGCGACCGCAACTTCCACCTGCGGGCGGCGGATGGCGCCGAATACGTGCTGAAGGTGGTCCATCCCGCCGAGGACCCCGCCGTCACCGACTTCCAAGGGCAGGCGCTGCTGCATCTGGCGCAGTCGGACCCCGGCCTTCCGGTGCCCCGCGCCCGTCTGCCCCTGACTGTGCCTTACGAGGTGCCAGGCCAGCCTCTGCGGCTGGTGCGCGTTTATTCCTGGCTACCGGGAAGGCCGCTGCACCTCACGGCCTCCAGCCCGGCGCAGCGGCGCAACCTCGGCGCGCTGCTGGCGCGGCTGGACCTGGCGCTGCGAGGCTTCAGCCACCCGGCGCAGCACCATGTGCTGCTCTGGGACATCCAACATGCTGCCCGCGCCCGGGAGCTGCTGGCCGCCATCGAAGACCCTGCGCGCCGCGCCATTCCGGAGCGCCTGCTGGATGTTTTCGAGCAGGAGGCGCTACCGGTGATGCGGAACCTGCGGAAGCAGGTGATCCACAACGACTTCAACCCGCATAACGTGCTGGCCGATGCGGTGGAGGATGCGCAGATCGCCGGCGTCATCGACTTCGGCGACATGGTGCATGCGCCGCTGGTGCAGGACCTCGCCACCGCCTGCGCCTATCACGTGCAGCCGGAGGGCCATCCGCTGGAAGGACCGGCGGAGATGGCCGCCGCCTTCCATGCCGTCTGTCCGCTGCTGCCGGAGGAGTTGGATATCCTCTTTGACCTGATCGCGGTGCGCGGCGTCATCAGCGTCGCCATCAGCGGCTGGCGCGCGCGGCTGCAGCCGGAGAACGCGGCCTATATCCTCCGCAATGCGCCACGTTCCTGGGCCGGGCTGGAGCGCCTGGCCGCCATCCCGCGCGACGAAGCCCGCGCCATCTTCCACGCCGCCTGCGCAAGGACCATTGCCCCGTGAGCATGATCAATGCCTTCGATGCCAAGGCCACCAATGGCGTCGCCCCACGTGAGCAGGAACTGATCGCACGGCGGCAGAAGCTGCTGGGCCCCGCTTACCGGTTGTTCTACGCCAACCCGGTGCATGTGGTGCGGGGCGAGGGGGTCTGGCTCTACGACCCGGACGGCAACGCTTACCTCGATGTCTACAACAACGTCGCCAGCGTCGGGCATTGCCACCCGCATGTGGTGGCGGCGCTGTCGCGGCAGGCGGCGGTGCTGAACACCCATACCCGCTACCTGAACGACACCATCCTCGATTATGCCGAGAAGCTGCTGGGCTACTTCCCGCCCGAGCTGAGCCACGTGATGTTCACCTGCACCGGCAGCGAGGCGAACGACCTCGCCTATCGCGCCGCCCGCAGCTTCACCGGCGGCACCGGCATGATCGTGACGCGGCTGGCCTATCATGGTGTCACCGTCGCGATCTCGGAGATGTCTCCCTCGCTGGGAGATGGCATCACGCTGGGTGCTCATGTCCGCACGGTGCCGGCGCCCGATCTGTACCGTGCCAGCGGCCAGGATGTCGGCGAGGCCTTCGGCCGCGCCGTGCGGGAAGCCATCGCCGACATGGTCGCGCATGGCATCCGTCCCGCCGCGCTGCTGGTGGACACCATCTTCTCCAGCGACGGTGTCTTCTCCGACCCGCCCGGCTTCCTGCAGCCGGCGGTGGCGGCGATCCGCGAAGCGGGTGGCCTCTTCATCGCGGACGAGGTGCAGCCGGGCTTCGGCCGCACCGGTGAGGCCATGTGGGGCTTCATGCGCCACGGCTTGGTGCCGGACATGGTCACCATGGGCAAGCCCATGGGCAACGGCCACCCCATCGCCGCCATGGTCGCCAAGCCGGAGATCCTGGACCGCTTTGGCGAGCGCACCCGCTACTTCAACACCTTCGGCGGCAACCCGGTCTCCTGCGCCGTGGGGCAGGCTGTGCTGGAGGTGATCGAGGGCGAGGGCATCCTGGAGAACGCCCGGGATGTCGGCGCCTATCTGCGCGAGGGGCTGCGCGGCCTGGCCCAGCGACATGAGGTCATCGGCGACGTCCGGGGCGCCGGGCTCTTCATCGGGGTGGAGCTGGTGCGGGACCGTGCCACGCGGGAGCCGGATGGCGAAAGCACGGCCAAGCTGGTGAATGGCCTGCGGGAACGCCGCATCCTGATCAGCGCCGCGGGGCCGCATGCCAATGTGCTGAAGATCCGCCCGCCGCTGGTCTTCCAGCGTGAGCACGCGGACCGCTTCCTGGAAGGCGTGGACGCGGTGCTCGGCGAGATCGGCTGAGGCTTCCGGCGGCGCTTCGTAGCGCCGCCGCAACACCCTGGAGGATGAGAACAAAAAGGGTTCAAAAGCGGCTTGACGGTGAAGTTCTCTTTATGTGCATGTTCTTCCCATGCCGCAGGAACCTGCCTTCTCCCTCGCTACTCCCCCGCTGCGGCAGCGGCCGCACTGGCCGTCCCGCGCTTCCTGGCAGGTGGCGCGGGCATCCCCGCTCCGCCGCCTCCGGCTGGCGCTGCTGAACCTTCGCCTGCACCCGCTGCTGCGGGAGGGCATGCTGGGTGGCATCGTCGGTATTCTGGCAGGCTGGCTGGTCGCCTGGGCCGCACTCTGGCTGACGGCTTAGCTTACGCCTCTTCCATGGAACGAGGTGGCCGGGCCGCGTTGGCTCCCGGCGCACAGGCATGCAGAGGTGGATGTGCTGAGACGCCGCTGATTGTTCCAATTGGCGGCCACCCTGGGACTGGCCGGCGCAGTGACCATGTCTACCTCCGGCGAGGCGGAGGCTCAGCCACCGCCGCCGTAGGCCGCCATCACCACCCGGCGTCGCCGCCAGTGTTATCCGTCGCCCCGCCGCCGCGCCGGTGGTGACGCGGTTCCGGTCAGGCCGGAACCTTTGCGCTGAGGCGCAGGCGGTCCGGCACGGCCGCCAGCGCCGCTTCCTCGACATTGGCGAAGGCCAGGCGCAGGTGCCGCTCCTGCCCAGGCCCGAAGAAGGGGCCGGGCAAGGTGAGCAAACCATGTTCGCTGCCCAGGATCTCGGCGGCGCGCAGGGCATCCGGCGCATGGGCCGGCAGCCGCAGGTAGGCGAAGTATGTCCCCAGCGCGTCGATACGCCATTCCGGCGCCTGTTGCATCGCACTCCGGAAGGCCGCGGCACGCCCCTGCATGATGCCACGGTTGGCCAGGCGCCAGTCCCGCAGCGCCGGCACGGCCCAGGCCAGTGCTGTCTGCGCCGCCCGGGGCGGGCAGATCTGCATGGTATCCACCAGCTTCAGCAACTCGGCGCGGAATGCGCCGCCGCCCACGATGGCGCCGACGCGGTGCCCCGGGATGCAATAGGACTTCGCGAAGGAATAAAGCTGCACCACCCCATCCCGCCAATCCGGGTCCTGGAACAGGTCATGCGGCGGGCAGGCGTCTTCAGGCAGGAAGTCGCGATAGGTCTCATCCAGCACCAGCCAGACGCCCTTGCGGCGACAGATGGCGGCAATGCTGGCAATGACCTCGCGTGGGTAGATGGCGCCGGTGGGATTGTTGGGGCTGACCAGCACTACCGCCCGGACCTGCGGCGTCAGCGCCGCTTCCAGCCGCTCCAGGTCCGGCACGAAGCCGTCCTCGGCGCGGGTCTCGAAGGGCAGGGCGTCGACGCCGAGCAGTTCCAGCGCCATGCGATGGTTGAAGTACCAGGGCGTGGGCAGCAGAACGGCATCGCCGGTACCGGCCAGAACCGTCATGGCCATGGTGAAGGCCAGGTTGCAGCCGGCGGTGATGGTCACCTCTCCGGCGCCGACCTCTGCCCCGTAGAAGGCGGATACATCCGCCGCCAGGGCCTCGCGCAGCGGCAGGTCGCCATCGATGGCACCGTAGCCGGCGCAGGCGCGGCTGCCGGCGGCGCTGGCCAGCCGTTCCAGCATCTCCGGGTGCGGCGGGTAGCCAGGGACCGCCTGCGTCAGGTCGATCATCGGCCCAGCACCGCCCTGGTAACGGGCGGCCCAGGCGCGGGCGGCGGGAATGGGGGGCGCGCCGGTGGCGGCAACGCGGCGCGAAAGGCGGAGGCTGGGCATGATGGCAGGCAAAGTGGCACAGCCTAGTCGGACTCGCCAGCGGGCCGCCCGGTGGCATATCGCCAGTGATGCCAGAGCAGCCTTGCCGCCAGTGAGCGCCAGGGGCTCCAGGCTGCCGCCATCAGCGTCAAGGCGCGCGGTGTCGGCCGTTCCTGCCAGCCCTTCAGGTGTGCCAGCGAGGCGGCCAGGGCAACGTCCCCATGCGGAAAGACATCCGGCCGCGCCTCGGCGAAGAGTAAATGCACCTGTGCTGTCCAGGGGCCGAGCCCCCGTTGCGCGGCGAGATGCGCGACCGCCTCCGCATCCGGCATGTTGCCCAGCGCATCCAGCCGCAGCCTTCCATCCAGGACAGCCGAGGCGAGGGCGCGCAGATGCGCCACCTTGGGGCGGGACAGGCCGGCGGCACGAAACTGCTCGTCGGTCAGCTCCAATGTCCCGGCTGGCTCCAGCGCCCCTGGCAGGGCGGCGAAGCGGCGCCAGATCGCCCCGGCCGCTTGGTTGCTGATCTGCTGCCCGAGCACCGTCCGCACCAGCCCGGCGAAGCCGCGCGGGCGCCAGCGCCAGGGCAGGGGGCCGGCGGCCGGCTCGATGCGGGCGAAATCCGGCTCCAGAACACAAAGGGCTTCGATTCCAGGGCGGAACCAGGGCGGCGGGGTCGCTTCGCTCATGCGGCGGCTGTCGAATTGCAACGAAGGGAAACGAGGCACATGGCGGCAAAAGCCTGTAACAATGGCTGACGGCGTTGATGCCATATCATTGCTATGGTCGAAGTCATGGAACCGCCTCCGCATATCCTTGTTGTCGATGACGACCGGGAAATCCGCGATCTGCTGTCGAAATTCCTCGAACGGCAGTCCTGCCGCGTGACCGCCGCGCGCGATGCGCGGGAGGCCCGCCGCCTTTGGCCGCTCGGCCGCTACCACCTGGTGGTGCTGGACCTGATGCTGCCGGGCGAATCCGGGCTGGACTTCGCACGCTGGTTGCGGGGCCAGTCCGATGTGCCCATCGTGATGCTGACGGCGATGAGCGAGGAGACCGACCGTATCGTTGGGCTGGAGCTTGGCGCCGACGACTACGTCGCCAAGCCCTTCAACCCGCGGGAGCTGTTGGCGCGCATCCGTGCCGTGCTCCGCCGCGCCAATGGGGAGAGCGGCAGCAGCCAGGAGCCGCCGCCGAAGGCGATCCGCTTCGCCGGCTGGACGCTGGAGCCCGCCCGGCGCCGCCTGCTGAACCCGGAAGGCGTGGAGGTGCCGCTGACCGGCGGCGAGTACGAGCTGCTGATGGTGCTGGTGGAGCGCCCGAACCGGGTGCTGACGCGCGACATGCTGATGGACCTGCTGCGGGGCCGCCAGGCCGGACCCTTCGACCGAGCCATCGATGTCGCCGTTTCCCGCCTGCGGCGCAAGCTGGAGGACGACGGGCGCAACCCCAGCCTGATCAAGACGGTGCGTGGTGGCGGGTATGTTCTGGCCGCGACGGTGGACAAGACCTCGGAGCGGGTGGAAGGCACCGCCGGGTGAGCCTGCGATGATGCGGCAACTGCTGCCGCGCAGCCTAGCAGGCCGCACCGCCGTCTTCCTGACCCTGGCGCTGATGCTGGTGCAGGCGGCGGGGCTGACCATCCATGCCCTGGACCGGGTGGACCTGCAGCGCCTTGGCGTCTCGCGGGAGATCAGCGCGCGTGCCTTCGGGATCTGGCGCACCGTGATGCTGGCGCCGCCGGACCGGCGCGAATCCATGCTCTTCGATATCGAGCTACCGGATGGCCTGGCCGCGGACCTTTCCGACATGCCCGCCGTACGGCCCGGCATGCCGCGCGCGCCGCTGGCCCTGGTGCGGCTGTTCCAGCTCGATCTCATCGCCTCCAGCCCACCGCGCTTCCGCCCGCGCGAGGCCCTGGTGGCGAGCGGTCCGCGCCCGGGCATGCTGGTGGTGGCCATGCGCCTGCCGGACGGCCCCTGGCTGAACATGTGGCTGACGCTGCCGCCGCCGCGCCCCTGGCATTCCGAGACCTTCCTGATTGCCTTCATGCTCATGACCGGCGCCGCCCTGGCGCTGATCCTCTGGGCGACCCGCCGACTGGTGCGGCCGGTTTCCGCCCTGGCCCATGCCGCGGACCGGCTGGGGCGCGATGTCAATGCGCCGCCGCTGCCGGAAGTCGGGCCCAGCGAGGTTGTCACCGCCGCACGAGCCTTCAACACCATGGCTGAACGGATCCGGCGCTTCGTCGGCGACCGCACCCAGATGCTGGCCGCCATCGGCCATGACCTGCGCACCCCCATCACCCGCCTGCGGCTGCGCGCCGAGTTCCTGGAGGATGACGAGCAGCGCCGCAAGATGCTGGCGGACCTGGATGAGATGGAGGCCATGGTGAACGCCACCCTGGCCTTCGCCCGCGATGATTCAGCCACCGAGCCTTCAGTGGCGCTGGACCTCGCGGCGCTGTGCCGCACCGTGCTGGACGAGGCCGCCGATGCCCGCCCGGAACTGCCGCCGGAAGCGATTTCCTACCGGGGGCCTGACCGGCAGAAAATTCGCGGCCGCCCCATCGCCCTGAAGCGGGCATTGGCAAACCTCGTTGCCAACGCATTGAACTATGGGGGCACCGCGCATGTGGTGATGGAGGCGCCCTCCCACGGCATCCTGACCCTGCGGGTGGAGGATAAGGGCGAGGGTATCCCCGATGAATCCCTGGAAGCCGTGTTCCAGCCCTTCCGCCGGCTGGAAGTCAGTCGGAACCGGGAGACAGGCGGCACCGGCCTCGGCCTGCCGATTGCCCGCAACATCCTGCGTGCGCATGGCGGCGACGTGGTGCTGCGGAACCGGCCCGAAGGCGGTCTGGTGGCCTTGGTGACCCTGCCTCTCTAGGAGGGAAAAGGGCGGGCCTGGACCTTTGTGGCATGTCCATGGACCGCGCTTTCCCCAGTGGGGGCCAGGCCTCTGTGGTAATGCCGCTGCCAGCCCTGGGCCTGGGCCTCGCTCCCCGCCTGCTTCAGCGCGGCATTGAAGCCGTTGCGGGATTGCCGCCAGCCGTGATGGGCGGCGTGCAAGGCAGGGTCTTCGGCCAGGGCGCGGGTTTCTGGCTGCATGGCCATCACGAGGTCACGCGGCACGGGGAAGAAGAAGCACACCGGCTCACCGGCCGTGAAGCGCACGGAGTGATGCGGGCGGGTGAAGCGCCAGTTCATGGTGAAGGTCATCGGTGCCCAATCGGTCTCGACCACGCCGGAGAGGGGAGCGATGCCGTCCTTTGGCGCATTGGGCGGGCCGGAGACCCAGAGGTTGAACCCAGGCGGTGTGCGCAGCAAGGCACTGACGTGGAAGGTGAGGATGCCGGCGCCAAAGTGGCTGACAGGCGGCGAGACAGCATCGCCGATGACGGTGATCTCGATGTCGCCGGGCTGGTCTCCGCCGTTCCAGACGGCATCGAAGGTGCTTTCGCCCAGCAGCACCCAGCCATGGCTGTTGGCGATGGTCAGGGGCAGGCAGCGGTAGGCGAAGCCCTGCGGCGAGGCATCCATCCAATCCCGCCGCACGGGCGCCGGCATGATCGGCGGCAGGGGCCTGTCGAGCGTATAGGCGATCAACCGCCGGTCCGGTGCATCCAGGGCCATTCTGGCCTCCCTCCAGAGATGGAGGGAGACTAGCGGACCCGGACTTAACGGAGCGTGAAGGCCCTCAGGCCGCCGCGCCCATCTCTTGCCGGACCAGGCTGACCCAATAGCCGATGCCATAGGGAATGGCGTCGTCGTTGAAGTTGTAGGTCGGCGTATGCAGGCCCTCAGAGGTCGCACCACCGGCGCCCTGGCCCATGAACATGAAGGCCCCCGGGCGTGCCTCCAGCATGAAGGCGAAGTCCTCGCCGCCCGTGGTCGGCGGGGCATTGGAGTCGACCTTGCCGTCGCCTATCAATGCGCCGGCGGCGGCCACGGCGATGGCCGTCTGTTCCGGATGGTTCACCAGGGCGGTGGTGCCGCGGTGATATTCCGGTTCCGCCGTGCAGCCGAAATTGGCTGCGATGCCATGCGCCAGCTCGGCGATCCGGCGCTCCAGCAGGTCCCGCACCGCCGGGGTATAGGAACGCGCCGTGCCGCCGATCCGCATGACGGCAGGCATGACATTGGTGGAGCCGAAGGAACCGCCCTCGATGGCGCCGACGCTGATCACGGCAGAATCCACGGCGGCCACGTTGCGGCTGACGACGGTCTGCAGCGCCATCACGAACTGCGCCAGCACGATGGTGACATCGGTGGAGAGATGCGGCGTCGCGCCGCCATGGCCGCCGGTGCCGCGGAAGGTCACTTCCCAGCGGTCGCTGGCCGCCATGGCCGGGCCGGTGCGGGTGGAGAAGAGGCCCAGCGGCATGCCCGGCTCATTGTGCAAGCCATAAACTGCATCGACCGGGAAGCGCTCGAAGAGCTTGTCCTTCAGCATGGCGACGGCGCCGCCACGGCCTTCCTCGGCCGGCTGGAAGATGAAGTGGACGGTGCCGCCAAAATCCGGGTTCTGCGCCAGGTACTTGGCCGCGCCCAGCAGCATGGTGGTGTGGCCGTCATGGCCGCATGCATGCATCTTGCCGCTGTGGGTGGAGGCATAGGGCAGGCCCGTCGCCTCGTTGATCAGCAGCGCGTCCATATCGGCGCGCAGGCCGATGGCGCGCTGGCCAGGCAGGCGGCCCTTCAGCGTGGCCACTACACCGTACTTGCCGACGCCTTCCTCGACCTGCAGCCCGTATTCCCGCAGCTTGGCGGCGACGAGCGCGGAGGTGCGCTCCTCCTCCATGCCGATCTCGGGATGGGCGTGGATGTCCTGGCGGATGGCAGCCAGTTCGGGCTGCAGCGCGCGCAGGGTGGAGAGCAGGATCTCGTCCATGAGAAGGTTTCCTCCTTCGGTCAGGCGGCGGCGGCGCGCATACGGGCCAGGGCCTCACCCTTGCCCAGGGCGAAGAGCACGGCGTCGATCGGCGGAGACTGGGTGCTGCCGGTCAGTGCTGCCCGCAGCGGCTGTGCCACGGCGCCCAGCTTCAGGCCCTTCACCTCGGCGTAGTCACGCAGCCACTTGTCCAGGTCGGCGCGCTCCCAGGGGGCCTCCTCCAGGAAGGAAGCGATGTCGAGCAGCCGCTCCTTTGCCTCGGACGTCAGCTGGGCCTGGGCCTTGGGCTCGAAGGTCAGCGGAATGCTGGCCACCGCGAAGCCGCACATGTCGGCGGCCTCGATCAGTGTGCGGGCGCGCGGCTGCACGTCCGGCATCAGGGCCCGCACCGTGGCGGCGGCGCCCTCCGGCAGCGGGCCGCGCGCGCGCAGGATGGACAGCACGTCGCCAGCCACCGCATCCGCGTCTTTCTGCCGCAGGTACTGCGCGTTGAGATGCGTCAGCTTGGCATAATCCATGCGGGAGGCGGCGCGGCCGACATCCTTGAGGTCGAAGAGTTCGATCGCACGTTGACGCGGCACGAATTCCTCATCGCCATGACCCCAGCCGAGGCGCAGCAGGTAGTTGCAAACGGCTTCGGGCAGGAAGCCCTGGTCGCGGAATTCCAGCGCGCCTACCGCGCCGTGGCGCTTGGACAGCTTGGCGCCATCGGCGCCATGGATCAGCGGGATATGCGCGAAATACGGGCGCCTCCAGCCCATGGCATCATAGATCATCACCTGGCGGAACGTGTTGGTCAGGTGATCGTCGCCGCGGATGACATGGGTGATAGCCATGTCATGGTCATCCACCACCACGGCATGCAGGTAGGTCGGCGTGCCGTCCGAACGCAGGATGATCATGTCATCCAGCTCTGTGTTCTTCACCCGTACCTCTCCCTGGACGAGGTCGCGGATCACCGTCTCGCCTTCGCGCGGCGCCTTGATGCGGATCACGGGCTTCACGCCAGCCGGGGCCTCGGACGGGTCGCGGTCGCGCCAGCGGCCGTCGTAGCGCGGCGGGCGGCCTTCCTTGGCGGCCGTCTCACGCATCTCGGCCAGTTCCTCGGGCGTGCAGAAGCAGTAATAGGCTTTGCCCTGCTCCAGCAGCTCCCGCGCCACTTCGGCATGGCGGGCCTCCCGCGCGCTCTGCATCACCGGCGGTTCGTCGGGCGAGAGGCCGAGCCAGTCCAGGCTCTTGATGATCTGGTCCACCGCTTCCTGGGTGCTGCGCGCCTTATCGGTGTCCTCGATTCGCAGCAGGTACTGGCCGCCATGGTGGCGGGCGAAGAGGAAGTTGAAGAGCGCGGTACGCGCGCCTCCGATGTGCAGATACCCGGTCGGGGAAGGGGCGAAGCGGGTGCGGACTGTCATGGCGCGGCCAGATTCCTTCAAGCCGCAGGGCATGCCCCTATGGCTCGCGAGATTTCCTACGAACCACCACTTCTACCACGCTACCCCTCTGCTGTAGAGTGCGCGCAGAGGTTGAGAAACTATGTGGATGATGAACGCAGGGCGCCTGCCGCTGGTCCCACTCACGCGGTTTGGCAGTGCGGCGGCTCATCTCCCCGGCATCGACTTTATGCACCGGCTAGCCTCGATGGCGTATGGCATCCTGGCATCGGAATGGGAGCGCCTGCCGCTCTGGCTGCCAATCGGCATGGGCGCCGGCATCCTGCTTTATTTCAGCCTGCAGCACGAGCCCGGCCTCTCGGCCCTCTGGTGGGCCGCTGCGCTGATACTGGGCGCGGTGGTTCTGGTGCCCCGGCGGCCGCTAAGTGCCTGGGCCTTGGGCATGGCCGGCATGGTGGCACTCGGCTTCGGCGTGGCAGGCTGGCAAACGCAGCGGCTGCCACCCATCATCGACCTGCCCAGCAAGGCAGTGGTGGTTGAAGGCGTTGTGGAGGCGGTCGATCCACTGCCCGAGGGGGTGCGGGTGACGCTGGCCAGGCCGCGCCTCTCGACGGATGGGCCCGACCTGCCACGCAATCTCCGCATCCGCCTGCGCAAGAAGGACCCTCTGACGCCGGTGCCCGGCGATCATCTCCGGGTGCGTGCCCTGGTGCGCGAGCCTGCGCCGCCTGCCTTTCCTGGGGCCTGGGATTTCCAGCGTGGCGCCTATTTCCAGGGGCTTGGTGGCTCCGGCTTCGCCATCGGCGCGGCCGAACGGCTTGGGGAGCCGCTGCCGGCATCGCCCTTCGTCCGGCTGCGCGGAGTCATCGGGGCGCAGGTCAGCGCGGAGATCGCGGGAGGCGCCGGCGCCGTATCGATGGCGCTACTGACCGGCTCGCAGAGTGCGATTCCAGAAGCCGATATGGCAGCGATGCGAGATTCGGGCCTGGCGCACCTGCTCTCGGTATCGGGCCTGCATATCGCGATCGTCATGGGGCTGAGCTTTGGTGCGGTGCGCTTCCTGCTGGCGCTGGTGCCCTGGCTGGCCCTGCGCTGTGACGGCAAGGCCGTGGCGGCCCCGGGCAGTCTTGTTGTTGGGCTGGGCTATGTGCTGCTCACCGGCTCTCAGGTGCCCATGCTGCGAAGCTTCGCCATGGCGGCGCTGGTGACGCTGGGCATTCTGCTGGGGCGCCGGGCCTTGTCGCTCCGCGCGCTTGCCCTGGCCGCCGTGGCGGTGCTGCTGATGCAGCCCGACGCCGTTACCGGCCCCTCCTTCCAGATGAGCTTCGCCGCTGTGATGGTGCTGATTGCCGGCAGTGAATGGACAGGGCCGTTCATGGCACGCTGGCGTGCCCACAAGGAGTGGTGGCGCAAGCCAGTGCTCATGCTGCTGGGGCTGACACTGACTTCCATTCTGGCCGGGCTGGCGACCACGCCCTATGGCTTGCACCACTTCGGGCGCCTGCAGATCTACGGCGTCGTTGCCAACGCTCTCGCCATTCCGTTGACCTCGGTGCTCGTTATGCCAGCGGGCATGCTGGCCCTGGCGCTCATGCCCTTCGGCCTGGAGGGCTTGGCGCTTGCGCCGATGGGCTGGGGTGTCGAGGGCATTCTCTGGGTTGCCCGTACAGTCGCTGGCTGGCCAGGCGCCGCGCTTTCCGCCACGCCGATCCCGCCCTGGGGCCTCGGCCTGATCAGCCTCGGCATGCTGTGGCTCTGCCTCTGGCAGAGGCCATGGCGGCTGCTGGGCCTGCCGATGATGCTGGTGGGCAGCCTTTCAGCGGCCTGGATGACACCGCCGGATATCCTGGTCTCGGCCGATGCGCGGCTGATCGCCTTCCGCACCGCGCATGGCGTTTATCTGCAGCGCGGCAGCGGCGCGTCCTCCCTTGTGCGGGAAAGCTGGCTTCGAAACTGGGCGGAGGAGGAAGTGGTGCCGGTGCCGCTCCAGGGCCGGACAGAGGATGGTACGCTCGATTGCACCCCAGCCGCCTGCCGCTTCCAGCCAAGGCCCAACAGTGCGGCAGCACTGCTGCTCCGCGCCGAAAAGACCCGGGCGAAGGAAGCGGCACCGCCTATCCAGGCATCAGCGCATTGCGGCGAAGCGGCTGTCCTGCTCTCGCCGGAGCCAATTCGCGGTCGTTGCCGTGGCGCCGCCGAGGTGGACCGCTTCACCGTCTGGCGAAGCGGTTCTCATGCCATCTGGCTGGAAGCCAATGGTCCACGGATCATATCAGACCGCGACTGGCGCGGGCGCCGGCCCTGGGTGCCGCCGCCGCCACGCGCCCCCTGGGAGCAGGCGGCTGGTCAGTAGCGGCGAAGCAGCCCCACCAGCTTGCCCTGCACCTTGACGCGATCCGGCCCGAAGATGCGCGTCTCATAGGCGGGATTCGCAGCTTCGAGGGCAATGGAATTGCGGTTGCGGCGCAGCTTCTTCAGCGTGACTTCGCTGTCGTCCACCAGGGCCACGACAACATCGCCGTTATCGGCGACCTCGCCACGGCGGATGATGACCGTGTCACCATCCAGTATGCCAATGCCCGTCATGGAATCACCAGCCACTTCCAGGGCGTAATGCTCGCCCGAGGCCAGCAGCGCCGCCGGAACCTCGACGCTGCTGCCCTGGTCGCGCAAGGCCTCGATAGGCAAACCAGCGGCGATGCGGCCGTAAAGGGGCAGGTGCACCGCCGCGGCATCCGCCGCAGCCTTCTGCACGCCAGAGAGATTGGGCGCGAAATTGCCGCGGATCACATTGGCCGGGAAGCTGGGGGCAGGGGCACTGGCTGGTGCCGAGCGCGCGCTGGCCTCGGCGGAACGCGGCGCCACGCTATCAGGCAGGCGCAGCACTTCCAGCGCCCGCGCCCGGTGCGCGCGGCGCTTCAGGAAGCCGCGCTCCTCCAAGGCCGTGATCAGGCGGTGGATGCCGGACTTGGAACGCAGCTTCAGCGCTTCCTTCATCTCCTCGAACGAAGGGGAGAATCCAGTGTCGCGCAGGTGCCGGTCGATGAACATCAGCAGCTCGTGCTGCTTGCGCGTCAGCATGTGGAGACCTTCCCTTGAAACGGAGCCGGCCTGCGAACAAACCGGAAACTGTCTCAAATGTTCTACGGAAGTTCTCCCGCCCTGGTCAACCTGAATTCAGCGACCTAAAGCCCAAGATCGGCCAATGTAATGATCTCCACGGTTGCACCGGCCTCCAGCGGCGGCGCATGCGGGGCACGGAGCAGCAAGGCTTCCGCTCTGGCCATGGTCTTCAGCATGGAACTGTCCTGCACCGGGAAGGGCGTGACGATCTGCTGGCCCTCCTCATCGGTGGAAAGCGTCGCGCGCAGGTAGTCCGCGCGGCGGTCGTTCTCCGGCAGGGTTGTGCCCAACCTGGCATGGCGCAATGGCGCGGCCAGCCCTGGCCTGCCCGCCAGCGCCGCGATGGCGGGCAACAGAAAGACAATGCCACAGACCAGGCTCGATACGGGATTGCCCGGCAGGCCCAGAAGCGGCGTCTCGCCCAGCCGGCCCCAGATCAAGGGCTTGCCCGGCCGCATGGCGATCTTCCAGAAGTCCAGCGCAAAGCCCTCTGGCCCCAGCGCCTTCTGCACCAGGTCGTGCTCGCCGACACTGGCGCCGCCGGCAGTCACGAGGAGGTCGCAGCCCCGCGCGCTGCGAGCCGCCAAGGAGATGGCCGAAACATCATCCCGTGCCACCGGCAGCACCAGCGGCACGCCACCCGCGCTGTGCACCAGCGCCGCCAGAGCATGCGCATTGGAGGAAACGATGCCGCCCGGCGCCATCGGGTCCCCCGGCAGGGAAATTTCGTCGCCTGTGGCCAGGATGCCGATGCGCGGCGCGCGATGCACGCTGAGCCACGGATGATTGCCAGCTGCGGCGAGGCCGATATCGCGCGCCGTCAGCCGGCGGCCGGCGGCGAGCAGTTCCTCACCCTCGCGGAAGTCCAGCCCAGCACGGCGGATCCAGCGCCCGGCCCGCACGGTTTCTCCGACGGTGACGCTGTTGCCATTGGCCTGGGCATCTTCCTGCAACAGGATGGCATCGGCGCCGGCCGGCACCACCGCGCCGGTGAAGATGCGCACGGCCTCGCCCGCTTGCACCGAGCCAGCGAAAGGGTGCCCGGCCGGGGCGGCGCCAACCAGCCGTAGCGTGGCGCCCTCGGTGGCATCGGCCGCCCGCACCGCATAGCCGTCCATGGCGGAGACATCGGCCGGTGGCTGTGTCAGGCGTGCATGCACCGGCGCGGCCAGCACGCGGTTCCAGGCTTCGGAAAGGGCGACCGTCTCGGCCCCCACGGGCTGCAGCGCGCCGAGGATGCGGGCGCGGGCCTCCTCGACAGAGAGCATCAGGGCGCTTCCCAGAGCCCGGATTTGCCGCCTTCCTTGCGGACGAGCCGCACGTCCTCCACCCGCATGCCGCGGTCGATGGCCTTGCACATGTCATAGACTGTCAGGGCTGCGACGCTGACGGCGGTCAGCGCCTCCATCTCCACCCCGGTCTGGCCGGTGGTCTTGGCGGTGGCTTCGATCTCCACCGCATCCGGCGCCACCGGCACCAGCTCCACCTTCACAGAGGAAAGCGGCAGGGGGTGACAGAGCGGGATCAGCTCGGCGGTGCGCTTGGCACCCATGATGCCGGCCAGCCGCGCCACGCCCAGAACATCACCCTTGCCGATGCCGCCCTGCCGGATGGTCTCCAGCGTCGCCGGCGCCATCACCACCCGCCCGCGCGCGACGGCAACGCGGGTGGTGGATGGCTTGGCCGAGACATCGACCATCACGGCCTTGCCCTCAGCATCGAAATGGGTGAGGCCGCTTTCGTTAGACATTCAGGCCTCGACCATGGCGCGGGCGGCGGCGGTCAGGTCCGGCTGCCGCAGCAGGTGCTCGCCCACCAGGATGCAGCGGGCCCCGACATGCGCCATGCGGCGCACATCCTCGGGGTTGCGCAAGCCGCTCTCCGCCACCGGAATCCGGTCGGCCGGGACGCTGGGCACCAGCCGCTCAGCCGTCGCGAGGTCGGTGCGGAGGGAGCGCAAGTTGCGGTTATTGATGCCGATCAGCCGGGTGTTCAGGCCCAGCGCGCGCTCCAGCTCCCGCTCATCATGCACTTCGGCGAGCACGGACATGTCCAGGCTACGCGCCACGTCTTCCAGCTCGTTCGCCTGGGCATCGGAAAGGGCGGCGAGGATCAGCAGGATGCAGTCCGCGCCCATGGCCCGGGACTCGAAGACCTGCCAGGGGTCGATCATGAAGTCCTTACGCAATACTGGCAGGGAGCAGGCGCTGCGTGCCTCCGCCAGATGCTCCGGCGAGCCCTGGAAATAGGGCGCATCGGTCAGCACCGAGAGGCAGGAAGCCCCGGCGGCCTCGTATTCACGGGCAATGGTCGCGGGCTCGAAGGGGTCGCGGATCAGCCCGCCGGAAGGCGAGGCGCGCTTTACTTCGGCAATCAGCCCGATACGCCCCTCGGCCACGGCGCCGCACAAGGCGCCGGTGAAGTCGCGCGGCTTGCCGGCGTCGCGGGCTAGGCGCTCCATCTCGTCCAGTGACGTGGCGGCGGAGCGGGTGCGAACCTCCGTCTCCTTGTCAGCCAGGATTCGGAGCAAGGTATCGGACAGGACAGGGGCGTTCATCGGGGTGCTCTTTCCCGCGCGGGCAAGGGCGCGGCGTCAAGTTCAGGGAAGGCCATCAGGCGGCGGGCGCGGCGCTGGTGGCGGCGCGCAGCCGCTCCAGCACATCCATGGCCGCGCCTTCGTCGATGGCGCGCGCCGCGCGGCTGGCCGCGGCACGCAGATCGGTCTCCGCGCCCGCCACCACAAGGGCGGCGGCGGCGTTCAGCAGCACGCAGTCCCGATAGGCGCCATGCGTGCCGCGCAGCAGCGCCACCAGCGCCGCGGCATTCTCGGCCGGGGTGCCGCCGAGCAGCGCTTCAGTCGGCGCGCGGGGCAGGCCGGCATCCTCCGGGGTGATGGTGAATTCGCGGATGCTGCCGCCCTTCACCTCCACCACGTCACTGGGTCCAGCCAGGGTCAGCTCATCCAGGCCCTGGCCATGTACCAGCCAGGCATGTTCAGTGCCTGTGCGAGCCAGGGTCTCCGCCATGGGCCGGAGCCAGCGGGCGGCATAGGCGCCGGTCATCTGCCGCTTCACCCGCGCCGGGCTGGTCAGCGGCCCCAGCAGGTTGAAGATGGTGCGGGTCGCCAGCTCCACGCGTGGGCCTGCGGCATGGCGCAGTGCCGCGTGGTGCCGCGGCGCCGCCAGGAAGACCATGCCGACGCGCTTGAGCACCTGCGCCAGGGCCGGGATCGGCATGTCCAGGTTGATGTCCAGCGCCGAAAGCACGTCCGAGGCGCCGGACTTGGAGGAGAGCGCCCGGTTACCGTGCTTGGCTACCGGCACCCCGCAGCCTGCCACGACAAAGGAGGCGGCTGTGGAGATATTCAGTGTGCCAACGCCATCGCCACCCGTGCCGACCAGATCGATGGCGCCGGGCGGCGCCTCGATGGCCGTCATGCGGGCCCGCATGGCGCGCACGGCGCCCGTCATTTCCGCCACCGTCTCGCCGCGCACGCGCATGGCCATCAGCAGGCCGGCGATCTGCGCCGGTGTGGCCTCGCCTTCCATGATGATGCCAAAGGCTTCCTCGGCCTCATCCTCGCTCAGTGTCTCGCCCAGTGCTAAGCGCGCCAGGATAGGCTTCAGAGACATCATGCCGCCTTGTTGCGTGCTGGCAGGGTGGCGCCGGCCATGGTCAGGAAGTTGCGCAGGATGTCATGGCCATGCTGGCTGGCGATGCTTTCCGGGTGGAACTGCACGCCCCAGATCGGCAACTCCCGATGCGCCAGTCCCATGATCAAGCCGTCATCGGTCCAGGCGGTGGCCTCCAGTTCCTCCGGCAGTCCTTCCCGCCGCACCACCAGCGAGTGGTAGCGAGTGGCGCGGAACGGATCGGGCAGCCCGGCGAAGAGGTCGGTATTCCGGTGCCGCATCTCCCAGACCTTGCCATGGACCGGGGTGGGCGCCCGCTCCACCACGCCGCCGAAGGCCTGCCCGATGGCCTGATGGCCAAGGCAGACGCCCATCAACGGCGTGCGGGTGGCGGCGGCCGCCTCGATCAGCGGCAGGCAGACGCCGGCCTCGTTTGGCGTGCAGGGGCCGGGGGAAAGCAGGATGGCTTCCGGCTTCATGTCCAGCGCTTCCTGCGCCGTCAGGGAGTCGTTCCGCCGCACTTCGATCTGCGCGCCGAGGTCGCCGAGGAAGTGGTACAGGTTGAAGGTGAAGCTGTCGTAGTTGTCGATCAGCAGGATCATGGCCGGGGTTCCTTGGGGCTGAGGGGCAGGGCGGTCGCGGCGAGGCTCATCGCCCGCCGGCGGCAAAGCGCACCGCCTCCTCCGCCGCGCGCACCAGCCCGCGCGCCTTGGCTTTCGTTTCCTCGTATTCGGCCACCGGGTCGGAATCCGCCACCACGCCGCAGCCGGCCTGGATATGCATGACGCCGTCCTTCACCAGCGCCATCCGCAGCGCGATGCAGGTATCCATGCTGCCATCGGCACCGAAATAGCCGATGCCGCCGGCATAAAGGCCGCGCCGGGAAGGCTCCAACTCCTCGATGATCTGCATGGCCCGCACCTTCGGCGCGCCGGAGAGCGTACCGGCCGGGAAGCCGGCGGACAGCGCGTCCAGCGCCGTCAGCCCATCCCGCAGGCGGCCGCGCACCTCGCTGGCGATGTGCATGACCTGGCTGTAGCGCTCGATGTTGAAGCTTTGCGTCACCTTCACGGTGCCGATCTCCGACACCCGGCCCACGTCGTTGCGGCCGAGGTCGAGCAGCATCAGGTGCTCGGCGCGCTCCTTCTCATCGGCCAGAAGCTCGACTTCCAGCGCCTTGTCCTGCTCCGGCGTCGCGCCACGCGGGCGCGTACCGGCGAGGGGGCGCACCGTGACCTCGCCATCCCGCAGCCGCACCAGGATCTCCGGGCTGGCGGCCACGGCGGCGTAACCGCCGAAGTCGAAATAGACCAGGAAGGGCGCCGGGTTGATCCGCCGCAGCGCCCGGTAGAGCGCGAAGGGCGGCAGCGCGAAGGGGATCGAGAAGCGCTGGCTCGGCACGATCTGGAAGCAGTCGCCGGCCCGGATGTATTCCTTGGCGCGCTCCACCACCGAGAGGAACTCGTCCTTGGTGAAGTTGGAGGAAGGCTCGGCCAGCGGCGGCAGGCGTGCGGGCGGCGCCGGGCGCGGCACGGGGCGGTCCAGCGCGGCCTCGGCCTCGTCCAGCCGCGCCTGGGCGGCGTCCCAGGCGGCCTGCGGGTCCACGCCAGGCCAGACCGGGGTGATCAGCGTCAGCGTGTCCCGCACATGGTCGAAGGCCAGCACCAGCGTCGGGCGGATCATCACCGCTTCCGGGATGCCGATGACATCGGGCTTCAGGCTCGGCAGCACTTCCATGTGCCGCACCATGTCATAGCCAAGGTAGCCGAAGAGGCCGGCGCCGATCGGCGGCAGCCCGGCCGGCACCGGCAGGCGGCTGGCCTCGATCTGCTCGGCCAGGCTTTCCATCACCGGCTTGTCCACCGGCTCGAAGGCATGAGGGGCGGAAAGGGCGTGCCGGTTGATCTCGGCGCGGCCGTCGCGGCAGCGCCAGATCAGGTCGGGCGCCATGCCAATGGCGGAATAGCGGCCGCGCGCGGCGCCACCCTCGACGCTCTCGAACAGGAAAGCGTTCGGGCGGCCTTCCGCCAGCTTCAGGAAGGTTCCGACAGGGGTGTCCAGGTCCGCCACTCTCTCCCGCCACAGCACCTGCCCCTGGCCGGCAGCGAGGCCAGCGGCGAAGGTGGCGAAGTCGAGGTTGCGGTGGGCGTTCATCGGGCGGAAACCTGTCCCATCATGGTTGGGTTGATCGTAACGTTGGCGTTGCGGCGCAGCGCCTCAAGGTACTGGGCCTCAAGGTCGCCGAGCATGGACTGCTCGACATCCGAGCGGACCCGGCCGAGGCCGAGAGGATCGGCATCGGGATCGACGCGGACAATGTCCACGACCTGACCGACAGCGAAGCCATCGGCGGTTTCGGCCATGGTCGCCTCATTAGGCGCCGTGGCGAAGAGGGGCGCCAGCAGTTCCGGCGGCGGGCTGTTCGCGCCCTGCTGGTCCGGCTGGCGCGGGAAGGGGCCGGCGCGGCGGGTGGCGAGGCCAGCTTCGCGCGCCGCGTCCTGCAGGCTCTTGCCATCCTTGACGGCGGCGAGCAGCGCCGCCGCCCGTTCTTCCTGACTGCGGCGGCGGGCGTCCCGCGTCCAGGCGGCGCGAACCTCGTCCTGCACCTGCTCGAAAGGCTTCAGGGCGGCCGGGATCACTTCCTGCAGATCGAAGGCGAAGAGGCCAACCTGACCGGCCTCGGCCAGGCGCGGCGCCTGCCCAGGCTCGGCGGCGAAGATGGCACGCAGGGCGACATCCCGTCCGCTGCCGTCCAGATGCAAGTTGGCGGGGGTGCCCTCCTGGGTCTGGCCGCGCGAATCGATCACCACCTTCTCGACGGGCAGGCCGAAGCGCTGGGCCACTTCTTCCAGTGTCGCGCCGCCAGCGAGGGCATCCTCCACCTCATTGGCGCGCTCGTAAGCGAGGTCCGCCGCCTTCTCGCGGCGGAGGTCGGCCGCCACCTGCTCGCGCACCTCCTCGAAACTCCGGGACTGTCCCGGCTCGATGGCCGTCACCTTCAGCACGTGCCAGCCGAAGGCGGTCTGCACCGGCTCGCTGACGCCATTGGCATCCAGGGCGAAGGCGGCATCCGCCAGCTCCGGCACCGGCAGCGAGGCACGGTCCAGCGTGCCCAGCGTCAGGGCCTGGCCGCCGCCGGCCTGCGCGGCCTGCTCGACATCGGCGAAGCTGGCGCCACCGCGCCACTCGGCGGCGATCTTCTCGGCGGCCTCGCGGCTCTGCATCACCGCCTGTTCCAGCGTGCGGCGCTCCGGCGTCTCGAACTGCGCACGGTGCGCCTCGAAGGAGGCGCGCAGGTCCTGCTCGCTGGGCTGCACCTCTTCCGCCACCGTGGCGGGGGAAAGGGCCGCCACCGTCACGCGGCGGTACTCGGGCGCCGAGAAACGCTCGGGGTTGTTCTCATGGAAGCGGCGGAGTTGCGCCTCCTCAGGCGCCGCGGGCTCCGGCGCGGCGGAGAGCGGCAGCATGGCCAGCTCGGCCACCCGGCGCTCACCCTGCCACATCAGCAGCGGCTTGGTCAGCGCATCCGGCCCGGCGGCGCCGGCGCGCACCGCGCCCACCAGCTGCTGCCGTTGCAGGTCGGCGCGCAGCAGCGCCAGGAATTCCGGCTCGGACAGGCCGTTGTTGCGCAGGAACTGGTCCAGCAGTAGGCGGCTGAAACGGCCATCCGTGCCCTGGAAGGCCGGGATGCTCCAGACATAGTTCTGCACCGCCTGGTCTGGCGCCACCACACCCAGGCGTTCGGCCTCCTGCCGCTGCACCCGGTCCATGATCAGGTTCTCCACCGCGCGGCGGGCCACCTGCTCCGACAGTTGCGGCGTGATCTCGAAGGAGCTGCCCACCTGGCGCTGGATGCGGGCGATCTCCCGCCGCGTGGCGAGCTGCGCCTCGGGCAGTTCGATGGCCTCGCCGTTCACCCGGGCCACCGCGTCATCGGTGCCGAATTTCCGCACGACGTCCTCGATGCCCCAGATCCCGAAGGACAGGATCAGCAGCAGGAAGAGAGCCTTGGCAAACCAGGTGCCGGCCAGCCGGCGCATCGCAGTGAGCATCGTATTCCGCGCAAAGAGGAAAGTGTGGCGGACCATAGGGAAAAGGGGGACGGTTGCCAAACGCCACCGCCACGGGTAGCGCCTTGGGCAACGATTTGTCGAAAAAAGGAAGGCCTGGATGACCCCTGGTGTGCGCCCCCTGATCGCGGGTAACTGGAAGATGCATGGAACCCTGGCCTCGGCCCGGGAGCTGGCCGCTGGCGTCGCCGCGGGCGCGGCCCCTGCTGCCGACCTGCTGGTTTGTCCGCCCTTCCTGCACCTTTCGGCCGTGGCCGAAGCCCTGGTCGGCAGCGCCGTCGCGCTCGGTGCGCAGGACTGCCATGCCCAGCCGAAGGGCGCACATACCGGTGATGTCTCGGCCCCCATGCTGGCCGATCTCGGTGCCCGCTTCGTGATCCTGGGCCATTCCGAGCGCCGTGCCGACCATGGCGAAAGCGATGCCGTGGTGCTGGCCAAGACCGGGGCCGCGCTGGCTGCGGGCCTGACGCCAGTGGTCTGCGTGGGCGAGAGCGAGGCCCAGCGCCTTGCCGGGGAAGCCGAGGCAGTCGTCGCCGCGCAACTGGCCGGCAGCCTGCCGGAAGGCTTCGCCAGTGCCGGCGGTGTGGTGGCCTATGAGCCCGTCTGGGCCATCGGCACCGGCCGCACCCCGACCGAAGCCGACATCGCCGCCATGCATGCCCGCATCCGCCAGGAGCTGGAAGGTCGCTTCGGCTCCGCTGGCGGCACGCTGCGCATCCTCTACGGCGGCTCGGTGAAGCCGGGCAATGCCAAGGCCATCCTGGCGCTGCCGCATGTGGATGGCGCGCTGGTGGGTGGCGCCAGCCTGGTGGCGGGTGACTTCCTGGGCATCGCCGCGGCGGTCTGAGGCAGGCTTGCGCCGGGTTGGGCCCGGCGCGACACTCGGCCTTACCATGCCGAATCATCATCTCGATCAGGTCCTCGCCGCGCTGGACGCGGCGCGGGCCGAAACGGAAGCCAGCCTTATCGAGTGGCTGCGCATCCCCAGCATCAGCGCCCAGCCCGCCCATGCGCCGGATTGCCGCCGCGCCGCGACCTGGATGGGCAGCCAGCTTGAGGCCCTTGGCTTCTCCGTCGGGCTGCGCGAAACGCCGACGCATCCTGTCGTCCTCGCCACGCATCCTGGCCCAGGCCCGGATGCGCCGCATGTGCTGATCTACGGCCATTACGACGTGCAGCCGCCGGAGCCGCTGGAGCTCTGGACCAGCCCGCCCTTCGAGCCCGCCATCGTGGATGGTCCGCGCGGCAAGCGCCTGGTGGCGCGTGGCGCGGTGGACGACAAGGGCCAGTGCCTGACCTGGCTCTCCGCCCTGCGCGCCTGGAACAAGGTGGCCGGCGGCCCGCCCGTGCGTGTGACGGTGCTGGTGGAAGGCGAGGAAGAGGTGGGCAGCCCCAACCTCGATGCCGTGCTGAAAGCCGAGAAGGATCTGCTGGCCGCCGACGTGATCGTGGTCAGCGACACCAATATGTGGGCGCCGGGCGTGCCGGCCCTGACCGTCAGCCTGCGCGGCATGGTCTATACGCAGATCGACCTGCGCGTTGGCAGCCGCGACCTGCATTCCGGCCTCTACGGCAATTCCGCCGGCAATGCGCTCAACATCCTGACGCGCGTGCTGGGCGACCTGAAGGACGAGAACGGCCGCATCAA
The DNA here is from genome assembly GCF_014490445.1 of Pseudoroseomonas ludipueritiae. GTDB lineage: Bacteria > Pseudomonadota > Alphaproteobacteria > Acetobacterales > Acetobacteraceae > Pseudoroseomonas > Pseudoroseomonas ludipueritiae. Next base: position 135,177 of record NZ_JACTUZ010000001.1, on the reverse strand, counting down.
GATCCCCGGCTTCTATGATGGCGTGATCGAGCCCGGCCCCAACCAGCGCGCCGATTGGGAGGCTCTAAACTTCGACGAGGCCGCCTTCCTGGGCCAGAACGGCTTGTCCGTGCCGGGTGGCGAGAAGGGGCGGGGCGCGCTGGAGCGTCTCTGGGCGCGGCCGACCGCCGACGTCAACGGCATCTGGGGCGGCTACATGGGCGAGGGGTCCAAGACCGTCATCGCCTGCGAGGGCCATGCCAAGCTCTCCTGTCGCCTGGTGCCGGGCCAGGAGCCGGAGAAGATCATCGAGGGCATCCGCCAGTTCGTGCAGGAGCGCATCCCGGCCGATGCCAGCTTCGAGCTGCAATGCTTCGCCAGCACCCCAGGTCTCTCCATCCCGACTGATTCGCCCCATCTGGCGGCGGCGCGGCTGGCGCTGGAGGAGGAATTCGGCAAGCCACCCGTGCTGGCCGGCGGCGGTGGCTCCATCCCGGTGGTGGAGAGCTTCAAGCGTATCCTCGGGCTGGACAGCCTGCTGATGGGCTTCGGCCTGGATGACGACCAGGTGCACAGCCCGAACGAGAAGTTCGAGCTGTCCTGCCTGCACAGCGGCGCCCGCAGCCATGCGCGGCTGCTGGCGCGGCTGGCGAAGGGTTAAGCGGCCGCGACCGCTTCCCGGATCGTGGCCAGGGTCTCATCGACCATGGCCGCGGTCACGTCGAGATGCAGGCAGGCGCGGATGCGCCCGCCCAGCATCGAGATCTGGATGCCCTGCATCCGCAGCGTCGCCACCAGCTTGGTGGCGTTAATGCCGGCGCCGGCCGGGTCGAAGAAGACCAGGTTAGTGTCGGGCTCCTCCACCGCCATGCCGGGGATCTGGCGCAGGCCGCGGGCCAGCGCCTTGGCATTGGCGTGATCCTCGGCCAGCCGGTCGATGTGGTGGTCCAGCGCATGGATGCAGGCGGCGGCGCAGATGCCGGCCTGACGCATCGAGCCACCGAGCCGCTGCTTCCAGCGCCAGGCGTTGCCGATGAATTCCTCCGACCCCGCCAATACCGCGCCCAGCGGCGCGCCCAGGCCCTTGGTGAAGTCCAGCCAGACCGAATCGAAGCCCGCCACCATCTCGGCGGCCGGAATGCCGGAGGCGACGACGGCATTCATCAGCCGGGCACCGTCCATGTGGGTGGACCAGCCCTGTTCCCGCGCCACGGCCACCACGGCATCCAGTTCCGTCTGCGGCCACACGCCGCCGCCGCCGATATTGGCGGTCTGTTCCACTTCCAACAGCCGCTGCGGCGGAGCGTAGCGGGTGGCGGGGCGGATGGCGGCGCGCAGCGTCTCCGCGCTGAACATGCCACGCGCGCCCTGCAGCGGGTTGATCTGCACACCAGCCAGCGCCGCGTGCACGCCGCCTTCGCTGGAAAGGATATGCGCCGTCTCATGCGCCAGCACTTCCTCACCAGGGCGGCAATGCGTGAGGATGGCGACGACATTGCACATGGTGCCGGAGGGCAGGAACATCGCCGCCTCCTTGCCCATCAGAGCCGCCATGCGGTCGCAGAGTTCATTGACGGTGGGGTCGTCGCCGAACTGCTCGTCACCCACCTCGGCGGCCATCATGGCCTCCCGCATCGCGGCGGTCGGGCGGGTCTGGGTATCGGAATAGAGATTGATACGGACAGGCGGCGCGCCGGCAGGAGGGCGGGCGGGAGCATGGACCATGGGGCGGAAACCTTTGCGCGGGTGCGGCAAGGGCCGGCCCGGCCGGCCCGGAGCGGATCAGTCGGACATCTCGCGCCACATGTAGAGCGCGGTTTTTGCGAGGAAGATAAGGCCCGTGATGACGGTCCCGATCATGAGCGCCACGCCGAGATAACCCCAGAAAGCGGCGTCATAGGCTGGCAGCCAGTTCAACCAGGAGACCGTCTCGCGCATAACGCGCACATGCGGTTCCACCCAGTAGAGGCCGAAGGCAAAAAAGCCGCAGAGGAAGAGGTATTTCAGCATGGCACCGCCATCCTCGCCTCTTCCCTGCAGCCCGGCAAGGCTCAGGCTCCTGTCGAGGGCTTCGGCGCCGTTGTGGCCTGCGCGGCAGGCGCACTACGGCCATAGAGCATCATGGCCCGCCGTTCGAAGCTGCGGACCATCAGGCGCACGGCTTCATTGAACACCACACCGATCACGGCCTGTAGCAGGGCGCTGCGGAACTCGAAATCGACAAAGAAGTCCACCTCCGTGCCGCCCTGCACCGGAGTGAACTTCCAGGTGTTGTTCAGGTAGCGAAAGGGGCCGTTCTCGTACTTCACCCGCACCTCATGCGGGCGGTCGAGCTGCACGCGGGAGCGGAAGGTCTCCCGGAACAGCTTGAAGCCGATGGTCAGGTCGGCCACCAGCTCCGTCTCGGTTTGGCTGACGACGCGGGCCCCCACACACCAGGGCAGGAACTCCGGGTAGCGGCGCACATCCGCCACCAGATCAAACAGCTGATCGGGCGTATAGCGCAGGATGCGCTTCTCGGCATGGGTCGGCATCAGACCGCGCTGATCCGGGTGATGGCCTGCAACTTGGCGTTCCGCGCATCGCGCAAGGCCGCGAAATCCCGGTCCGCATGGTAGGAGGAGCGGGTGAGGGGTGTAGCGGAAACCAACAGGAACCCCTTGCTGCGCGCCAGCCGGGCGTAGTCCTCGAATTCGGCGGGCTCGACGAAACGGTCCACGGCGGCGTGCTTCACCGTGGGCTGCAAGTATTGGCCGATCGTCAGGAAGTCGATGTCGGCACTGCGCATGTCGTCCATCACCTGCAGCACCTCGATCTTCTCCTCTCCCAGGCCCACCATCACGCCGGACTTGGTGAAGATGGACGGGTCCAGTTCCTTCACCCGGTCCAGCAGGCGCAGCGAGTGGAAGTAACGCGCCCCGGGGCGGATGGTCGGGTAGAGCTTCGGCACCGTCTCCAGATTGTGATTGAAGACATCCGGGCGCGCTTCCACCACCACTTCCAGGGCGCCGTCCTTGCGCAGGAAGTCGGGCGTCAGGATCTCAATGGTGGTTTCGGGCGCCGCGATGCGGATGGCGCGGATCACCGCGGCGAAATGCGCGGCGCCGCCATCCTTCAGGTCGTCCCGGTCCACGCTGGTGATCACCACGTGCCGCAGGCCAAGCTGCGCTACCGCATCGGCGACCCGGCGCGGCTCATCGGCGTCCAGTGCCTTGGGCATGCCGGTGGTGATGTTGCAGAAGGAGCAGGCGCGGGTGCAGATCTCGCCCATGATCATCATGGTGGCGTGACGCTGGGACCAGCATTCCCCGATATTCGGGCAGGCCGCTTCCTCGCACACCGTCACCAGCTTGTTGTCGCGCATCAGGTTGCGCGTCTCGTGGTAGATCGGGTGCGTCGGCGCCTTGACGCGGATCCAGTCCGGCTTGCGCTTGATCGGGTTGTCCGGCCGATGCGCCTTTTCCGGGTGCCGCAGGGGCTTGGGGGCGCCATCGGTGTTGGACACGGCGCCACCGGCCCGGTGGTCGATCAGGATGCGGGTGGCCATGCGGGAGTCCTGGTCCTCTGCCGGGTGGGTAGAGGGGCCCGGCTGCCTGTCTATAAAGCGGATGCGCCCCGGAAGGCGAGGCGCATCCCCACTCGGCCCTAGATGTGGATCACCCGACCGAAGGCATCAAGCACCGCTTCATGCATAGCTTCCGAGACGGTGGGGTGGGGAAAGACGGTGTGCATCAGTTCCGCTTCCGTCGTCTCCAGCGTCCGGGCGATCGTGTAGCCCTGGATCATCTCGGTGACTTCCGGGCCCACCATATGGGCGCCCAGCAGCGCGCCGGTCTTGGCGTCGAAGACCGTCTTCACGAAGCCTTCCGGCTCCCCGAGCGCGATGGCCTTGCCATTGCCGATAAAGGGGAAGCGGCCGACCTTCACGTCATGGCCGGCTTCCTTGGCACGGGCCTCGGTCATGCCCACGGAGGCGACCTGCGGGCGGCAATAGGTGCAGCCCGGGATATTGCCGACCTCCATCGGATGAGGATGCTGCCCGGCAATTGCCTCCACCACGATGATGCCCTCATGGCTGGCCTTATGCGCCAGCCAGGGGGCGCCGGTCAGGTCGCCGATGGCATAAACGCCATCCTCGCCCGTGCGGCCATATTCATCCGTGATGACATGGGTCCGCTCGACCTTCACCTTGGTGCCTTCAAGGCCGATATTCTCGACATTGCCGACAATGCCGACGGCCGAGATCAGCCGGTCCGCAGTGATCTCCTGCACCTTGCCATCCACCTCGACAATGGTGGTGATGCTGTCGCCGTTCTTGCGGACGCCCTGCACCTTGGCGCCGACCAGCACCTTCATCTTCTGCTTCTCGAAGGACTTCTTCACGAAGGCCGAGACCTCTGCGTCCTCCACCGGCAGGATGCGGTCCATGGCTTCGATCAGCGTGACCTCGGCGCCCATGTTCAGGAAGAAGGAGGCGAATTCGGAGCCAATGGCGCCGGAGCCGATTACCACCAGCTTCTTCGGCATGATGTCGGGCGCCAGGGCCTCACGGTAGGACCAGATCAGCTTGCCGTCCGGCTCGATGCCGGGGATGACGCGGGCGCGGGCGCCGGTGGCCAGGATGATGTTCTTGGCCTCGATATCGGCGACAGGTTTGCCATCCTTGGTGACGGAGAGCTTGCCCTTGCCGGCCAGCTTGCCGTGGCCATCGAAGACCGTGACCTTGTTCTTCTTCAGCAGGCCCTTCACGCCGGCGGAAAGCTGGCCGGCCACCTGGCGGGAGCGCTTCACCACCTTGGCGAAGTCGTAGCGGATATTGTCCGCTGCGAAGCCATACTGGTCCAGGCTGTGCAGCAGGTGGTTGATCTCGCTGGCCCGCAGCAGCGCTTTGGTGGGGATGCAGCCCCAGTTGAGGCAGATGCCGCCCAGGTGTTCGCGCTCCACCAGCGCCACCTTCATCTTCAGCTGCGCGGCGCGAATGGCGGCGACATAGCCACCGGGGCCACCGCCCACCACAACCAGGTCGAACTGCTCGGCCATGTTCTGCTTGTCCTCGTCAGCCCTGGGCGGCGAGCGCGTGCAGCGCTTCGCCGGCAAGGCGTTGATCGGTCCACTCGTCCTGCCCGACCGCGCCGATCCGCCGATAGAAGGCGATGGCCGGCTCGTTCCAGTCGAGCACGCTCCACTCCACCCGGGCATGGCCCTCGGCCACGGCCCGCTTCGCGACATCCTGGAAGAAGGCGCGGCCAATGCCGAGGCGGCGGTGCTCCGGCTCGACGAACACGTCCTCGATCCAGTAGCCGGCGCGGCCGGTGAAGGTGCTGAAGGTCTCGTAATAGAGGCAGAAGCCGACGGGTTCACCGTCGACTTCCGCGATCAGGCCCTGCACCCGCCTGGTGGCCAGGGCGCCGTAGAAATCCTGCACCGTGGCGCGGGCCTCGTGCCCCAGCTTCTCATACTCCGCCAGGGCGAGCACGAGGCGATGGACCGTCTCGGCATCGCGCGGCTTGGCCTCGCGGATGGAGAAGCCGGGATGCCCGGTCACAGCATCAGGCTCAGCGGGTCCTCGACCACCTTCTTGAAGGCGGCGATGAACTCGGCGGCCAGGGCGCCATCGACCACGCGGTGGTCGACGGAGAGGGTGCAGGTCATGACGGTCGCGATGGCCAGGGCACCGTTCTTCACCACCGGGCGCTGCTCCCCGGCGGAGACCGCCAGGATGCCGGCCTGCGGCGGGTTGATGATGGCCGAGAAGTCCTTCACCCCGAACATGCCCATGTTAGAGATGGAGAAGCCGCCACCCTGGAACTCCTCGGGCTTCAGCTTGCCGGCCTTGGCGCGGGCGGCCAGGTCCTTCATCTCGCTGCTGATCGCCGCCAAGCCCTTCTGGTCGGCCTTGCGGATGATCGGCGTGATCAGCCCGTCTGGGATGGACACGGCCACCGAGATGTCTACGTCGTGGTACTGGATGATCGCGTCATCGGTCCAGGAGGCGTTGACGTTCGGGTACTGCCGCAGCACCCGCGCCACCGCCTTGATGACGAGGTCGTTAACCGAGAGCTTGAAGGCGCCCGGACCCTCCTTCGGCGCGCGGGCATTGAGGTCGGCGCGCAGCTTCAGCAGCGCGTCGATCTCGATATCCATCGTGACGTAGAAGTGCGGGACGGTCTGCTTGCTCTCGCTCAGCCGCCGCGCGATCACCTTGCGCATGCTGCTGTTCGGCACGGACGTATGCGGCGCCGTGATGGCGGGGGTAGGGGCCTTCGGCGCGGGCGCCGGGGCGGCGGCCTGCGGCTGCGCGGAAGGTGCCGCCGCCTGCGGCTGCGCCGCCGGCTTGGGCGCGGAGGAAGCACCCTCCACATCCGCCTTCACGATGCGGCCATTGGGGCCGGAGCCCTTGATGCCCGAGAGGTCGATGCCGGCCTGCTGCGCCATCCGCTTCGCGAGCGGGGAGGCGAAGACGCGGTCGCCGGAAGCCTGCGCGGCCGGGGCCGGCTTGCTGTCCTGCGCCGGGGCGGCCTTGGGCTGCTCGGCGGGGGCGGGCTTGCTGTCCGGCGTGGCTTCCTGCTTCGGCGCCGCCTTGGGGGCATCGCCGGAGGGAACTTCCTCGCCTTCCTCGACCAGGATGCCGATCGGGTCGTTGACCTTCACGCCTTCCGTGCCGTCCTGCACCAGGATCTTGCCAAGGACGCCTTCATCGACGGCCTCAAATTCCATGGTGGCCTTGTCGGTCTCGATCTCGGCGATCACATCGCCGGCCTTGACCGCCTCGCCTTCTTTCTTCAGCCAGCGCGCCAGCGTCCCCTCCGTCATGGTGGGGGAGAGGGCGGGCATCAGGATGTTGGTGGCCATCGTCCCGCTTCCTCTTACTTCTTGTAGGTGACGCTCTTGGCCGCGTTGACCACGTGTTCCACGGTCGGCAGCGCAAGCTTCTCAAGGTTAGCCGCGTAGGGCATCGGCACGTCCAGGCCCGCCACGCGCGCCGGAGGCGCGTCGAGATAGTCGAAGGCGTTCTCGATGACCTGCATGGCCACCTCGCCGCCGATGCCGGAGAAGGCCCAGCCTTCCTCGACCGTGACAAGCCGGTTGGTCTTCTTTACCGACTCCACGATGGTGTCGATGTCCAGCGGGCGGATGGTCCGTAGGTTGATGACCTCGGCCTCGATGCCTTCCTCGGCCAGCTTCTCGGCGGCCTTCAGCGCCAGCCCGACCTCGATGGAGAAGGCGACGATGGTGACATCCTTGCCCTTCCGCTCGATCTTGGCCTTGCCGATGGGCAGGATGAAGTCCTCGTCCACCGGGCATTCAAAGCTCTGCCCGTAGAGGATCTCATTCTCCAGGAAGACCACCGGGTTCGGGTCGCGGATGGCGGCGCGCAGCAGGCCCTTGGCATCGGCCGAGGACCAGGGCGCCACCACCTTCAGGCCCGGCACATGCGCGTACCAGGAGGCGTAGCACTGGGAGTGCTGCGCCGCCACGCGCGCCGCCGCGCCGTTCGGCCCGCGGAACACGATGGGGCAGCCGAGCTGGCCGCCGGACATGTACAGCGTCTTGGCGGCGCTGTTGATGATCTGGTCGATGGCCTGCATGGAGAAGTTGAAGGTCATGAACTCGACGATCGGGCGCAGGCCCGACATCGCCGCGCCCACCGCCATGCCGGTGAAACCGTGCTCGGTGATGGGCGTGTCCACCACGCGCCGCGGGCCGAATTCGTCCAGCAGGCCCTGGGAGACCTTGTAGGCGCCCTGGTACTGCGCGACTTCCTCGCCCAGCAGGAAGACGTTCTCGTCGCGGCGCATCTCGGCGGCCATGGCATCGCGCAGCGCCTCGCGCACCGTGATGCTCTTGGTCTCGCCCCACTCGCGCTCGGGCTCCGGCGTCGCAGCCTTGGTCTCGGCCGCGGCGCCCTCGTTGCGCGCGGTGCCGCGCGCGGCGACGGCGCCGGAGTCCTCGGCGTCCTTGGCCACCTGGCCCGTCTCGCCCCCGGCGCGGGTGGCGTTGGAGACCGGCTGCTCCGGCCCATGCCCGGCATTCTGGCTATCGCCGCCATCCAGCTCGGCGATGGCGGAATTCACCTGCACACCCTCGGTGCCCTCGGCCACCAGGAGCTTGGTGATCTGGCCCTCGTCCACGGCTTCCACTTCCATGGTCGCCTTGTCGGTCTCGATCTCGGCGATCACGTCACCGGCGGCGACGGTATCGCCTTCCTTCTTCAGCCACCGGGCCAGCTTCCCCTCCGTCATGGTCGGGGAGAGGGCGGGCATCAAAATCGTCGCACCCATCTCAGCGGGCCTCCAGCAGAACGTCGGTCCAGAGTTCGCTCTCGTCCGGCTCGGGCGAGGTCTGGGCGAACTCGGCAGCATCGGCCACGATGGCCTTGATCTCGTCGTCGACCTTCTTGATCTCGGCCTCGTCCAGGCCGCCGTCGAGCAGGATCTTGCGCACGCTCTCGATCGGGTCGTGCAGCTCGCGCATCTTCTGCACTTCCTCGCGCGTGCGGTACTTCGCGGGGTCGGACATGGAGTGGCCGCGATAGCGGTAGGTCTTCATCTCGAGGATGTAGGGGCCGTTGCCGGCGCGGCAGTGCGCCACGGCGCGCTGGCCGGCCTCGCGCACCGCCTGCACGTCCATGCCGTCCACCTGCTCACCCGGGATGCCCCAGGGCGCGCCGTCCTTGGAACGGTCCTTGGAGGCGGACGCGCGCTCGGCGCTGGTGCCCATGCCGTACTTGTTGTTCTCGATGATGTAGACGACCGGCAGCTTCATCAGGGCGGCGAGGTTGTAGCTCTCGAAGACCTGGCCCTGGTTGGCGGCGCCGTCACCGTAGTAGGTCAGGCAGACCATGCCGTCGTTACGGTACATATTGGCAAAGGCCAGGCCGGTGCCCAGCGACACCTGCGCGCCCACGATGCCATGGCCGCCGAAGAAGCCCTTCTCGCGGCTGAACATGTGCATGGAGCCGCCCTTGCCCTTGGAGTAGCCGCCGGCACGCCCGGTCAGCTCCGCCATGACACCGCGGGATTCCATGCCGGTGGCCAGCATATGGCCGTGGTCCCGGTAGGAGGTGATGACCTGATCGCCCGGCTGAAGGCACATCTGCATGCCCACGACCACGGCTTCCTGGCCAATGTAGAGATGGCAGAAGCCGCCGATCAGGCCCATGCCATACAGCTGGCCTGCCTTTTCCTCGAACCGTCGGATCAGGAGCATGTCGCGATAGGCCTGGAGCAACTGCTCCTTTGAAAGGCCATTTGTGCCCGCGGAAGGTGCCGCCTTGCCGCGACGCTTGGTGGTTGCCGCTTCAGCGCCCTGAACCATACGGCTGCTCCTGCAAATTGGCCGCGCCGCGCGATATTGGCAGCGCCGCTGCACGCAGATACGTGGCCGGTGGCGTGACTGCAAGCTTCCAGCATCCGCTAAGTCATTGATGCTGCGCTGCAATATGGATATTAACCTGAACTAGGTTAAAGATAAACGAAGTCTTGTATAAGATATCTTATGACTAAGCGGGCGCAACTTCTTAGCCTTACGAAGCCGTGATTGTTTGTGCGCGTATGAGATTAACGGCTACTCACCTCCGACAAACCGGCCCGTGCAGGGATTATAGCCGAGCCAGTAACAAAGCTCAGCCGGGCGGCCGATCCGGAACAAGGCCAGGTCACAGCGCAGGCCAGGCCTCAGCATGCCACGGTCCTGAAGCCCAAGGGCCGCTGCCGCATGGCGGGTGATGCCAAGCAGCGCCTCCTCCACCGTCAGCCGGAAGAGGGTGCAGCCCATGTTCAGCATCAGCAGCAAAGACCGCGCGGGCGAGGAGCCAGGGTTCATGTCGGTGGAAAGCGCCATCCGCAGACCCGCCCGCCGCATGGCCGCGATGTCCGGGTGCTTGGCTTCGCGCAGGAAGTAGGTCGCGCCGGGAAGCAGCACGGCCACGGTGCCGGCCTCGGCCATAGCGCGCAGCCCTGCGGCGTTGGCATGTTCCAGGTGGTCGGCTGAAAGCGCCCCATGCGCGGCCGCCAGCGCCGCACCGCCCAGGTCGGACAACTGGTCCGCGTGCAACTTCACAGGCAGGCCAGCGGCCCGTGCCGCCGCGAAGACCATCGCCGTCTGGGCTGGCGAGAAGGCGATGTTCTCGCAGAAGGCGTCCACGGCATCGGCCAGCCCGATGGAGGCGGGAATGATCTCCTGCGCGACATGGCGGGCGTAAGCCTCGGCGCCCCCGGCGAAATCGGGTGGCACCGCATGGGCCGCCAGAAGCGTCGTGACAACCTGCACCGGCTCAGCCTCGCCCAGGCGCCGCGCGACGCGCAGCATCTTCAGCTCGCTCTCCAGTTGCAGGCCATAGCCTGACTTGATCTCGGCCGTGGTAACGCCTTCGGCCATCAGCCCTTGCAGGCGCGGCAGGGCGCTGTCGAACAACTCCTTGCTGCTGGCGCAGCGCGTGGCACGGACGCTGGAAAAGATGCCGCCGCCAGCACGGGCAATCTGCTCGTAGGTCGCGCCCGCCAGCCGCTGCTCGAACTCCCCGGCGCGGTTGCCGCCGAAGACCAGATGGGTATGGCAGTCGATCAACCCGGGTAGAATCCAGGCGCCGGCACAGTCCACCGTTTCGGCAGCCTGTCCGGGCAGGTCGGCCCGAGGGCCGACCCAGGCGATGCGCCCATCCTTGGCCGCCACCGCGCCGTCCTCAATCACGCCCAGCGGTGCCTCCGGTGGGCCATCCATGGTGGCGAGATGCGCGTTGAGCCACACCCGGTCGAACATGGGCTTCAGATCCCTTCTGCCATCCGGGCGAAAGCGCCCCGTTCGACCAGCCGCTTCACGGCGGCGATATCGGGGGCCATCAGCCGATCCTCGTCCCAGGGTGCCGCCTGCTCCCGCACCAGCGCCAAGGCCATCTCGAGCGCTGGGGAGGAGGTGAGGGGCCGATGGAAGCCGATGCCCTGCGCCGCCGCCAGCAATTCGATGGCTAGGATGCCGGCGGTGTTATCCGCCATTTCCGCCAGGCGCAGCGCGGCGCCGGTGGCCATGCTGACATGGTCCTCCTGGTTGGCGCTGGTAGGTAGGCTGTCCACGCTTCGCGGATGCGCCAGGGACTTGTTCTCGCTGGCCAGGGCCGCTGCCGTGACCTGGGCGATCATGAAGCCGGAATTCAGCCCGCCCTCCCGCACCAGGAAAGCCGGCAGGCCGGACAGGGCCGGGTCCGTCAGCAGCGCGATGCGCCGTTCAGCCAGCGCGCCGATCTCGGCCAGGGCCAGGGCGGTGTTGTCGGCGGCGAAGGCCACAGGCTCCGCATGGAAGTTGCCGCCGGAAAGCACCTCGCCCTCCGCCGTCACCAGCGGATTGTCGGTGACCGCATTCGCTTCCCGCTCCAGCACCTGGGCGGCATGGTCAAGCTGGTCAATGCAGGCGCCCATGACCTGTGGCTGGCACCGCAGGCAATAAGGGTCCTGCACCCGCGTATCGCCGGTCCGGTGGCTTTCACGGATGGCGCTGCCGTCCAGCAGGCCCCGCAGGGCGGCAGCGGCGCGGATCTGGCCCGGCTGGCCGCGCAGCGCGTGGATGCGGGGGTCGAAAGGTGTGTCCGAACCCCGCGCGGCATCCACGCTCATGGCGCCGGAGGCGAGGGCGGTGCGCAGCAGCATCCGGGTCGTGAAGAGTCCCGCGAGCGCCAGGGCGGTGGAAACCTGGGTGCCGTTCAGCAGCGCCAGACCTTCCTTGGGCCCCAGGGCCAGCGGCGTCAGTCCGGCATGGCGCAAGGCCTCGGCACCCGGCACCACCGCGCCGCCCACCAGTGCCTCGCCTTCGCCAATCAGCACCAGCGAAAGATGCGCCAGCGGCGCCAGGTCTCCGGAGGCGCCGACCGAACCCTTGGCGGGGATCGCTGGCAGCACATCGGCGCGCAGCAGGGCCAGCAGCGCCTCAATAACAACGGGCCGCACCGCCGAGGCGCCCCGCGCCAGGGACATCGCCTTCAGCGCCAGGATCAGCCGCACCACCGGTGCCGGCAGCAGCGGGCCGGTGCCGGAAGCATGGCTTCGCAGCAGGTTGAGCTGCAGCTTGGCGAGGTCGGCGCTGCCGATGCGCTGGCTCGCCAGCTTGCCGAAGCCGGTATTGACGCCATAGAGCGCCTCACCCTGCTCGATGCGTCCGGCCAGGGCACTGACGGAGGCCTCGACCGGCGCCTGCCAGCCGGCGGGAAGCTCCAGTGCTTCCCCCTGCATGATGGCCTGGAGGTGCTCCAGGTTCGCGGAACCGGGTGTGACGATCATGCCGCACCGCCGATCATCGGCAGGTCCAGCCCGAATTCTCGCGCGCAATCGATGGCGATGTCATAGCCCGCATCGGCATGGCGCATCACACCGGTCGCCGGGTCGTTCCAGAGCACCCGCTTCAGGCGCCGGGCGGCATCCGGCGTGCCATCGGCCACGATCACCATGCCGGAATGCTGTGAATAGCCCATGCCGACGCCGCCGCCATGGTGCAGCGACACCCAGGTGGCGCCGGATGCGGTATTCAGGAGGGCGTTCAAAAGAGGCCAGTCAGACACGGCATCCGTTCCGTCCAGCATGGATTCCGTCTCACGGTTAGGGGAGGCGACGGAACCGGAATCCAGATGATCACGGCCGATCACGATGGGTGCCGACAATTCGCCCCGGGCGACCATCTCATTGAAGGCCAGCCCCAGGCGGTGCCGCTGACCCAGGCCAACCCAACAGATGCGCGCCGGCAGGCCCTGGAAGTGGATGCGCTCCTGCGCCATGTCCAGCCAGCGGTGCAGGTGCTTGTCGTCCGGGATCAGCTCGCGGACCTTGGCGTCGGTCTTGCGGATATCCTCCGGGTCGCCCGACAGCGCAGCCCAGCGGAAGGGACCGATGCCGCGGCAGAAGAGCGGCCGGATATAGGCCGGCACGAAGCCTGGAAAGCCAAAGGCATCAGCCAGGCCTTCATCCTTGGCCATCTGGCGGATGTTGTTGCCGTAATCCAGCACGGCGCTGCCCATCTTCTTGAAGTCCAGCATGGCCTGTACATGCGCCACCATGCTGCGCTTGGCGGCGGCGGCCACGGCCTGCGGGTCGGCCTCGCGCTTCGCTTCCCATTCCGCCACCGTCCAGCCCGCGGGCAGGTATCCATTGGCGGGGTCATGCGCGCTGGTCTGGTCCGTCACGATGTCGGGCACCACGCCGCGCTTCACCAGCTCCGGGAAGATCTCGGCGGCATTGCCGAGCAGGCCGACGCTGATCGCCTTCTTCTCGATGCAGGCGGCGCCGATCATCGCCAGTGCCTGGTCCAGCGAGGTGGCGCTGTGGTCGAGATAGCCTGTCTCCAGCCGCTTCTCGATGCGCGAGGCCTGGCATTCCACCGCCAGCACGCAGGCACCGGCAAAGACGCCGGCCAGCGGCTGCGCGCCGCCCATGCCGCCTAGCCCGGCGGTGAGAATCCAGCGGCCGGAAAGGTCACCGCCGAAGTGCTGCCGGCCAGCTTCGGCGAAGGTCTCGAAGGTGCCCTGAACGATGCCCTGGGTGCCGATGTAGATCCAGGAACCGGCTGTCATCTGCCCGTACATCATCAGCCCGGCACGATCGAGCTTGGTGAAGTGTTCCCAGTTCGCCCAGTTCGGCACGAGGTTGGAATTGGCGATCAGCACGCGCGGCGCATCGGCATGGGTCTCGAAGACGCCGACCGGCTTGCCGGACTGAACCAGCAGGGTCTGCGTTTCCGTCAGCCGCTTCAGCGTGGAAACGATGCTCTCGTAGCTCTTCCAATCCCGCGCCGCGCGGCCGATGCCGCCATAGACCACCAGTTCACCGGGGCGTTCGGCGACCTCGTCGTCCAGGTTGTTCATCAGCATGCGCATCGCCGCCTCGGTGGTCCAGTGGCGGGCGGTCAGTTCGGCGCCGCGTGGCGCGCGAATGGCGGGGGCGTTGCGGAAACGATCCTGCATGGGGCTGCTTCTTTCAGCGCAAGGCGCCGCCGAGGCGGTAGCGGCTTCCGGGATGGGTCAGCCAGGCCCGCGTCGCCACCAGGCGCCGCGACCAGGTGCGGCGGTGGATCAGCAGGCATGGCTCGTCAGGGGTGATGCCTAGCGACGCGATGGCCGCCGCATCGGGGCGGACGGCCTCCACCACATGCTCCACGCGCTCGGCCGGCGCGCAGGCCATGAGATGGGCATAGGGGGTGGTGCGGGTGAAATCCTGGTCCAGGTAATCCGGCGCGATCACCGGGTTCACCAGCCGGTCCTCCAGTTGCACCGGCACATCGTCCTCGAGATGAACGATGCGGCTGTGGAAGAGGGGGCTACCCTCCGGCACGCCGAAGGCGACTGCCAGTTCAACATCGGCGAGGCGGCGGCCCAGGGCCTCAACCCGCATGGCGTGGACATGGCCGCGCTCCGTGATCTCGCCCGCGATGTCGCGCAGTTCTAGCAAGGCTGACTGCGGGGGCCCGCTGGCAACGAAGGTGCCCACGCCCTGCACGCGCTTCAGCAGGCCGGCATCCGCGAGTTCCCGCAGGGCACGGCCGACGGTGACGCGGGAATGGCCGGTCAGGCGGACCAGTTCATTCTCGGACGGGACCCGGTGCTCGGCCGACCATTCGCCGCTGCGCACACGCTCCAGGATGAAGCTCTTGATCTGCTGGTAGCGGGGGGCGGTGGGGTCGAGGTCGGGCTGCGCCATGGCTCTCATGTTGGTTGTATTGACAACCTTCGTCAACCTGAAAAGATGCTCCCACTGCAAGACAGGGATTCCTCGCCATGCCGCGATTCCATGCTGCCCAAGCACTGCTGCCGAGCGGCTGGGTCCGCGATGTGCTGGTGGAGGCCGATGATGCCGGCACCATCCTGTCGGCCTCGCCAGATAGCCCTGCCGCAGATGCGGTAAGGCTTTCGGGCGTGGTCATTCCCGGAGTGCCGAACCTGCATTCCCACGCCTTCCAGCGCGCGATGGCGGGGTTGGCCGAGCGCCGCTCCCCGCCGGATGCGCGGGATGCGGAAGGTGGCGAGGATTCCTTCTGGACCTGGCGCCAGACCATGTACCGCTTCGTGGGGCGCATGACTCCCGAAGACGCCGAAGCCGTGGCCGCGCAGCTTTACGTGGAGTGCCTGGAATGGGGCTTCACGAATGTTGCCGAATTCCACTACCTGCATCATCAGCCGGATGGCACGCCCTATGCCGCACCGGCGGAGATGGCGCTGCGGCACCTGGAGGCCGCGCGGCTAGCCGGTATCGGCATCACCTTGCTGCCGAGCCTCTACCGCCACGGCGGCATCTTCGGAAAAGAGCCGGCGCCCGGCCAGCGCCGCTTCCTGAATGACCTGGATGGCTACTGGCGCATCGTCGAGGATGTCCGCTCCGCCATTGCCGGCGATGCACAGGCGGGCCTGGGCCTCGCGCCGCATTCCCTGCGTGCCGTGACGCCGGCCATGCTGGCTGAACTCGCGTCCTTCAATGGACCCATCCACATCCATGCCGCCGAACAGTTACGCGAAGTGGCGGAATGCGAGGCCGCAACCGGCGCGCGCCCGGTGCAGTGGCTGCTGGATCATGCGCCGCTGGATGCCCGTTGGTGCCTGATCCACTCGACCCATATGACCGATGCCGAAGCCATGGCGCTGGCGGCCACCGGTGCGGTTGTTGGGTTGTGCCCTACCACAGAGGCTTCGCTGGGTGATGGGGTCTTTAACTATCCTGCCTACGCGAAAGCAAAAGGCCGGTTCGGTTTCGGCACTGACAGCCATGTCGGAACATCGCCGCGCGACGAGATGCGCCAACTCGAAACCAGCCAGAGGCTGGCGCGGCATGTGCGCTCCGTCGCGACCGACGTCGCCCGCCCACATCCTGGCCTGAACCTGCTGAAGGCAGCCCTGGCGGGCGGGGCGCAGGTCAGCGCGCGCGCCATAGGCGCCATCACGCCCGGTCAGCGTTGCGACCTTGTGGAACTGGACCCGGATCATCCGGCCCTGGCCGGCCTTGAGGGCGATACCCTGCTGGACGCCTGGGTCTTCAGCGGCCAGGGCAACCCAGTGCGCTCCGTGGTCTTTGGTGGGCATGAGGTTGTCCGGGAGGGCCAGCACATCAGGCGCGAAGAAATCCTTGCCCGTTTCCGCGCCGCCATGGTGCGACTGTCCGCATGAGGCCTGCCATCCGTATAGCCGGGGCTGCCGAGCTGGCGGTCATGGCCGAATGGGCCGCTCAGGAAGGGTGGAATCCTGGCCTGGCCGATACCGCCGCCTTTCTCGCCGCCGACCCGGAAGGCTTCCTGCTGGCCGAGGATACCCATGGCCGGCCAGCCGCCTGTATCTCCGCCGTGCGCCAGGGCAAGGGCTTCGGCTTCATCGGCTTCTATATCGTGCGGCCCGATCTGCGCGGGCAGGGGCTGGGCATGGCGCTGTGGCGGCACGCGATGGAGCGGCTGGCCGGGCGGGTGGTCGGGCTCGATGGTGTCGTGGCGCGGCAGGCGGATTACGCCTGTTCTGGCTTCCGCACCGCCTGGCGCAATGTCCGCTACGCGGCACGGCCCCAGGCGGTCGGCGGCGGGCAGGGGCAGGTGGTGCCGGCTGCGAGCTTGCCTTTCGAAGCACTTTCCGCCCTGGACGCCTCGGTTCTGCCGGCGCCGCGCGAGGATTTCCTGCGGGTCTGGCTCAGCACTCCGGGCCACCGCGCGCTGGCAGTCATGCGGGATGGCGTCCTCGCCGGCTTCGGCGTGCTACGCCCGAGCCAGGATGGCGCCCGTATCGGGCCGTTGACCGCAGCCGATGCGCCGAGCGCCCGCGCCTTGTTCGACGCCCTGATCGAAGGGCAGCCCGGCCCCATCTTTCTGGACCTGCCCGAACCCAATGCCGCGGCTGTCGCCATGGCGGAAGCCGCCGGTATGCAGCCGGTGTTCGAAACTGCCCGCATGTATGTGGGCCAGGCCCCAGCCATTCCACTGGAACGCGCCTTCGGCCTGGCTAGCTTCGAGCTTGGCTGAGGTGGCGCCTTAGCCCCCGGCGGCGACCGCCTCCGCCGCGCGCATCAGGCGGAGGAAGTTGCCGGACCAGAGCAGCCCGATTTCCTCGGCGCTGTAACCACGCCGCGCCAGTTCCGCGGTCAGGTTGTGAGATTCGGCAGCGCTGCGCCAGCCTTCCACGCCGCCGCCGCCATCGAAGTCCGACGACAGGCCGACATGGGTGATGCCGATGCGCTTTACCGCATAATCAACATGATCGACGATGTCGCTCACCTTGGCACGGAAGCGGCCGTCGGCATCGGCATTGCGCAGGAAGGCGGGCACCGCCGTGATCTGCACCAGGCCGCCGGAAGCCCGGAGGGCATCCAACTGTTCGTCATCCACATTGCGCGGATGGTCGCGCAGGGCGCGGCAGCAGGTATGCGTCGCCACGACCGGGGAGCGGGAGAGTTCCACCGCCTGCATCATGCCGCTCTTCGCCACATGGGAGACATCCACCAGGATGCCCAGGGCATTCATTTCCGCGATAGCGGCGTGGCCGAATTCGGAGAGGCCGCCATGCAGGGACGGGGCATCGCCCAGTGCCGCCAGGGGAATGGCGGAGTCGGAGAGCAGGTTATGGCCGTTGTGCGTGAGCGTCAGGTAGCAGATGCCCAGGCCACGCCAGAGCGCCAGCCGGGAGAGATCCTCGCCAAGACCATAGCCGTTCTCCACCGCCAGCAGCACGGCGGTATCGCCCGCCTCGAAGGCGGCCTTCACATCGGCGGCGCGGGTGCAGATGCGGCGTCCCGTGCCAGCGGCCGAAGCGCGGATGGAGCGCAGCATGGCCTCGGCGCGGGCGGCGGCCTCCTCATGCGCCTGCGGGGTGCGGGGACCTTGCGGCAGATAGGCGGCGAAGACCACCGCGTTCAGGCCACCCGCCACCATCTTCGGGTAGTCCACGCAGCGCGTGGTCTCGCCGCGGGGGTCGGGCGGCGAGGGCCAGGGGATATCGACATGCGTATCCAGGCTGAGCGTGGCGGCGTGCAGGGCGGTGCTGTCGGTCATCCGGGCGAGATCCAGCGGGAGTTCAGTGCATCAAACTTCCCGCCAGCCGCGCCTCCGTCAACTGCCCGCCCGACGCTTACCGAAGCGCGGCGGTGACGCGGGCGAGCATCTCCGGCAGCGCGGCCGGGTTCAGCCAGCGGAAGACACCCACCAGATCATGCGCGGGGTCCACCCAGATGACGTTGCCGCCCGCGCCCTGGGCAAAGAAGCTCTCGCGGCTGGCGCCGGGGTAGCGGCCCTGGCCGTTCAGCCACCACAGCAGGCCGTAGTCCTTGTTGAGGCGCGACGGGGTGGTGCAGGCCGCGGCCCAGCCCTCCGGCAGCACACGGCGGCCGTCCCAGACACCATCCTGGAGCATCAGCTGGCCGATGCGGGCCTGATCCTCGGCATGTGTCACCACGCCGCCGCCCCAATGGCCGCCGCCGGAGACGGAAGGCATCCGTTGCCCGTCGATCTCCACGAAGCTGGTGGAATAGCCTTCCCAGCGCCAATCCTGGCTGGCGCCAATGGGGTTCATGATCCGCTCGGCGAAGACTTCCGGCAGCGGCTGGCGGAAGCGGTGCAGCAGCGCCAGCGCCAGGGCATTGACGCGGACATCATTGTATTCCCAGTGCTCGCCAGGGGCGGCCAGCGGGCGGTCGATCCCCTTGGGCCCGCTGCCTTCCCGGCGCAGGTCGCGGCCACGGTCGATGCGGTCGGCCTTGCCGAAGAGCGTGCCTTCCCACTCGCTGGTCTGGTCCAGCAGCATCCGCCAGGTGATGGCGCCGTTGCGCGGCCCGGCGAAGGCGGCATCCGTGACGCTGGCGGAGACCGGTTCATCCAGGTCCCTGATCAGCCCATCGCCCAGCGCCAGCCCGGCCAGCAGGGCCAGATAGCTCTTGGCGACGCTGAAGGTCATGTCCGCCTGGCGGGTATCGCCCCATCGCACCACGGTCTGGCCGTGGCGCATCAACAGCCCGTTCAGGGGGCCGCGCGGTGAAACCGAACCCAGCACGGCATTGTCCGGCGGCGGCTCGAAATAGCCGGCCTCCAGGTGGGCCCGCAGGTCGCGCGGGAAGGGGGAGTCATTCGCCTCGGCAAAGGCCACGGCATCTGACAGAGCGGCGGAGTCGAAGCCAGCCAGGGCGGGGTCGGAGGATGAGGTCGTCATGCCGCCACGGTGGCGCCCAAGGCCACCGCCGACAAGGGGGTGCAGCGGCGCTGGAGCGACACCATCTGCTGCTTCAGCCCTGTTCTCCCGATGGAGGGACATCCATGACAAACACGACCGAGACCGCCATCCTGGGCGGCGGCTGCTTCTGGTGCATCGACGCCGCTTACCGTGACCTGAACGGTGTGACGGAGGTGGTCTCCGGCTATGCCGGCGGCCATGTCGCCAACCCCACCTATGAGCAGGTCTGCGGCAAGCAAACAGGCCATGCAGAGGTGGTGAAGGTGGTCTTCGACCCGGCGATCGTGAGCTACGCCGATATTCTGCGTATCTTCTTCACCCTGCACGATCCCACGACCAAGGACCGCCAGGGTGCCGATGTGGGTCCGCAGTACCGCAGCATCATCCTGACATTGGATGAGGATCAGGCGGAAACCGCCCGCGCCATCATCGCCGAACTGGATGCGGAGCGGCTCTGGCCGGGCAAGATCGTCACCGAGGTGGTGCCCGCCGGCACTTTCTGGCCGGCCGAGGCGGAGCACCAGGATTACTTCACCCGCAATCCCTGGTCAGGCTACTGCCGCGTTGTGGTCGCGCCCAAGGTGGCGAAGTTCCGCAAAACCTTCGCCGACCGCCTGAAGTCCCGCGCCGCCTGAGGAGGCGGCGCGCCGCCGGCTTCAATGGCCGGCGGACAGGGCTGCACCCGGCTTGTCGTGCCGCCCAAGCTGCTGCACCAGCGTGGCGCTGGCCTCGTTCAGCCCCAGGACATCCACGCTGGCGCCGCGCGAGCGGAAGGCCAGCACCACGCGGTCCAGCGCGCCGATGCTGCTGATATCCCAGAAGTGCGCGCCGGAGACGTCGATTTCCACCCGGCGCAGCGGCTCCTTCAGGTCGAAGGCTGCCACGAAATCCTCGGCCGAGGCGAAGAAGACCTGGCCGGCCACCACGTAGCGGCGGCTCTGCCGATCCTCGCTGGTGGTGGAGGTGACGGCGAAGAGGCGCCGCACCTTGCCGGCGAAGAAGATGCCGCTGAGCAGCACGCCCACCAGCACACCCTTCGCCAGGTCATGCGTCAGCACCACCACCGCCACGGTCGCCAGCATCACGACCGAGGAGGAGCGCGGATGCGTCAGCAGCGTCCGCACGGAGGACCACTGGAAGGTGTTGATGGAGACCATGATCATGACAGCCACCAGCGCCGCCATGGGAATGCGGGCAACAATGTTGCCCAGCGGCACCACCAACATCAGCAGTACGACGCCAGCCACGAAGGTGGAAAGCCGGCCACGGCCGCCGGAAGTGACGTTGATGACCGACTGGCCGATCATGGCGCAGCCCGGCATGCCGCCGAGGAAGCCCGTGGCGAAATTGGCCAGGCCCTGGCCGACGCATTCGCGGTTCCGCTGGCTGCGGGTATCCGTCAGCTCATCCACCACCGCGGCCGTCAGCAGCGACTCCAGCAGGCCCACGGCCGCCAGCGTGGCTGCGTAGGGCAGGATGATCCGCAGCGTTTCCCAGTTCAGCGGCACATCGGGAATCAGGAAGGCAGGCAGGCTGTCGGGCAGGGCGCCCATGTCCCCCACCGTGCGCAGATCCAGGCCCAGCGTCAGCGAAACCGCGGTCAGCACGGCGATGCAGACGAGCGGGGAGGGCACCGCCTTGGTCACACGCGGCAGCAGGTAGATGATCGCAAGCCCGGCCGCGACCATGACATAGGTCAGGGGCGGGACGTTGATCAGCTCCGGCAGCTGCGCGGTGAAGATCAGGATGGCCAGTGCGTTCATGAAGCCTGTCAGCACCGAGCGGGACACGAAGCGCATGAGCCGCCCCAGCCGCGCGGCACCAGCCAGGATCTGGATGATGCCTGTCAGGATGGTGGTGGCGAAAAGGTATTGCAGCCCATGGTCCTTCACCAGGTCCACGACCACCACGGCCATGGCCGCCGTGGCTGCCGAGATCATGGCGGGCCGGCCACCCGCTATGGCGGTGATGACGGCGATGGAGAAGGAGGCGTAGAGCCCCACCTTCGGATCGACGCCAGCGATGATGGAGAAGGCGATGGCTTCCGGGATCAGCGCCAGGGCGACGACGAGGCCGGAGAGCAGGTCGGCACGGACATTGCCGAACCATTCGGCGCGCAAGCGGCCGGGATCAAGAAAGGACATGCGGGATACTTCGAGAAAAGGCACGGGGAGGATTCGCGTCGGACGACGGTCGACCGCCCGCGCCGCGGCGGCATGGCCGCGCGTTCGGGATGGGGAGACCAGATCGAGAAGCGAAGCCTACATTGGCCTTCCTGTCATTATGCTGCGCTGCACAGCGTAACGTCCCGGGGCGTCGGCCACAACCTGCAACTATCGCCAGCCAATAACGCGGACGGCGCCTGGGCTTCTGGCCCGGCGCCGTCGACACGTGTCCCGTTACGGGATCTTCCTCCCCAAACTCGGCTTGCGGAGCAATCCCGAGAGGCCTCATCTGTAGCTAGGTCTTATATAAGACACAAGTCTGATTCGGGCAGCGACTTGATCACGCGATCAGGATCGGGAAAACAGCAAAGCAACGCCGCGAATCGGCCCGACGGATTGCCGGAGCCTTTTATTCTTCATGTCTATGAGTGACCCCCCCAAGCCGCAGGATCGGCTCGACGCGCGCCCATTGTACCAGCAGGTCGAAACGGTTCTGATCGACCGCATCGCCAGCGGTGCCTGGCCACCTGGCCATTCCCTGCCGGCCGAGCCCGAGCTTGCAGCGGAGCTTGGTGTCTCCCAAGGCACGGTGCGCAAGGCGCTGGCGGAGCTGGAGCGGCGCAACTTGATCGAGCGGCGCCAGGGCCGCGGCACCACCGTGCTGCGCCATACCGGCGACACCGCCCGATTCCACTTCTTCCGGCTGCGGGACCTGAGCGGCGTCGCCGTCATTTCCCACATCGTCGTTCTCTCCTGCAAGCCAGGGGAGGCGGACGAATCGGAGGCCGCTGCCCTGCGACTTCCGCAGGGCACGCCGATCTTCCGCCTCCGCCGCCTGCGGACGGTGGATGGCGTGCCACGCATCTTCGAGCGCTGCACCTTGGTGGAGGCGCGGCTGCCCGGCTTCCACCTGCCCGAGGGCGAGCTGACTACGGAACTTTATGTCCATCTCCAGCGTGCCCACGGCGTGACCATCGAGCATGCGGAGGAGGATCTCTCCGCCCAGGCGGCGGGGCTGGAGGAGGCGGCAGTGCTGGGCCTGCCGGAAGGCAAGCCACTGCTGAGGGTGCAGCGGCTGGCTTTCGATATCGCCCGCAGGGTGGTCGAACACCGGGTCTCGCTGATCGACACCGAGCATTATCGCTACGCCGTGCGGCTCGACTAGGGCGCGAATCCTGTCGCAATGCTTGCACCATTGGGGGTGCGGTGGTAATGCGCCGCCTTCCTTATTGACCGCTGCTACTCCTACAGCACGAGCAGAGAAAAGAGAGGCCCGGCGCCATGGCCGTTCCGAAGAAGAAAGTTTCGCCGTCCCGCCGTGGCATGCGCCGCAGCCATCTGGCTCTGTCCGCCCAGGCGCACCATGAGTGCGCCAATTGCGGTGAGCTGAAGCGCCCGCACCACATCTGCGCCTCCTGCGGCCACTATGATGGCCGTGAGGTCGTCGCGGCCGGCAAGGCCCTGAAGGCCGCGGTTCGCGTCTGACAGCCACGGCACGCCCAACGGAAGCAGCGATTTTGTCCCAGGTGGAATCCTCCCGGGCCGCTTCTCTTGAGGGCGAAGCCAAGCAGCCCGTCACCGGCGCCTATGACCTCGCCATCGATGCGATGGGCGGGGATCATGCGCCGGAGTCGGTGCTGGATGGGCTCGAGCTTGCCGCTGAGCGCCACCCCAAGGCGCGCTTCCTTCTCGTGGGCGACGAAAGCCGGCTGACGCCGCTGCTGGCCAAGCGCGCCCGCGCTGCAAAGGCCTGTGCCCTGCGCCATGCGCCGGATGTCGTTTCCGGCGACATGAAGCCAACGGCGGCGCTGCGGATGCGCCATTCCTCCATGCGCGTCGCGATCGACGCCGTGGCGGCGGGCGAGGCCGCTGGCGTCGTTTCTGCCGGGAATACCGGCGCCCTGATGGCTTTGGGCAAGATCGTCGTGAAGACGCTGCCTGAGATCGACCGCCCCGCGCTGGCTGCCGTCGGCCCTTCCGCGCGCGGCGATGTGGTTCTGCTGGACCTTGGCGCCAATATTGCCTGCGACGCCCGGAACCTCGTGGAATTCGCCGTGATGGGCGATGCCTTCGCCCGGGCGGTGCTGGGGCTGCCCAATCCTTCGATCGGGCTGATGAATGTTGGCAGCGAGGAACTGAAGGGCGACGAGCGTGTCCGCTTGGCCGCCGATATGCTCAAGGTCTCGCCACTCGCGGCCAACTTCCACGGTTTCGTGGAAGGGCACGACATCACCTCCGGCACCGTTGACGTGGTGGTGACGGATGGCTTCACCGGCAATGTCGCTCTGAAGACAGGCGAGGGCGCCCTGAAGCTGGTGGGTGGGCTGCTGAAGCAGGTCTTCACGTCATCGCTGATGGCCAAGCTGGGCTATCTGCTGGCCAAGCCAGCGCTGGACCGGCTGCGGGAATGGATGGACCCCCGCCGCTACAATGGTGCGGTGCTGATCGGGCTGAACGGTCTGGTCGTGAAAAGCCATGGCGGCACTGATGCCCTTGGCTTCGCCCATGCGGTGGATGTGGCCATGGACATGGTGACGCATCGGGTGAATGACCGTATCCGCGAGGGCCTGGCAGCCATGCCGAGCCGCAACCCGGCCGCGCCGGCCAGCCTGACCACCGAATAAGCCGTCCCGCCGCAACACTTCGGACGAAACCTGATCCATGACTTCCTCCGCCTCGGACATTCGCGCCGTCATCGTTGGCACTGGCGGCTACCTGCCGGCGGAGGTGCTGGACAACGTGGCGGTCGCCCAGCGCTACAACCTCGACACGTCTGACGAGTGGATCGTCGAGCGTACTGGCATCCGTCAGCGCCACATGGCGGCCCCTGGCGAAACGGCTGGCGACATGGGCGCGGCGGCAGCGCGGGAGGCGCTGGCGCGGGCTGGTGTCGATGTTTCCGAGGTCGACGCCATCATTGTGGCTACGGCCACGCCGGATTCGGCCTTCCCCTCCACCGCCGCCCAGGTGCAGGCCAAGCTCGGCGTCAGGCGCGGCTTCGCCTTTGACATCTCCGCCGCCTGCACCGGCTTCGTCTACGCGCTCTCCGTGGCGGATGCCATGCTGCGGGCCGGGCAGGCACGTTGTGCCCTGGTGATCGGCTCCGAGGTCTTCACCCGCCTGCTGGACTGGACAGACCGCAGCACCTGCGTGCTCTTCGGGGATGGTGCCGGCGCCGTGGTGCTGCGCGCCATGCCGACTGATGCCGCGGAAGGGCGGGGTGTGCTTTCCTGCCACCTCCATGCCGATGGCACGCATGGCGACATCCTGAATGTCGACCCTGCCACCCGCATTGTCCGCATGACAGGGCGGGAGGTTTTTCGCCACGCCGTGTCGAAGCTGGCTTCCGTGGTGGACGAGGCTCTGGCCGCCAATGGTCTGGACAAGGCCGATGTCTCCTGGCTGGTGCCACACCAGGCGAACCAGCGCATCATTGACGCCATGGGCCGGAAGCTCGGCCTGCCGCCCGAGCGCGTGGTGACCACCGTGGGCCGCCATGCGAATACCTCCGCTGCCTCGATTCCCTTGGCTCTGGCCGAGGCTACGCGGGACGGCCGGATCAAGCAGGGCGAGCTGGTGCTGATGGAAGCCATCGGCGGCGGCCTGACCTGGGGCGCGGCACTGGCACGCTTCTGAGCGGCGGTCCTGCCTCAGGAGCGCACAAAATGCTCCTTGATGAGGCGTCACTATACAAATCGGTGATAATTGGACGGCTTTAACGCCGCGAGTCCCGTTTGCGTTGCGTAAGGCTCAACGTTATGTTCCGCCCGCCCAGGGGGTAGGGAGTCGGGCAGACTGCTCCCCTGTTGGTCGGGGGATCAAGTTCAATGCTGATCACGTTGCCGCCTGATTACCGGCCCTCGGACACCGAGGAGTTTATGAACCCCCTGCAGCAGGCGTATTTTCGCCAGAAGCTGCTACGCTGGCGACAGGACCTGTTGCGAGAAGCCGGGGATACCTTGGCCAGCCTCGGAGAGGGCGGCATCGCTGAGGCCGACCTCACGGATCGCGCAAGCGTCGAGACCGACCGGGCACTGGAACTGCGCACCCGCGACCGTGCACGGAAGCTGATCTCCAAGATCGACCAGGCGCTGGAGCGGATCGCCAACGGCAGCTACGGCTATTGCGAAGAGACCGGCGAGCCCATCGGCCTGCGCCGTCTCGAAGCACGGCCGATCGCCACTCTGTCCATTGAGGCGCAGGAGCGGCATGAGCGGATGGAGCGCATCCACCGCGACGACTGAGGTGCATGCTAGGCGGCCAGGAGGCCGCTTTTTGGCATAACCTCCCTGCTGTCGGGGAAGGCGGCTTCCAGGGCTTGTGCTGGGAGTTGCAGGTGGTCGCGTAACAGGCCCTTGGCGATCTCCCGCAGATCCACCGTGGGCTGGAGGTCGCGGTCTTCCAGGAGTTTGCCGGCTCCCAGGCCTGGCCAATCGGCCGCGACCTTGCCGCCCGCCACGGCGCCGCCCAGCAGGAAGGCCGCGCCGCCCGTGCCATGGTCGGTGCCCTGGTTGCCGTTGACGCGCACAGTGCGGCCAAACTCCGTCATCACCAGCACGGCGGTGTGCTGCCAGGCATCGCCAAGCTGCGCCTTGAGCGCCCCTAGCCCTTCGTCCAACTGCCGCAGCGGGTAGCTCAAGCGGCTCATCTGCGCTGCGTGTGTATCCCATCCCCCGGTTTCCAAGGCTGCGACACGTGGGCCGGCGGGGTCGGCCAGCAGGCGCCCGGCGGCGCCGCACAGCGCGGGGAAGCCACCTGCCTTGCGGAGCCCGTCGTCCAGCCGGTCCGCCGCGAAACCCCTGGCGCGCAGCCCCTCCATGACCACCGGGCCCAGCAGTAAATCATCATGCGCGAGATCCGCGAAACGGACGTAAAGGTCAGGGTCCGGGCGGCTGCCGCGCGGGGTGGCGTACATGCCCACCGGCACCTTGCCGCGCAGCAGCAGCGGCATGTCCAGCCCTACCGCGAGCCCGGTGCGGGCATCGGCGCCAGGACGCTCCGGCACCGCCTCCAGTGCCCGGTTGAGCCAGCCGGAGTTCAGGCGTTCGGAGGCACCGCTTTCCAGCATGTCCTGAGCATCGAAATGGCTGCGCGTGCGGTAGGCGCCGGCGGCGGCATGGATGATCAGGGCCTGATTGGCCTGATACATCTCATGCATCCGGGTCAGGGACGGGTGCAGCCCGAAGAAGCCGCCGAGGTCCAGCAGGCTGTTCTCCTGGCCCGGCTCCGGCAGGGCCAGGGGACCGCGCAGGGCGGTGAAATCGGCGTCGCCATAAGCCTGCACGGCTGCGAGCCCGTCCAGCGCGCCACGCAGCAGCACCACCACCAGCCGGGCATCCTGCCGCGTGGGGGCGGCGTGGGCCAGCGCCAGTCGTGCCTGTCCGGCCACGGCCATGGCCGAGAGGCCCAGCAGGAAGCCGCGGCGGCCCAGGCGGGGCAGGTGGGGCAAGGTCTTGCTCATCGGCGCTGGAACTCCGGGCTGGCGAGCAGGAGGGTGAGGCCATCGCGCACCGAGCCGGCGCCCTTGACCGCCCGGATGGTCTCCTGCCGTGCGAGGGGCCCCAGCGCCACCGGCACCAGGTCATTGGGATTGAGCCGGCTGAAGCGGCCCGCAAAGCCGTAGGCCCATTCCATCCGGCGGATGATTCCTTCCGGATGCAGCCAGCCCTCCGCGTGATCAGGCCAGCCGATAGGGGCGGGGGCGAGCCAGACAGGCTGGTTCAGATAGGCGGCGGCACCGACCGCCTGGGGTGCCAGCTCCGGAGCCGCGCCAAGGAGGCGCATGGCGGCCAGCACGAAATCCTGCGGCGCGCGCAGCTTGCCCAGCGGGTTGTTCCAGGCCTGCGGCAGGTCCACCAGGGCCTCCGCGGCCGCACCCAGATCGCCGCCGGTGTCCCGGAGCACGGCGAAGAGGCTATCCACGGCGGCCGGGGGCGGCGCATCGCCCACGAAGTGCCGGGCCAGCTTCAGGGCGAGGTGCCGGTGGGTTGCCTCATGTCGCGCCAGCCACCGCAACGCGGCGTCGATCTGCTCCGGCCCCTCCTCGAAACGGCGGCCCAGGATGGACTTGGTGCCCGGCTCATGTGCCGCCGGTAGGAAGCGGCTGCCGATGGGCTCGTTACCGGTCTCCACTCCCAGGCCCGTCAGCAGCCGGGCGAACTCGGTGACATCCGTCTGGGTGTAGCCGGAAGCAGGGGAGAGGGTGTGCAGCTCCAAGATCTCGCGCGCCAGGTTCTCGTTCAGCCCGCGCCGCCGCTGCTGGCCCAGCGGGCTGCCGGGCCCGATGGATGAT
The DNA here is from genome assembly GCF_014490445.1 of Pseudoroseomonas ludipueritiae. Classification (GTDB taxonomy): domain Bacteria; phylum Pseudomonadota; class Alphaproteobacteria; order Acetobacterales; family Acetobacteraceae; genus Pseudoroseomonas; species Pseudoroseomonas ludipueritiae. The sequence continues at coordinate 107,576 of NZ_JACTUZ010000001.1, read as the reverse complement.
GCCTGATTCAGGTAATAGAGCATGGCCGGATGGCGGATCGCGGCGACCAGCATGTCCTCGAAACGCCCGGTGACATGCGGGCGGATGGCTGTGCGGACATAATCGCCCGCCAGGGCGCGGATACTACCCTCCCGCGCGCTGACACTGAGATGGTTGGACCAGAACAGCACCAGCCGCTCGCGGAAGGGGGTGGCGGTGGCCAGCGCCGCCTGCATCAGCGCAATGGTTTCCTGCTTGTAGAAGGCAGGTGTCACCGGCTGGTAGTCCGGCTGCATCCGGTTCATCTGGTCGTAGCGCAGCATGGTCAGGCCATCGGTGGCCGTCGGCATCCGCTCCCAGCCCTCGGGCATCGGGGGTGAGGGGGCGGGGTCACGAAGCTGGGCCTTCAGCCAGGCAACGGCATCCGCCGGCACGGGCTGATCCGGCCGCGCGCCAAGGCCGAAGCGGGCAGCCGCGATGATGCTCTGCGCAAGCATCGGGGCATCATGCCGCATCCCATCCCCGCCGTGTTTCAGGAAATGTAACATCCCCGGCCGTCTTGGTGCCGGCCGACGAAGAGCGGTTTGGTCTTACCGCTTGCAATGGGGGCCGATCCGGTGCATCTGCCGCCCGCAACGGCCGGTGCCGAAGGGACTCGCAGTGCGGGTCCACGGCACCAACGGGCCGCAGCGATCGTTTCGGCATCGATGGCGCCAGGATGCTTTCCGCCTGGCCCGTGCGGTCCCTGCCTTCGGGCGGGGCTGATGCTCCGGTCGCGGCGACCGGGCTTGGACGAGACGGGCGAGTGCGCGGTGCACAGGACCGCCGCTGGCCCGCATCGTGATTCCCGCGCGGCTCGCGCCGTGCTACAAATCGGCGTCGTCGGCGCCGCAGAGATGTTCCACGCGGCTGGCGCCGCGATGCGTATGGAGGCCCCCGTGGCGCGCACCCCGCTCGACAAGATCCGCAATATCGGTATCACGGCGCATATTGACGCCGGCAAGACGACCACGACCGAGCGGATTCTCTACTACACCGGCAAGTCCCACAAGATCGGTGAGGTCCACGAGGGCAACACCACCACCGACTACATGGAGCAGGAGCGTGAGCGTGGCATCACGATCACCTCCGCTGCCGTGACGGCCGAGTGGAAGGGGCACCGGATCAACGTCATCGACACCCCGGGCCACATCGACTTCAACATCGAGGTGAACCGCTCGCTGCGCGTGCTCGATGGCGCGGTCTTCGTGATCGAGGGCGTGGCCGGCGTGCAGCCGCAGTCCGAGACCAACTGGCGCCTGGCCGACCGCTACAACGTCCCGCGCATCATCTACATCAACAAGCTGGACCGCACCGGCGCCGACTTCTACCGCGCTGCCGAGACGCTGACCGAGAAGCTTGGCATCAACTGGGTCGCCCTGCAGCTGCCGATCGGCATCGAGGACAACCTGAAGGGCATCGTCGACCTGGTCGAGATGAAGGCCCTGGTCTGGGAAGGCGACGAACTCGGCGCCAAGTACCACGAGGCCCCGATCCCCGACGACCTGAAGGACAAGGCGGCCGAGTATCGCCAGATCCTGCTCGACACCGCCCTGTCCGTCGATGACGCGGCGATGGAAGAGTACTTCGACAAGGGTGACGTTTCCGTCGAGACCCTGAAGAAGTGCATCAAGAAGGGCACGATCGCCGGCACCTTCCGCCCGGTGGTCTGTGGCTCCTCCTTCAAGAACAAGGGCGTGCAGCCGCTGCTGGACGCCGTCTGCGACTACCTGCCGAGCCCGGTTGAAGTCGAAGGCATCATGGTCGCCCCCGAGGAAGGCCAGGATGAGACGACGCCGCGCCGCATCATCGAAGTGAGCGAGACCGCGCCCTTCTCCGCGCTCGCCTTCAAGATGATCAACGACAAGTACGGCAACCTGACCTTCATCCGCGTTTATGCCGGCGTGGTGCGCCAGGGCGACACTGTCCTGAACACCGCCAAGGGCAACAAGGAACGCATCGGCCGCATGTTCCAGATGCACGCCGACAAGCGTGAGGAAGTGAAGGAAGTGTTCGCCGGCGACATCGTCGCCATCGTGGGCCTGAAGGACACCCTGACGGGTGACACCCTGGCTGACCCGGCGGACCCCGTCGTGCTCGAGCGTATGGCTTTCCCGGTCCCGGTTATCGACATCTCCGTCGAGCCGAAGACCAAGGACGGCGTCGAGAAGATGACGCTCGGCCTGCAGAAGCTGGCCGGTGAGGATCCCTCGCTGCGCCTGAAGACCGACCAGGAAACCGGCCAGACCATCCTGTCCGGCATGGGCGAGCTGCACCTCGAGATCATCATCGACCGTCTGCGCCGCGAGTATGGCGTCGACGCCAATATCGGCGCGCCGCAGGTGGCCTATCGTGAGACGATCACGAAGTCCCACACCGAGACCTACACCCACAAGAAGCAGTCGGGTGGTTCGGGTCAGTTCGCCGAGGTGAAGATCACCTTCGAGCCGAAGGAGCGCAACGAGGGCATCGAGTTCGTCAATGCCGTCGTTGGTGGTTCGGTGCCGAAGGAATACATCCCGGCTGTCGACAAGGGCATCAAGGTGCAGGCCGACACGGGCGTGCTGGCCGGCTTCCCCACGGTGGACTTCAAGTTCTCCCTGGTGGACGGCAAGTACCACGACGTGGACTCCAGCGCCCTGGCCTTCGAAATCGCCGCCAAGGCCTGCTTCCGCGAAGGCATGAAGAAGGCCGGCCCGGTGATCCTGGAGCCGATCATGGACGTGGAAGTCACCACGCCGCAGGATCACGTGGGTGACGTCGTGGGCGACCTGAACCGCCGCCGCGGCATCATCCAGAGCCAGGACATGGCCGGCACTTCGGTCATCGTCCGCGCTCACGTGCCGCTGAAGGAGATGTTTGGCTACATTTCCAACCTGCGTGGCATGACGAAGGGCCGTGCGTCCTTCTCCATGCAGTTCCACCACTACGATCCGGTGCCGCGCAACGTCGCGGACGAGATCATGAAGCAGAGCGCCTGAGGCGCGCGGTGCGGCTCCGCTGGCAGCGAGGCCGCATCGCAGACCCGGCAGCCGGGGAGGGTAACCCCCCCTCGGCGCTGGAGTGGATCGGTTGCAACGACGCGGGCGAGACCATCGCCCGCGTCGTTCGCGTTCAGGGGCCTGTGTGGTTCCGTTGGCGCCTCCGCCATGCCGTGGCCCTGGACGACGAGGCGCGGGTGGTCGAGCTACGCCCGCCGGTGCCGGATAACCGTTGGCTGGTCGTGGTGAAGGACCAGGTGGTGGGCCGCGCACGCCTGCCACTGGCAGGCGTGCGGCGGGCGGAAGCGGCGCTGCGCTAGTCGGCGCGCAACAGGCGGCGGGCTCTTGTGAAGCGCCCGGCAAGGGCACGGCAATGGCAGGCGACATGCGGGGCGATGGCCTCGCACCAGGCGCGGCTCTCGGTTGTGGCTTCGGCGAGGCGGGCGGCGGCGGCACGCGCCTCGGCAGCCAGCCTGGCTTCGTCCAGCCCCAGTACGCAGCCTTGGCGCAGCTTCCATGCGCCGCCGACCATGACATCCCGCACTGCGCTGCCGTCCTCGGTCCAGACCAACTGGTTGGCGGCATTGTTGAGGGGCAGCCAGTTGATGTGGTCGAGGTCGAGAAAGACGAGATCCGCCAGCTTGCCTGGGGCGATACTGCCGGCCTGCAGCCCCAGGATGGCGGCAGAGCCTTCCGTCGCCAGCCGCACGGTCTCGGCCGTGCCCAGCCAGTCGTCTTCCTCAGCCTCTTCCCAGAGGCGGGAGGCGAAGGCAGCGAGCCGCATGGCCTCGAACATGTTCTGGTTGTCCGAGGAAGAAGAGCCGTCGGTGCCAATGCCGACCTGGACGCCGGCGCGGATGGCTGCCCGTGCGGGCGCGATGCCGGAGGCCAGCCGCATATTGGCGCCAGGATTGTGGGACAAGCCGGCGCCGCGCGCGGCGAGCAGCTCCAGATCCTCCTGTGTCAACCAAACCCCATGCGCGACGCTGAAGCGCGCGGTCACCAGCCCCAGCCGGTCCATATGGCCCAGCAGGGTTGAGCCGTACATGACCTCGCCCCCGGCAGCCTGGTAGCGCGCCTCGGAGACATGGGTCTGCATCCGCAACCCATGCTCGTCCGACAGCCGTTGGCAGCCGCGCATGAAGTCATCCGAGCAGTGCAGCGGGATGGTGGGTGCGATGCCGAGCGCCACGCCCGAGGCATCATGGCGCCAGGAGCGCGCGGCGGCATCGATCGTGGCCAGGGTGGCGGCCCCATCCGCCATCCGCATCGCGGCGGCACGCTCCCTCTGGCCTTCCGGCAAGGCTTCGATCAAGCCGGGCGTCGCCTGGAAGAAGCTGCGGTCGGCAATCATGGGTGCCAGCACGGCCCGAAGCCCGACCTCGGCATAAGCCTCCGCCATGGCATCCAGCCCTTCCTGCGTCGGGCCGGGAAATTCGGCGGAAAGGTCGAAGGCCGCGGTGCAGCCCTTCTTCAGCATCTCGACCGCTGCCAGGGTGGTGGAAAGGCGCTTCTCCACCAATCCACGTCCGCCGCCGACCCAGGGGGCATGCGCCAGCAGCAGGGACAGGTCCCACTTGTCGCCGGCGCCCTTGGCGAGGCCGCCATGGCCGTGGGTATGGCCATTCACCAGGCCGGGGATGACAAGGCGGCCAGAGGCATCATGGCGCTCGGCATCCTCCACCACCGCATCGGGGGGCAGGATGGCGGCGATGCGGCCGTCCTCGACCAAGATGGCAGCGAGGGGGGCTTCGGTGGCATCCGGGGTGAGCACCCGGGCACCGGAGATCAGCTGACGGTTCATGGCAGACAGCATGCACCAGGGGGCACCATGAATGGCAAGCCTGGTCCTGCGCCGCTATACCGCACACCGCGCAACGGAGACGGGAATGACAGTCGGCATCGAGATGGGCAGCACCAGCACCGGCCAGCCGGCCACGCTGGACCTGGAGGAACTGCTGGCCACACGCTTGCTGGTGCAGGGCAATTCCGGCTCCGGCAAGTCCCATCTGCTGCGGCGCCTGCTGGAACAATCCGCGCCCTGGGTGCAGCAGGCGGTGATCGACCCCGAGGGAGATTTCGTCACCCTGGCCGACCGCTTCGGCCATCTCGTCATCGACGCCGCCGAGCATACTGAGGCGGCCCTCCAGCGTGCCGCGGACAAGGTCCGCACGCACCGGATTTCCGTGGTGCTGAACCTGGAAGGCCTGGACGCCGACGGGCAGATGCGCCATGCCGCTGCCTTCCTGGGCGGCCTCTTCGATGCGGAGCGCGACTTTTGGGCGCCCATGCTGGTGGTGGTGGACGAGGCGCAGCTTTTCGCCCCCGCCGCCGCTGGCGAGGTATCGGACGAAGCCCGCCGGGCATCCCTGGGCGCCATGGCCAACCTGATGTCGCGTGGCCGGAAGCGTGGGCTGGCCGGCATCATCGCCACCCAGCGGCTGGCGAAGCTGGCCAAGAATGTCGCCGCCGAGGCCTCGAACTTCCTGATGGGCCGCACCTTCCTGGATATCGACATGGCACGTGCCGCCGATCTGCTGGGCATGGAGCGGCGGCAGGCCGAGATGTTCCGGGACCTGCCGCGCGGTAGCTTCGTCGCGCTGGGGCCGGCCTTGTCCCGCCGGCCGCTGCCGATCCGCATTGGCGCCGTGGAGACCGAATCCCGTGGCACCAACCCTTCGCTGGTGCCGCTGCCGCAGACGGCGCCAGAAGAAGCGCGGGAACTGGTGATGAGCGCTGTTTCCGCGCCGGACCCCATCCGCCCGCCGCCACGCCGCCCGCCAGCCGCGCCACCGCCGGATATCCTGTCACAGCTCGCCCAGGCACGCCCGGTAGCGCCGCAGGTCCGTGCCGAACCCGCGCCGACGGCCGAGGAACTCGCCGCCCGCAAGACGCAGCTTGAGAAGATCCTGCGGCAGATCCTGGCGGAGCCGGAGGCCGCCTTTCGCAGTGTCTCCGTGCTGTACCAGGACTTCCTGGTGCGCCTGCGCATCCACGCCGTGCCGGGTAAGCCGCCGGAGATCCCCGCCTTCCGCCGCATGCTGGCGGTCGCCAGGGCCGGCATCAGCGCCGAGGCCGCTGAAGGCGAGGAATGGCAGCAGATCCATGCCCGCGCCGCCGCGCTGCCGGAGGACGTGCAGGGTGTTTTCCTGCTGCTGGGCCGCGCGGCGCTGGAGCGGTCTCCATGCCCCTCCGATGCGGTCATCGCCCAGGCCTATGGCACCCGTTCGGTTGGCCGGGCCCGCCGGCTGCTGTCTTATATGGAAGAGCAGGGGGCCATCGTCTGCCGCCCTGACGCCGCCGGGCGGCGAATCGTTGCCTTGGTGGAACTAGGCTGGGAAACCGCCCCAGGCGACCCCAACGCCACCTGAAACTGTTCGAAACTTTTTCTTTCGTATCAGGGCGGCGTAGTGCCACGCACCACCGCCTCGAACTCGGGGCGGCGGCTGGCGAACTCCCCCTTCTGCGCGGCGCAGACAATGCTGGTGCGGCCACGCGGCGTTTCCAGGATCGCGAAGAGGGTGCGGATGTTCAGCGCTTCCGGCGGCAGCTTCGGATGCCGCTTGAAGCTAGCCAGGAAGAGCAGGGCGCTGACATCGCCGAGCTGGACCGTGGCGCTCTCCGTGACATCATAGACGGATGCGAGAGTGGCTCGCCCGGCTTCCTGTCCGGCGGCGCTGCCGATCATGGCGTTGATCTCGGGCTGGCTCCGCCGTGCATTGCCTGCCACGCGCGTGAAGCCAATCTGGCAACCAGTGGCTGTCTCGCCCGCGCGCTTCACGGAGAAGCTGGAAGCATGTTGCCTGTCCGGGGCTTCAGCCTTGACGGTATAGCCGGGCGGCGGATCGACAGCGAGGCCGGTGGCATTGTCCCGCAGCGGTGCGGCCTGCGTGGCGCCGGCTGTCAGGCAAAGCGCGAAGGCCGCTGCAATATGCTTCATGATCATCTCCCCCATAGACATGGGAGAAAAGGGCAGCCGTGTCCAAGGTTTCGGCTGCCCTGCGCGGGTCAGATCTGACGCTCGGCCACCGGCGGCAGGAACTTGTCGGTGAACATGCTGGCGACGCTTGGCGGATTGGAGATGCCATAGGCCTCGGCATTGACGCGGATCAGCGTCTCGGCGCGGGTCCTGTCCAGATAGCCGAAGCCGTTCTGCTTCACGTTCGGCGTCAGGATGGAGCGGTCCCGCGTCATGGCAAAGCGGCGGGCTTCCAGCGCCTCGTCGAACAAAGGCTCGCGCTTCTTGATGGCCGCCATACCGCCGGGAACATCCGCCAACAGCGCCCGCAGGCCGAGGATGGAGGACTTCACGAAAGCCGCCGCCACCTGCGGGTTCTTCTCCAGCCAGTCCGCGCGGGCCACCACGGCGCTGCCGTAGAGGTCAAGGCCGTTCTCGGCATAGGGCCAGGCGAGGATTCGGTCCTCGGGGATGCCGATGCCGACCAGATTGAAATAGGTGGTGAAGAGAAAGCCGGTGACGGCATCCACCTGGCCCTGAGCCAGCATCGTGTCCCGCAGATTGGCGGCCATGCTGGTCCAGTTGATCTTGCCGGCCTCGATACCGGCGGCCTTGGCGAAGGCCGGGAAGATCATGCGGCTGCCTTCGCCTTCCGGCGCACCCAGCTTCTTGCCGGCCACGTCCTTGGGGTTGTCGATGCCGCGCCCCTTCAGCGTGATCACCGCCGCGGCCGTGCGATCGAAGACCTGATAGATCGAGACCAGCCGCTTATCAGGGTTGTCGGCATTTAGCTTCACCGCCGTGCTGATATCGGTGAAGCCGATGTCATAGGCGCCCGAGGCTACCTTCACCGCCGTGTCGCCCGAGCCGAAGCCTCGGTCGATTTTCACGGAAAGGCCGTTCTCGCGGAAGATGCCCTTGTCATCGGCCAGGATCCACATTGCGTGGTTGCCCTGCAGCGCCCAGTCCAGCACGAAGCGGACAGGCGTGCCTTGCGCACGGGCCGGGCGGATGGCGGGCAGGGCAAGCGCTGTGCTGGCGGCGATCATCAGGTGACGACGTTGCATGGCAGGTAGCCTCCGTTTGAGCCCAGAAAAGGCGGCCGGAAGGCGCGGCGTCAAGCCGCAGGCAGCTGGGAAATTGGGCACCTGCGCACTAGATGCCCAGATGGCGTGCAACGGGTCTGGAGAGGCTGCCTGCGGATTGTTCAGGCGGTGCCTGCCGGTGGCCGGGTGCGCAACGCATCCCGCACCACGGAACGGAACTCACGCCGGTGCAGCTCCGACAGGACCAGAAGGCTGCTGAGCATCAACGCCACCGGATGGACGATCCAGGCCAGGGCGGCGAGGCCGAAGTAGTAGGCCCTCAGGCCGGTGTTGAAGTGCCGCGCGCCACGGTTGGCGACCTGTGCCGCCACATCCGCCTGTGCCGTCCACTCCGGCCCATGGCCCAGCGCACCGATGCAGGTGCTGGCGTAATTGAACTGCCGCAAAGCCCAGGTGAGTTCGAAGAAAGCGCGCACAAAGATAAAGATCAGCAGGAAGAGCCGCACTTCCCAAGCAACTACGTTCTCCGGCAGGGCCGCGAAGGGCACGGCGCCGAAGATCCGCTGCCCGATCTCGGGTGCGCCGAGCAGCGCCACCAGCCCGCCCAGGATGAAGATGCTGGTATTCGCCAGGAAGGAGGTGCTCGTCATCAGGTTGCCGATGATGCTGATATCGGCGATCCGGTTCTCCCGCTGCAACGTCATGCGCATCCAACGCCGGCGGTGCTCGTCCATGGCGGCAATGACACTGCGGGCGTGGATGGAGGGCACGCGGTCCACCACGGCGGCATAGCCGGCCCAGCAGAGGGCGAAGACAGCGAGGGCGATGCAATCCAGAAGCGTCAGCGGCAGGTCCATGTGCCGCGCATATCACGCCGCTGGCCGGCCGGCACTAGACTGGCGCGGAAGCCACGCGACGTCGGCCGCGTGGCTGAGCATGATGACTACTGCAAGGGCTTGATCAGCCCGGTCTTCGAAGCCTCAGCCCAGCGGCCGTCCTCCTGCCGCAGATGCGCGGCGAAATCCTTGGGACCCAACATCCTGAGATCGGCGCCGAGTTCGATGAAGCGGTCCCGGTACTGAGGCAGGGCTGCCGCCTTGAGATTGGCGGCATGGATGGCCTCCGCCGTTTCGGGCTTCATGCCGACAGGACCAAGCATGCCGTACCAGCCGGCGAAGTCATAGCCGGGCAACCCTGCTTCCACCACGGTCGGAATCTGCGGCTGCAGCGGTGAACGGCTGGCGGAGGTCACCGCCAGGATGCGTACCCGGTCATTCTTGAAGTAGGGGCCGGCGGAGAGAATGCTGGTCCAGCCCAGGGGCAGGTTGCCGGCGACAATGTCGTTCATCAGCGGTGCGCCGCCCCGGTATGCCACTTCCTCCATCTTGATGCCGGCGAGGCGGGCGAATTCATTGCCGCCATAGGAGGTCGAAGCCTCTGAGCTGCCGAAGCTGACCTCTCCGGGATGCGCCTTGGCATGGGCAATCAGACCGGCCACGTCCTTGAAGGGTGCATTGGCCGAGGCCGCGATGACCATCGGGAAGCTGGAGAGCAGGCTGATGGGCGTGAAGTCCGTCACCGGGTCGAAGGGCACGGACTGCATCGCGTATTTATTCATGGTGTGGGTATTCGTCACCACCAACAGGGAATAACCGTCTCCCTCGGCGCGCGAGACCTGCTGCGAGCCGATGACGCCGTTGCCGCCCACCCGGTTCTCGATCACCAGGCTCTGGCCCACCGCGTTGCGCAGCCCTTCCGCCAGCAGTCGGGCGAAGACATCGGTGCCGCCACCGGGCGAATAAGGAACGGTGACATGGACGGTGCGGGTCGGCCAACTGGCCTGGGCGCTGGCGGCGCGGGCGATGAAGGGCAGGCCTAGCCCGCCCAGCAGCAGGTCGCGGCGATGGAACGACATTCCGGATGATCCCCCTCAGCTCGGCCATCGCCAGCGGCGTGGCCGTTACACCGAGTTTAGGGTTCGGAATGCCAGATGCGCAACCGCTTGCACGGCGGTCGTGGCATCATGAAAAAAGCGGGGCGCCGAAGCGCCCCGCCTGAACCACTACCGGAAGGGAAGAAGGGCTCAGCCCATCTTCTTCTGCAGGTTCTCGTCCAGCTTGGACAGGAAGTTCTGGGTGTTCAGCCAGGGCTGGTCCTTGCCGATCAGCACGGCCAGGTCCTTGGTCATGTAGCCGCTCTCGACCGTCTCGACGCAGACCTGCTCCAGCGCATTGGCGAAGTCCACCACGTCCTGCGTGCCGTCGAACTTGCCGCGATAGGCCAGGCCGCGCGTCCAGGCGAAGATGGAGGCGATCGGGTTGGTCGAGGTCTCGCGGCCCTTCTGGTGCTCGCGGTAGTGGCGGGTCACCGTGCCGTGGGCGGCCTCGGACTCAACCGTGGAGCCGTCCGGGGAGAGCAGCACGGATGTCATCAGGCCCAGCGAACCGAAGCCCTGCGCCACGATGTCGGACTGCACGTCGCCATCGTAGTTCTTGCAGGCCCAGATATAGCCGCCTTCCCACTTCAGGGCAGAGGCGACCATGTCGTCGATCAGGCGGTCCTCATAGGTCAGGCCGCGCTTCTCGAACTCCGCCTTGAACTCGGCGTCGTAGATGGCGCGGAAGATGTCCTTGAAGGTGCCGTCATAGGCCTTGAGGATGGTGTTCTTGTGCGAGAAGTACACCGAGTAGCCGCGCGCCAGGCCATAGTTGAAGGAGGCGCGGGCGAAGCCCTCGATCGACTTGCTCAGGTTGTGCTGCATCATGGCAGCACCGGCGCCCTTGAAGGCGAACTCGCCGATTTCCTGCGGCTCGCCGTTCTCGGCGATGTAGGTCATCTTGACGGTGCCGGGGCCGGGCACCTTCATCTCGACGGCGCGATAGATATCGCCATAGGCATGGCGGCCGACGACGATCGGCTTGGTCCAGTGCGGCACCAGGCGGGGCACGTTCTGGCAGATGATCGGCTCACGGAAGATCGTGCCGTCCAGGATGTTGCGGATGGTCCCGTTGGGGGACTTCCACATCTTCTTCAGGCCGAATTCCTTCACCCGGGCCTCGTCCGGGGTGATGGTGGCGCACTTCACGCCCACGCCATACTGCTTGATGGCATTGGCGGCATCGACCGTGACCTGGTCATCGGTCTGGTCGCGGTACTGGATGCCCAGGTCGTAGTACTTCAGGTCCACGTCCAGGTAGGGGGTGATCAGCTTGTCCTTGATGAACCCCCAGATGATGCGGGTCATCTCATCGCCGTCGAGTTCGACGACGGGGGTCTTTACCTTGATCTTGGCCATGCTGGTCCTCGTCTGGACAGTTTTGCTCATCCGCCCCCGCCGCCGTTGCCGGCTCGCCTCGGGGCGGCGGGCTGGTGGCGCGGACCATCGCACCGGCAGGCGGGCGCGGCAAGGGCGGGGGGCGATGCCGATGGTTCCCGCGGCGGCAAAAAGCCTCTAATCAGCCGGTCTCTCTTCGTTCCGGTGCCGCGATCCATGTTAAAACGTTTCTTCGCCTACTACCGGCCGCACCGGGGCCTCTTCCTGCTGGACTTCTCCTGCGCGGTGTTCTCGGGCCTGCTGGAGCTGGGCTTCCCCCTGGCGGTGCGCGGTTTCGTGGACCACCTGCTGCCTGGACAGGACTGGGGGCTGATCCTGCTGGCTTCGGCGGGCCTGCTGGCGGTCTATCTGCTGAACACCGGGCTGATGGCGGTGGTGGCCTATTGGGGCCACGCGCTCGGCATCAATATCGAGACGGAGATGCGCCGGAAGGCTTTCGACCATCTCCAGAAGCTGTCCTTCCGCTTCTACGACAACCAGAAGACTGGCCATCTCGTCGCCCGCGTGACCAGGGATCTGGAGGAGGTGGGGGAGGTTGCCCACCACGGGCCGGAAGACCTGTTCATCGCGGTGATGACCTTTGTCGGCGCCTTCGCGCTGATGTTCGCGGTGCATCCGCCGCTGGCGATCATCACAACCGTCATCGTGCCGCTGACCGGGTGGCTTTCCGCCCATTACGGCAGCCGCATGACGGCGACCTGGCGCGCCATCTACGGCCGCGTTGGCGCCTTCAATGCCCGGATCGAGGAAAATGTGGGCGGCATGCGCGTGGTCCAGGCCTTCGCCAACGAGGACCATGAGCGCCGCCTCTTCGCCGAGGACAATGCCAGGTACCGCAGCACCAAGCTCCAGGCCTACAAGATCATGGCCGCCAGCATGTCCATCTCCTACCTGGGGATGCGGCTGACGCAGATGGTGGTGATGATCGCCGGCAGCTACTTCGTGCTGCAAGGCGACCTCAGCGCCGGTGGCTTCGTGGGCTTCCTGCTGCTGGTCGGCGTCTTCTTCCGCCCGGTGGAGAAGATCAACGCGGTGCTGGAAACCTACCCCAAGGGCATCGCCGGCTTCCGCCGCTACACCGAGCTGCTGGACACCGAGCCCGATATCGCCGATGCGCCAGACGCCGTGGCCGTTTCCGGCCTGAAGGGCGACATCCGCTACGAAGGCGTGTCCTTCGGCTACGGCCAGGACAAGCCCGTGCTGCGCGACATCTCGCTGGAGATCCGCGCCGGGGAGACGGTGGCCTTCGTGGGGCCTTCCGGCGCTGGCAAGACCACCATCTGCTCCCTGCTGCCCCGCTTCTACGAGGCCGATGCGGGCCGCATCACCATCGATGGCATCGATATCCGCAAGATGACCCTGGCCTCCCTGCGCGGGCAGATCGGCATCGTGCAGCAGGACGTGTTCCTCTTCGCGGGAACGATGCGCGAGAACATCGCCTATGGCCGCCTCGGTGCCACCGAGGAGGAGATCCTGGAGGCCGCCCGCCGCGCCCGGCTGGACACGGTGATCGCCGGCCTGCCAGCGGGGCTCGATACGGTGGTGGGGGAGCGGGGCGTCAAGCTCTCGGGCGGGCAGAAGCAGCGACTGGCGATTGCCCGCATCTTCCTGAAGAACCCGCCTATCCTGATCCTGGACGAAGCCACCAGCGCGCTGGACACCGAGACGGAGCGCGCCATCCAGCAGTCCCTGGCCGAGTTGTCACGTGGCCGCACCACGCTGGTCATCGCCCACCGCCTGGCGACCATCCGCGATGCCGACCGCATCGTGGTGGTCGACCGCAACGGCATCGCCGAGCAGGGGCGGCATCAGGATCTGGTGGCCGCCGGCGGGCTGTACCGCCGGTTGCATGAGGCGCAGCAGGCCGGCAGCGCCCGCCAGGGCGCCGCCTGACTCACCAGCGGCCGTATCCGCGCCTATACCCCCGGCCGTAATAGCCGCGGCCATAATTCGGCCGGCCGTAGTAGCCCCCGTGGTAGCTCGGGCCGCGGTTGTAGTAGCGGGGGCCGTCATCGGAGGCCGCGCCGGCGATCAGTGCCGTGGCCAGGCCGGCGCCTGCGCCGAGAGCCAGGGTGCTGCCCCAGTCGGTGGAGCCATCCGGGTTCTGGCAGCCAGCGACAAGCAGGCTGCCAGCCAGTGCGAAGGCGGGAAGAACACGACGGGTGAACATGATCCATTCCTCCTGAGTGGAGAAACGTGCCAACCCGGTACGGCGCTTCATCGGCACAATCACGGCGTTTCGATGGCGAATCGCGGCGATTGCGGCGGTGGAGTCTAGCCCCGTGTAGCGGTGAAGGCGTTGAAGGTCTGAATGGTGTAAGTGTCCTTCACGCCCTCCACCGTCTGCACCTTCTCGACGACGAAGAGGCCGATATCCTGGTCATTGGCCAGGTAGAACTTGCCCAGCAGGTCATACTGGCCGGAGGTGGAATGCATCTCCGAGAGTTCCTCGATGGTATCCGCCATCTCCCGAGCCACGCGGTAGGCATGACCCATCTCGCACTTGATCTGGACGAATATCGCCCGCATCGCCGCCTCCCGCTCGATGCGCCGGCCCGTCCCGGCGCCCAGGGCTGTTGCCACATCATGGGCGGGGGCGGAAGATGGCGGCGGCCTCCGATGCTGTCGGGGCATGGCCTGCTGTCCGGGGTGGCCGCTTGCCCGGCGGCAGGCTAGTTCTCCTCCTGAATACTTTTTGGAGGAAAGGTCGGACCATGGATTCGATCAGCACGGACGCCGCCACCCGAACCGGGGGCCAGATCCTCGCCGATGCACTGGTGGCGCAGGGGGTCACCCACGCTTTCTGCGTGCCCGGCGAGTCCTACCTGGACGTGCTCGACGGCCTCTATGCCAATAGCGACAAGATCGAGCTGGTGACCTGCCGCTTCGAGGCCGGTGCGGTGAACATGGCCGAGGCCCATGGCAAACTGACCGGCCGCCCTGGCGTGGCGCTGGTAACGCGCGGCCCGGGCGCCTGCCACGCCGCCATCGGCGTGCATGTGGCGATGCAGGACAGCACGCCGCTGGTGCTGATCGTGGGCCAGATTCCCTTCGAGGAAACCGACCGCGAGAGCTTCCAGGAGGTGGACTACCGCCGCATGTTCGGCTCGGTGGCCAAGTGGGTGACGCAGATCGACGACGCGGCCCGCATCCCGGAACTGATGGCGCATGCCTTCGACGTCGCCACCTCCGGCCGCCCTGGCCCGGTGGTGGTGGCGATCAGCGAGGAGATGCAGAAGCGCCGGGTGGCCGTGCCCGACATCGGCCCGGCCGATGTGGCGCCCGCGCATCCCGCGCCCGCCGCCATGGATAAGATGCTGGCGATGCTGGAGAAGGCGGAGCGTCCGCTGGTGGTGCTCGGCGGCTCCCGCTGGACGGGGGAGACGCGGCGGATCATCCGTGAGTTCTGCGTGGCGCGGGACCTGCCGGTGGCCGTGGCCTTCCGCCGCCAAAGCCTGTTCGACTGCCGCCTGCCGAACTATGCCGGCGACCTCGGCGTCGGGGCCGATGCCGGGTTGGTGGCCAAGGCGAAGCAGGCCGACCTGATCCTTGCCTTCGGCACCCGCATCGGGGAGCCGGTGAGCCAGGGCTACACCCTCTTCGACATGGCCGGCGCCACGCCTATCGTCCATGTCTATCCGGACCAGGCCGAGATCGGCCGTGTCTATCGTCCCGCCCTCGGCATCACCGCCGAGATCAATGCCTTCGCCCAGGCCCTGGCGAAGCTGCCGGCACCCGCCGGGGCCGCGCGCTGGTCCGGGTGGACCAAGGAAGTCCACGCCGCCCGCGCGCAGCAGGCCCAGGCGCCGGAGTATGAAGGCCCGCTGAACCTCGCGCGCGAATTGCAGGCGCTGGAATCCGTGCTGCCCGAGGACACCATCTTCACCTGTGACGCCGGCAACTTCGCCACATGGCCTAACCGCTTCATGCACATGGCGGAGAAGCAGGAGTTCCTGGGGCCGACCAACGGCGCCATGGGCTATGCCGTGCCCGCCGCCATCGGCACCAAGATCACCTATCCTGACCGCGTTTCCATCGCGCTGGTGGGTGACGGTGGCTTCCTGATGACAGGGCAGGAGATCGCGACGGCCTTCCAGGCCGGCGTGGCGCCGATCGTGCTGGTGTTCAACAACGGCATGTACGGCACCATCCGCATGTATCAGGAGCGCGCCTATCCCGGCCGCGTTTCAGGCACCAAGCTGACCAACCCGGACTTCACCAAGTTCATCGAGAGCTTCGGCGGGCATGGGGAACTGGTGGAGCGCGACGGAGAACTGGTGCCTGCCTTCCAGCGGGCACTGGCCAGCGGCAAGCCTGCAGTCATCGAGGTGCGGGTGAACCCGGAGCAGGTGACGCACCGCGCCACCATCGCCGATCTGCGCCAGCAGGCCGCCAGGAAGTAAGCGGGCGAGGGCGGTCAGTCCCCGACCGCCACGCCTTCCCGCCGCGGGTCCGCGCCACCCAGCAGGCCCGCCGGCGTCACCACT
This sequence comes from Pseudoroseomonas ludipueritiae, assembly GCF_014490445.1. Classification (GTDB taxonomy): domain Bacteria; phylum Pseudomonadota; class Alphaproteobacteria; order Acetobacterales; family Acetobacteraceae; genus Pseudoroseomonas; species Pseudoroseomonas ludipueritiae. The sequence continues at coordinate 91,752 of NZ_JACTUZ010000001.1, read as the reverse complement.
ACCGCCTGCAAGCCGGAATCCATCGGGCGGACCGTGACGGCATGGCCGCGCTGCTTCAGCGCGGCCTCCATCCCGGCGGCTCCAGTATTGGCTTCCAGCTCCAGTTCGATGCCGGTGGTGCCGACATGCGGCAGCGAGACCGCCGCCTGCGGGTCCAGCTTCCAGTCCAGCAGGCCCGTCAGCGCCTGCGCCACATAGCCGATGATGCGTGCCCCGCCCGGCGAGCCCAGCGTGGCGAAGAGCGTGCCATCCTGGTTGAACACCAGCGTCGGCGCCATCGAGGATCGCGGGCGCTTGCCGCCCTGGACCCGGTTGGCCACGGGCCGCCCGTTCACCTCGGGGCGGAAGGAGAAGTCAGTCAGTTCGTTGTTCAGGAAGAAGCCGGCGACCATCAGCCGGGCGCCGAAGGCATCCTCCACCGTGGTGGTCATCGACACCGCATTGCCTGCCGCATCCACGATGGAAAGGTGGCTGGTGCCATATTCCGGCTGGGCCGGCTGCGGCGCCAGGCTGGCATCGCGCCAGCGCGGATTGCCGGCGCGCGGACTGGCGATGGCGCGGTCCGGGTCCACCAACTGGGCGCGGAGGGTCAGATAGCCTGGCTCCAGCAGCCCGCGCAGCGGTACCGGCACGAAATCACTATCGGCCAGGTAGAGGTTACGGTCCGCGAAGGCCAGCCGCCCGGCCTCGCCGATCAGATGCGCCGCATCCGCCCCGCGCGGGTCGAGGTGGGAGAGGGGGAAATGTTCCAGCACGCCGAGGATCTGCGCCACCGCGGCGCCGCCCGAACTGGGCGGCGGAAAGCCGCAGACGGTGAAGACGCGGTAGGGGCCGCAGACCGGCGTGCGCTGCTTCGGTGAATAGGCGGCAAGGTCGGCCGCCGTCATGCCATTGTTGCCATCGCCGTGCTTCTGCACGCCCTCCACGATGGCGGCGGCGATCGGGCCGGTCTGGAGCGCCGCGGCGCCCCGCTCGGCCAGGGCGCGTAGGGTCTGCGCCAGGGCCGGGTTCTTGAGAATGGTGCCCGCCGGCAACGGCGATCCATCGGGCGCGAAGAAATAGGCTGCCGCCTCGGGGTTGCGCTTCAGGCGCTCGGCATCAGTGGCGATCTGTGCAGCGAGACGAGGGGGAGACGGCGAAGCCTTCCTCCGCCAGCCTGATGGCGGGGGCCAAGAGATCCGCCCAAGGCAGCCGGCCCTCGACGGCATGGGCCGCCGCCAGCACGGGCATCACACCCGGCACGCCAACGCTGCGGCCAGACAGGACGGCTTCGTAGAAGGCCATCGGCGTGCCATCGGGCTTCAGGAAGAGCCCCGGCGTGGCTGCCGCTGGCGCGGTTTCCCGTCCGTCCCAAGCGGAAACCCGGCGATGCGTTGCATTCCAGTGCATCAGCAAGGCCCCGCCACCGATGCCGGATGATTGCGGCTCCACCAGCGTCAGCACCGCCTGCGCCGCAATGGCGGCATCCAGGGCCGTGCCGCCTTGCCGCAGCATCGCCAGCCCGGCCTCGGCGGCCAGGGGATGGGCGGCGGCTACCATCTGGCGGCTCGCGCGGGATGCGGCGCGCGGCTGAGCGTCCAGGGCGGACGCGGCCTGGGCCAGCGCCGGGGCGGCGCCCAGTAGCGTCAGAAGGGCCAGGACGGGTGCCCGCATGTGAAATGTCTCCTCCGTAAGTCGCCCGTAAGCTTGCATCGGGCCTGCGCGATGTCACCTACTGTGCCAGAGCGAGGGTGACACCATGGCAGAGGATCAACCCGGCGGCATCCGGCAGAAGCTGGTGGAAACCAAGCAGGCATGGGCCAGGGCCGGGCGGCTGCTGACTGGCCAGACCGCGGCGCCGGAGCAACGCCTGCCGCCTGGCCAGAGGCTGGTGAAGGATTTCCCCGTGCTGGATCTCGGCATCCAGCCCGAGGTGCCGGCCGAGAAGTTCCGGCTGAGGGTGGACGGGCTGGTCGAGAACCCCGTGACGCTGGATTGGGCCTGGTTGAACGACCTGCCGCAGGAAGAGCGGCTGAACGACATCCACTGCGTTACCCAGTGGTCCCGCTACGACAACCGGTGGCAGGGCGTGCCCGTGCCGACGCTGCTGGACCTGGTGCGGCTGAAGCCCGGCGCCCGCTTCGTCACCTTCGAGGCCCATGACGGCTATACCACCAACCTGACCCTGGAGGATTTCGCCCGGCCGGAGAACCTGCTGGCGCATTCCTGGGAAGGCCAGCCGCTGACGCGCCAGCATGGCGGGCCATTGCGGGTGGTGGTGCCGCATCTTTACTTCTGGAAGAGCACGAAGTGGGTGCGGCGCATCAGCTTCGCCGGGCGGAACGAGCCCGGCTTCTGGGAAGTGCGCGGCTACCATGATCGTGGCAATCCATGGCTGGAGGAGCGTTATGGCTGACCTCTCCCGACGCCTGCTGCTGGGGACACCGCTGCTGCTGGCGGCCGGGCCAGCGTCACATCCCTATGACTTCCGCTTCCCCGCTATCGAGGGTGGCGAGATCGACCTCGGGGCCTGGCGCGGCAAGCCGATGCTGGTGGTGAACACCGCCAGCTTCTGCGGCTTCGCGCCGCAGTTCGCCGCGCTTCAGAAGCTGCACGAGACCTATGCGCCGCGAGGGCTCCTGCTGCTGGGCGTGCCGTCCAACGACTTCAACCAGGAAGCCGCCGACAATGCCGCGGTGAAGGCCTTCTGCGACGCGGAATTCGGCGTGGACTTTCCCATGGCTGCCATCAGCCATGTGAAGGGGCCAGAAGCGCATCCTTTCTTCGCCTGGGCCGGCGAGCCGCGCTGGAACTTCTTCAAGTATCTCGTCGGGCGTGACGGGCGGCTGCTGCAGACTTATCCGAGCCGGGTGGAACCCGGCTCGCCGGAATTGCTGCGGGCTGTGGAAGCCGCGCTGGGTTGATGTCGTTTTCGTAATGCGATGAATGAGCGGGCGGCGTGCTTATGGTGCCTGCACCCGGGCATCCCGGCCCGTGCTTGTTCAGGCTTACGGTGATTATGCAGCAGAATTCCGGCGCCGCCGCCGAGGCGTCTCTGGCCGAGGAAGACCAAGGACGGCTCCTTCGACAACCCGACCTTCTGGCTTTCCTGGGCAGCCGCAGCTTCTCTGCCCTGGCCTACCAGATGCAGACCGTGGCCGTGGGCTGGCAGATCTATGAACTGACCCGCAGCCCGCTTTCACTGGGGCTGGTGGGACTGGCCCAGTTCCTGCCCATGGTGGTGCTGGTCTTCGTGGCGGGGCAGGTGGTGGACCGCTTCGACCGCCGCCGCATCGCCGCCTGCTGCCAAGTGCTCTCGGCCCTCTGCGCCGCGGCCCTCGCATTCGCATCATTCCACCACGCCGTGACGCCAGGGATGATTTATGCGCTGATCGGCCTCTTCGGCGTCGCCAAGGCCTTCGAGCAGCCAAGCCTCCAGGCCCTGCTGCCGAGCCTGGTGCCGGCCTCGCTCTTTTCCCGCGCGGCGGCCTTGTCCTCCTCCGTCTTCCAGACCGTGACCATCATCGGGCCCTCCGCCGGCGGCCTGCTCTACGGGCTGGGGGCAGGGGTGGTGTATTCCATTGTGGCGGCGGCCTATGCCTGTGCGGCCCTGTCCATCACCCTGATTCGCCTGCGCCAGCCCGCCCGGCCGCGCGAGAAGGTGACACTGGCGGCGGTTTTTGGCGGGCTGCACTTTATCCGCTCCCGCCCCGAGATCATGGGTGCCATTTCGCTGGACATGTTCGCGGTGCTGCTGGGTGGCGCGGTGGCCATGATGCCGGTCTATGCGCACGACATCCTGCATGCTGGCCCCTGGGGCCTCGGCCTACTACGCGGTGCGCCTGCAGTAGGCGCCCTGGCGGTGTCCATCTGGCTGGCTCGCCGGCCGATCCGCCGTCACGCCGGGCTGCTGATGTTCGCGGCCGTGGGCATCTTCGGGCTGGCCACAATCGTCTTCGGCCTTTCCACCTGGCTGCCGCTCTCGGTGCTGGCGCTGGCGGTGCTGGGCGGCGCGGATGTGGTCAGCGTGGTGGTGCGCTCCACCCTTGTGCAGCTACGCACGCCCGATGAGATGCGGGGGCGGGTGGCGGCGGTGAACATGCTGTTCATCGGCACCTCCAACCAGTTGGGTGAATTTCGCAGCGGCACCATGGGTGCGGTGATCGGGCCCGTGGGCGCGGTCGTGCTGGGTGGTGTCGGCACCATCCTGGTGGCAGGCCTCTGGATGCGCCTCTTCCCGAAGCTGCGCGACCTCCAGCGCCTGGACGAGGAGGTGGCCTGAGCCACCTCCCATAGCCTTATTCCCCGAAGCGGTTGTTCTTCGGGAAGCCATGGGGCGGCTGCTTACCCGCCCCGGCACGGTTGCCGCGCCAGGCGGTCAGGTCCGTCTCAAGCCGCACCCGCTCGCCTACCTTCCAGCTCAGGCCGGCGGTGGCCTGGAAGACCTTCACATCCGCCATGCCGCCGTCACGGTAACCCTGTAGCGCCACGCCGCGGCCGCGTGTCATCTCCGGCAACTGCTCCAGTGGGAAGACCAGCAGCTTGCGGTTCTCGCCGATCACCGCCACCGTGTCGCCATCGGCGGGGATGAGGCAGGCCGCCTCCTGGCCGCTCTCCACCACCAGCACCTGCTTGCCGGTGCGCTTCTCGGCCACCAGATCCTCACTCTTGACGATGAAGCCGCGCCCGTCAGTCGAGGCGACGAGGTGCTTCACGCCTTCCTGCCAGACAAAGAGGGTGACCACATCGTCCTCGTTGCCCAGGTCCAGCATCAGCCGCACCGGTTGGCCGTCGCCACGGCCACGGGGCAGGGCATCCGCCTTCAGCGTGAAGCACTTGCCATTGGTGGCGAAGAGGCACAGCCGGTCCGTGGTCTGGGCATGCAGGAAGAAGCGGAGCCTGTCGCCTTCCTTGAACTTCTGCTCGTTCTCCGGCGGCACATGGCCCTTGAGCGCGCGGATCCAGCCCTTTTCGGAGAGGATGACCGTGATAGGCTCCTTCTCCACGAAGGCCCGCTCATCAATCACCACCGCAACCGGGGCAGCGTCCAGCGTGGTGCGGCGGCGGCCGATCTCGGTGCCTTCGCCAAACTTCTCCCGCGTCGCCGCGATCTCGTCGGCGATGCGGTTCCAGCGCTTGGTCTCACTCGCCAGCAGGGCCTGGAGGGACTTCTGTTCCGTCGAGAGCTTCTTGTGCTCCTTGCGGATCTCCATCTCTTCCAGCTTGCGCAAGGCGCGCAGGCGCATGTTCAGGATGGCTTCGGCCTGCACCTCCGTCAGCTCGAAGGCGGCGATCAGCGCGGGCTTCGGATGGTCCTCCTCCCGCACGATGCGGATCACCTCATCGAGGTTGAGGTAGACGATGAGGTAGCCTTCCAGGATCTCCAGCCGCCGGGCGATGGCATCCAACCGGTGTTGGCTGCGGCGCACCAGCACCTCGTGCCGGTGGTCCAGCCAAGCGCGCAGCACCTGCTTCAGGCCCATCACCTGCGGCGTGCGGCTGGCATCCAGCACGTTCATGTTGAGGGAGATGCGGTTCTCCAGCTGCGTCGCGCGGAACAGCGTCTCCATCAGCACCGCCGGGTCCACAGTGCGGTTCTTCGGCTCCAGCACGATGCGGACGATATCGGTGCTCTCGTCCCGCACATCGGCCAGTAGGGGGAGCTTCTTCTCCTCCATCAGCTGCGCGATCTGCTCGATCAGGCGGGATTTCTGCACCTGGTAGGGGATCTCGGTGACCACCACCTGCCAGGTGCCGTTCTTCAACGATTCCTTTTCCCAGCGCGCGCGGATGCGAAAGCCGCCACGGCCGGTGGCATAGGCTTCCCGCACCGCCTCGGCGCTTTCCACCAGCACGCCACCCGTGGGGAAGTCGGGGCCAGGCACGTGGCGCAGCAGGTCGTCGATCTCGGCCTTGGGGTTGCGGATCAGCTCGATGGCCGCCGCGCAAAGCTCGCCCGCATTGTGCGGCGGAATGGAGGTCGCCATGCCCACGGCGATGCCCGCCGCGCCATTGGCCAGCAGGTTGGGAAAGGCGGCGGGCAGAACGATGGGCTCTTGTTCCTCGCCGTCATAGGTGGCGCGGAAATCGACCGCATTGTCCTCGATACCCTCCAGCAGCGCCTGGGCGATGGCGGTCAGCCGGGCCTCGGTGTAGCGCATGGCCGCGGCATTATCGCCGTCGATATTGCCGAAGTTCCCCTGGCCCTCGACCAGCGTGTAGCGGGCGGCGAATTCCTGGGCCAGCCGCACCATGGCCTCGTAGATCGAGGCATCGCCATGCGGATGGTACTTACCCATCACGTCGCCGACGATGCGGGCACATTTCTTGAAGCCGCCGGTAGGGTCCAGCCGCAGCTGGTGCATGGCCCAGAGCAGGCGGCGATGCACCGGCTTCAGCCCATCCCGCACATCCGGCAGCGAGCGTGCCGTGATGGTGGACATGGCATAGGCCAAGTACCGCTCGGACAGGGCAGCCGAGAAGTTGGTGGGGACTTCACCGTCCTGCGGCAGAAGAATCAGGTCATCGGGCATGGTGAGCTCCCCGGCAGAACAGGCATCTAGGATAAATCGAGGCTTCGGTGGGCTAGCGCATCAGCGCCCTGAACGCCAGAGCGGGAGAACATAACGGAAACACAAACCGCTGTCAGCAGCCCGCTCTGTCAGGCGCTGCCAACTCTGCCCATGCCGCCGCGTTAGCCCGGCACCGGCACACTCGCGGCCGCATCAAGAGGAGAGACAGGACATGAGCATTTTCGGCTCGATCATGTCGAAGATTTTCGGGCAGAAGCCAGCAGCGGCGCAGGAAACGGCGGCGCCCGCTGGCAACGACACCACCAGCGCCCCGGCCCCCACCACGCCAGCGGCGGCGCAGTCGCCTTCACCCGCCACGCCCTCGGTGCCCACGCCGCAGGCTCCGCCCATGGCATCGACCTCAACGGCTGGGGCCGCAGCGCAGAACGTGGACGTGGACGCGGTGCTGACGGAGATGGCGGCCAAGAATGGCCAGAACCTCAATTGGCGGCAGTCCATCGTGGACCTGATGAAGCTGCTGGGCCTCGACAGCAGCCTCCAGGCCAGGAAGGAACTGGCGCGGGAGCTGAATTACACCGGCGACACCAATGATTCCGCCAGCATGAACATCTGGCTGCACAAGCAGGTCATGAGGAAGCTGGCTGAAAACGGCGGCAAGGTGCCAGCCGAACTGCGCGACTGAATGCGCCAGGGCGGCAGCAGTTCGGCCGCCTGACCGGAACCCGTGCCGCGGTACGCCTGCGGCACGGCAGGCAGGCCGTGGGCTGCGGCCCATCGCATCCGCACCTCTTCCTCTCCCGCTGATGACGGCCCTCCGGCGACAGCGGGAAGAGGTTGTTTTTGTTCGGTACAAGCTGAACCTTGGCCTCACAAGGCCGTCAACTCCCGCTCCGGCCGGGGTGACGCATCTCTCCCCCGTGTCCATAGTCGTCGCTCAACAGGCCGCGACAGAAACAGCGGTTACGGGAGAAGAGACAGGAATGAGCGCCTACGCCGAGGCAGGCCTTAAACGTGGGGCCGCGCAGCCGGACGACCCTTATATCCTGAAGCCGGACGGCATCATGGAGCCTCCCACCGGCTGGATGCATTCGCTTAAACATCTGGGGCCGGGCCTGATCCTCAGCGCCTCCATCGTCGGCTCCGGCGAACTGATCGTCACCACCACTCTTGGCGCCACCGTGGGCTTCGCGCTGCTCTGGATGGTCATTTTCAGCACCTTCGTGAAGGTGGCCGTGCAGATCGAGCTGGCACGCTGGTGCATCTCCACCGGCCAGCCGGCGCTCACCGGCTACAACAAGGTGGGGCCGCATGTGGGGCGGCTGAGCTGGATCAACCTGCTCTGGGCCTTGATGGCACTTTCCAAGGTGTTGCAGATGGGCGGCGTGGTGGGGGGCACCGCGCTGGCGCTCAGCATCATGTTCCCGCTAGGCGACAACCCCCTGGCCGGCGTCTCCCTCACGGTCTGGACGGTCATCGTCACGCTGGGCAGCATCGCGCTGCTCTACAGCAACAAGTACAGCCGCATCGAGCGCGGCGCCGGCATCCTGGTGGTGATCTTCTCCTTCATCACCATCGGCATCGCCCTCGGCCTGCCCTTCACGCCCTATGCCTATTCCATGGATGACCTCGCGAGTGGCCTCTCGCTCGCCATCCCGGCCGGGGCCATCGGCGCGGCGGTTGCCATGTTCGGCATCACCGGCGTGGGCGCGGATGAACTGACCTTCTACACCTACTGGTGCATCGAGAAGGGCTATGCCCGCTACGTTGGCCCGAACGACGGCAGCGAAGCCTGGCGGCGCCGCGCCAAGGGCTGGATCAGCGTCATGTACAAGGACGCCTTCCTCTCCTGGATCATCTATACCTTCGGCACCATCGCCTTCTTCATCATGGGCGCCGCCGTGCTGCACCCGCAGGGCGTCGTGCCGCAGGGCAACGAAATGATCACGGCCCTGTCCCGCATGTATACCGACACGTTGGGTGAATGGGCCGGCACCATGTTCCTCGTGGGTGCCGTGGTGGTACTGGGCTCCACTCTCTGGGCGGCGGTGCCGAGCTGGTCGCGCATGTATGTCAACCTGCTGGCCGAGATGGGCGTGCTGAACTGGCGCGACACGGCGGCCCGGCTGCGCTGGATCCGGATCTTCACCATTGCCCTGCCGCTGATCTGGGGCACGGCCTATCTCTTCATCCGCTCCCCGGTGCTGATGGTGCAGATCGGTGGCGTGGCGACCGGCATCTTCCTGCTGGCCGTCGTGGTGGCGGTCTGGCACCTGCGTCGGCGAGAGACCGACTCCCGGCTCTATGGCGGCAGCGTCTTCAACGCGCTGCTGGTGGTCAGCAGCATCGCGATCGTGCTGCTCGGCTTCTATACCGGGCTCAGCGCGCTCAAGCTGGTCTGACGTCGGCTAGCCTGGGGCCGCGCCGCGGAACCAGGCGCCGAGCGCGTGCCAGGGCCGGTCGTCCCAGAAGCGGCTGGCCTGGCCGGAGGTGGAGGGCATCACCCAGATGGCTGGAAAGCCCAGCAAGCCTTCCACCCGCCCATAAGGCAGGGCGCCGGTCCTGCGGCCCAGGAAGGCCGCTGCCGGCGCCTTGGCCGTAAAGGCGACCGCTGCCGGCTCCACAGCGAGGATGCGCTGCCTGAAGCCCTCGGGGTCATAGGCATCCGGCGGCAGGTCGGCATCATTGCCGCTGGCGTGCTTGGCCATGTCGGTCAGGCCGATGCCCAGGCCCAGCAACAGCGGGTACTCGTGCGGCGAGAGGCGGCGCGGGGTCAGGCCCGCCTCATGCAGCACGCGCCAGAACCGGTTGCCGGGGTGGGCATAATAGGCCCCTCTCGCAGCCGAAACCGCACCTGGCGCACTGCCGCAGAAAACCAGCCTCAGCCCGGGGCGCAGAAGGTCTGGCAGAACAGGTTGCTTCATCCGGCAAGGTCCGCCACGCGATGTTCCAGCCGCTCCCGGGCAGGCGGCACCGGGCGGTGCCGGGCGCCGAAGGCATTGCGTGCCAGGAAATGGCCGGTCAGGCGCAGCCCCTGCAGCCATGCCTTGGGGTCACGCTCAGCCTGGGCGCCGTGCAGGAAGGAGGGCAGGGGCAGCAACCGGTCCTTGTAGGGCGCGGCCGCTTCGGCACTGACCGCGCGGCCCGTGCGGGGGGAAACCCAGTCCAGCGCCTCGGTCGTTCCCGTGGCGGCGCAGCGGGAAAGGTCCAGCCCATAGCCGAGCGCTTCCAGCAGCAGCATTTCCCAGCGGATGTAGTCGTCCACCAGTGCCGCGCCGCCGGCGTGCAGATGCGCCAGGATCGGCAGCAGGGCAGCGAAGACGCGGGGCTGCGGCTCGCGCTCGGGCAGGGCGTCGGTGGCCAGGGCGCAGGCTGAGTTCAGCAGCGCCAGGGCCAGCGGGTCATCCATGGCGAGGGCTGCGGTGGGATGCACCATCTCCCCTGTGAGATGACCAAGCTGGTCCGCCAGCCGGCCGACCCAGCGCACCTCCACCAGATTGCCCGGCTGCCACAGCCCCGACTGAGCGCGGGAAGAGCCGCCCTTGGACAGCCCGGCAAAGCGGCCGTGGTGTTCCGTCAGCACGGAGATCACCGCTCCACCTTCGCCATAAGGGCGGGCCTCCAGCACGACGGCAGGGGCTTCCCACTCCACCGGCTAACCCTTAGCCGATGTCTTCCAGGCCGATGGCGCGGATGCGGGCCCGCTCCTCATCCCAGCCGGAACGCTCCTTGACGTTCAGGAAGAGATGGACCCGGCGCTCCAGCAAAGCCTCAAGCTCTGTGCGAGCGCGGCGGCCGATCTCCTTGATCTTCGCGCCTTTATCGCCGATCACGATCGCCTTCTGAGAAGCGCGGCCGACATAGATGGTGCAGTCGATCCGCACTGAGCCATCGCGCCGCTCCTCCCACTGCTCCGTCTCCACAGTCGCGTGGTGCGGCACTTCCTCATGCGTCTGGCGCAGGATCTGCTCGCGCACGATCTCGGCTGCCAGCATGCGGTCGGGCAGGTCCGAGAGGTCGTCCTCGGGGAAGAGGTAGGGGCCCTGCGGCACGTGGGAGGCCAGCATGTCCAGCATGGTCTCCAGCCCATCGCCCGTCTCGGCCGAAACCATCAGCGTTTCGGCGAAAGAGAGCTGCTCGTTCAAGGCGGCGGTCAGCGGCAGCAGGCGCTTCGTGTCGATCAGGTCGGTCTTGTTCAGCACCAGCCAGACCGGCACCTTGCTGCGCTTCAGCACCGACACGATGGACTGCAGCGCCTCGGTCAGCCCAGCGCGGGCATCGACCACCAGCAGGGCCAGGTCGGCATCCTGGGTGCTTTCCCAGGCGGCCGCCACCATGGCGCGGTCCAGCCGGCGGCGTGGGCTGAAGATGCCCGGCGTATCCGCCAGCACCAGCTGCGCGCCCTTGTGCATCACCACCGCGCGGATACGGAAACGCGTGGTCTGCGGCTTGGGCGAGACAATGGAGACCTTGCTGCCCGTGAGGCGATTCACCAGCGTGGACTTGCCGGCATTGGGGGCGCCGACGACGGCAATGATGCCGCAGCGGGTCTGCTCCTCCGGGGCGCCGGATTCGGGATTGTCGCTCATAACCTCATTCACAATGCTGCCAGCCAAGCCTCAGCCGCGGCCTGCTCGGCCGCGCGCTTGGATTCACCGCGGCCTTCCGCTTCCCGCCCACCGGCGAGCACCGAGACCACGAAGACTGGCATATGGGACGGGCCGGTGGTGGAGACCAGCCGGTATTCCGGCAGCCCCTCCGCACGGCCCAAAGTATATTCCTGCAGCCGGCTCTTGGCCGACATCGGGGGAGTGGGGTCGGCCTCGATATGCTTGGCCCATTCACGCCGAACAAAGCCACGCGCCACTTCAAGGCCGCCATCCAGATAGAGCGCGCCGATCAGCGCCTCCGTGGCATCCGCGATGACCGTGGCGCGGCCGCGCAGGCCGGTGCGGCCTTCCGCCGGCGGGATGCGCAGCGCGGCGGGCAGGCCGATTGCGTCACCTACCTTGGCCAGCGTCTCCGCCGCCACCAGCACCGACAGGCGCTTGCCTAGCGCGCCCTCCCGCTCCTTCGGGAAGCGTTCGGAGAGCCACTCCGCCATCACCAGCGCCAGCACGCGGTCGCCGAGGAATTCCAGCCTCTCATTGGAATCGAGCATGTCCCGCCGCGGGTCGGCGGCGGAACGATGCGTCAGCGCCTGCTCCAGCAGTGCCGGGTCGGCGAAACCGTGGCCGATCCGGTTCAGGAAGGCCTTGTTCACCGGACAGCCGTCAGCAGCCGGTCCCAGCGGACGGCGAAGGGCCAGGCCCAGACTTCCCACCAGGCGGCGGAGCCATCGACGGAGAAGAAGATCATCTCCGCGCGGCCAACGAGGTTCTCCATGGGTACGAAACCGACGCCAATCGACATGTCGCGGCTGTCTAGGCTGTTGTCGCGGTTGTCGCCCATTGCGAAGACATGGCCAGCGGGCACCAGGAACTCAGGCGTGTTATCGTAATTCTGGTCGTCCGAGGCTTCCAGGATCTGGTGCTGCCGCGCGGGCGAGCCCGCGGAGGCCGGCAGCGACTCGCGGTACAGCCGCACCGTGATGCGCGGCCCATCGCCTTCCACCGTATAGAGGCCCTGGGATTCGCGCGGAACCTCCTGCCTGTTCAGGTAGAGCCGGCCCTGGCGCACCTGCACCCGGTCGCCCGGCAGGCCGATGATGCGCTTGATGTAGTCAGTGCTGTTGTCGCGCGGGAACTTGAACACCGCCACGTCCCCGCGGGTCGGCAGGCTGCCGAAGATCCGCCCCTGGAAGAGATCGGGGCTGAAGGGCAGGGAGTGTTTCGAATAGCCGTAGGCGTATTTCGAGACGAACAGGTAATCGCCGACCAGGAGCGTCGGGATCATGCTGCCGGAAGGGATGTTGAAGGGCTCGAAGGCCACGGTCCGGATGCCAATGGCGATCAGGCCAGCATAAACGACGGTCTTGAGGCTTTCCAGCCAGCCGCCAGGCTTCTTCTTGTTCGTCATGTCAGGGATAGCGCGAGGCCCCGCTTCGGTACGCCGCGCCAGCCGCCGCGACCACGATGTGCAAGGGGGTAGAGCGTGCGGCAGGCCCGGCTGTCAAGAAACGGCCTCGCCCACTAAGCCAAAGGCTTCCGCCAGAAGCCGGAATGACCTCTGCCGCGCCTGCTTGTCGTGCATCGGCGTCAGCACCGCGACCTCCTGCACCCCTAGTTCCGAGGCCAGAGCCTCCAGCCGTGCCCGCACCTGCTCGGCCGTGCCGATGATGGCGCGGGGCCGCAGCCGATCCAGATGCGCCTGCTCGGCTGGCGAGTAGGGATAGGCTTCCGCTTCATCGACACTGGGCAATGGTGGGAAAATGCCGCGGTCCCGTGACAGGCGCCATAACTCGCGCGAGCGGTACAGACGGCGGGCTTCCGCTTCCGTATCGGCGCAGAGCGCGAAGACGCCGATGGCAGCATGGGGTTCTTTCAGCCGGCCCGGTGTCGGCCGGAAGTTCTGTCGATAAAGTTCAATGGCTTCGGATGCACCTCTGCCATCGGTGATGAAGTAGGCGAAGCAGTAGGGCAGCCCGAGATGCGCCGCCAGTTGCGCCCCGTAATCCGAGCTGCCGAGGACCCAGACCTGCGGCGCCGTCGGCACTTCAGGCTGTGCGCGGATGGTTCGGAACGGGTGATCCAGCGGCAGCCCTTCGCCAGTCCAGCCGAGCAGTTCCTGAACCTGCTGGGGAAACTGGTCGGCGGCCTGAGCAGCGGCGGGGTTCAGGGCATAGGCTGTGCGGCCGTCGCTCCCCGGCGCGCGGCCGACACCCAGGTCTATGCGCCCCGGTGCGATGGCTTCCAGCATCCGGAACTGCTCGGCTACCTTGAGGCTGGAATAATGCGGCAGCATCACGCCGGCCGAACCGACGCGGATGCGCGTGGTGGTGGCGGCAATGGCGGCGATCAGCACCTCCGGCGCCGTTCCGGCGTGGCTGGAACTGTTGTGGTGCTCGGCCAGCCAATAGCGGGCGTAGCCCAGGCGGTCAGCCAGCCGCGCCAGTTCCAAGGTTTCCTGCACCGCGTCTCCAGCGTGCCGGCCGGAAGCAATGGTCGATTGGTCGAGGATGGAAAGGGAGAGCGCCATGCCAGAGAGCCTAATCCATCGGCAGCCTAAGGAAAGCTGCGGAAACGCCGGCGACGGAATTAGTTTAATAGCAAAAATTTACAGGATGATCCTGAGTTCTGATCACCGGTCGGGATAAGGATGGCCATGCCGATCAAGCGGCCCTTCCACGGTCCAGCCGTCCGACTCGGCCTGGGTGAAGTCTGGCCCTAGAGGTGCCTTGCCGGCGCCGTTCGGCAGGTCCAGCACATAAGTCGGCCATGCCAGGCCAGAGAGGCGACCCCGTAACTGGCGCAGCAGTGAACGACCCTCGGATATGGGAACCTCGAAGCGAGCTGTCCCGGGGGCACGGTCCAACTGGTGGAGGTAGTAGGGCTTCACCTGCGCGGCCAGCATGGCGCGGAATAGGCCCTCAAGTGCCTCGGCCGAGTCATTCACGCCCCGGAGCAGTACGCTCTGCCCCAGCAAGGTGGCACCGGCGTTCCGCAGCCGCCGCAGGGCCTCCCGTGCCATGGGCGAGAACTCCCTCGCATGATTTGCGTGAACACAGAGGAACATCGCCTTGTGCGTTGATAAAGCATCGGAAAGCCTCTCATCGACACGCTCAGGTGCTGCCACGGGAACGCGGGAATGGATGCGGATGATGTCCAGGTGCGGAATGGCCGAAAGGCGGCGGACGATATGGCCCAGCCGGCGCGCCGAAAGCATCAGCGGGTCCCCCCCGGTCAGGATGGCCTCCCGCACCTGGGGGGTCGCCGCGAACCAGTCGATGGCGGCATCCAGCTCCGCCTCGCTCAACAGGCCGCCATCGGGCCCCACAACCTCCCGCCGGAAGCAGAAGCGGCAATAGACGGGGCAGGCGAGCAGGGGCTTCAGCAGCGCGCGGTCGGGATAGCGGTGCACCACGCCCTTCACGGGCGTGAAGGGTGCGTCGCTGGTCGGGTCGCTGCGCTCATCCGGCAGCGTCACCAGTTCCGCCACATCGGGCACATACTGGCGGGCGATAGGGTCGGATGGATCGGCCCGGTCGATCAAGGCCTGCACGGCGGGGGTAATCGCCATGGCGAAATGCTCCGCCACGCGCTGGAGCCCAGGGGCCGCCTCGGGCGGTGCCAGTCCTGCTTCCACCAGGGCAGCGGGGTCGCGCAGCGTGCGCGGCTTCAAATCGGGAACACCGTCGGGCATGGTCGGCGGCCTTACGCCTGGAAGCCCCGTCGCCGCAATGCCTGATCCTATCTCCTCCCTGCCGGACTGGCACCCGCACCGCTTGTCCGCCCGCATGCCAGCCCTGCGGCGGCGTGCCGACCTGCTGAAGCGGACCCGCGCCTTCTTCACCGAGCGCGGCTATACCGAGGTCGAGACCCCAGCCCTGGTGCCGGCACCGGGCATGGAAGTCCATCTGGCGGCCTTCCGGACCACCTTCCGACCCATCCTGGGCGAGGGAGAGGAAACGCTCTGGCTCCGCACCTCGCCAGAGCTGGCCATCAAGCGGTTGCTGGTGGCTGGCGCGGGGCCGGTCTTCGAGATCGCGCGCGTCTGGCGCAATGGCGAGGTCTCCGCCCGGCACAGCCCGGAATTCACCATGCTGGAGTGGTACCGCCCGGCGGCCTCGCTGGGGGCCCTGATGGATGAAACGGAGGCCTATCTCCGCACCATGCTGCCACCCGAGGTAATGCATCGCGGCATCCGTACCGACCTGTCGCTGCCTTTCGAGCGCCTGACGGTCGCCGAGGCCTTTCGCCGCCACTGCGGCGGCCTGGACATCCTGGGTACGCTGGATGGCGCGGGCGAGGGTGACGCGACCGCGTTGCGCGAAGCCGCAGCCCATGCCGGCGTGCCGCCACGCGAGAACGAAGGATGGGAAGACCTGTTCTTCCGCCTGCTGCTGGAGCGCATCGAGCCGCAACTGGGGCGGGATCGGGCTACCTTTCTAACCCATTGGCCAGCGCCCCAGGCAGCTCTGGCAAGGCGCGACCCTGCGGACCCACGCGCCGCGCTGCGCTTCGAGCTTTTCGCCGCCGGCATCGAGCTGGCCAATGCCTTCGATGAACTGACCGATGCCACCGAGCAGGCCGGCCGCTTCGCCCGGGATGTCGAGGAACGCCACCGCCTTTACGGCGAAGGATGGCCGGTGGATGAGGATTTTCTGGCGGCCCTTCGCCACGGCATGCCGGCCACGGCCGGGATCGCTCTGGGCTTTGATCGCCTAGCCATGCTGGCAGCGGGCGCCGAGAGCATCGAGGATACGCTCTGGCTCGGGCGCTGGCCTTATTCGCCCGGCTGAACGATGTCGGTGGCCAGCAATTCCCGCCAATGCCCGCCAGTCAGGATCTCGCTGGGGCGGAAGCGGGCCTTGTAGGCCATCTTGCGGCTCTGCGGCACCCAATAGCCGAGATAGACGAAGGGCAGGTCCAACTGCATGGCCCGCTGCACCAGCCACAGCACGGCGTAGGTGCCGAGGGAGCGGCGCTCTATCCCGGGGTCGTAGAAGGAATAGACGGCGGAAAGACCGTCGCTCAGCCGGTCCGTCAGGCAAGCGGCGACAAGGCGGCCATCCGGTTCGCGGAACTCCACCACATGCGTGGTGATGGGCGTGTCCTCGATCATGGCGCGGTAGTCGTAGAAGCCCATCGAGGCCATGTCGCCATCGTTGTGGCGGGCCTGCTGGTAGCGCTGGAACAGGGTGAACTGCTCGGCCGTGGCGCGGGCGGTGGTTTCCTGCGCCGTCAGGTCGGCATTGTCGCGCGCCACGCGCCGCTGGGTACGGTCGGGCTGGAAGCGGTCGCAGGCGATGCGGATGGGGATGCAGGCCTGGCAGCCGGGGCAGACCGGCGAATAGGCGATGTTGTGGCTGCGCCGGAAGCCGGCACGCGAGAGGCGGTCATGCAGCGCCTCGGATTCCGCGCCGGTCAGTTCGGTCACGACCTTCCGCTCCGTCCGGCCTGCCAGATAGGGGCAGGGCATCGGGGCGGTGGTGTAGAAGAATTGCGGGCGGCGCGTGGTGCGGTGGAGCATGTTTTCTACCGACATACTCTCCCCGGCCAGCGCCGCCGAAGCAACAGCGGAGATGCGAAGAAGGCGCTCCTCAGCCCGGTTCCAGGCGCAGGACGCCGCCACTCTGCCCCGGCACAGGCCCCAGCGGCAGCAGCAGGGCGCCATCCGGCGCATGCCCGGCCCAAATCGGCGTCTGGTCTGCCCAATAGCGCGAGAGCGGGTGGCCGGACTGCCCGGTGCCGATCACGGCTGCCGCGCCCTCAGGCACCGAAAGGTCGAAGACCGCGCGGAGGCCCGGCCCATGCACATGCGCGAAGCCGCCACCGGCCATGCCGCCCCGGTTGACGGTCTCGCCGTCGCCTCCGGTGGGCGCCTCGATCCGCGTCCAGTCCCTCAGGACAGGCAGGAAGCGCAGCAGCGGGTGCTCGAACCGCGCCCGGTGCGCCATGTCCCAGCGCCAGGCTGCGGGATCAGGGCCAAATCGCTCCGCCAGCTGGGCCGTGGCACGTTCCAGCGCCTCGGACACCAATGCGGCACAGGCATCGCTGGCGGCCGCCCCAGCCGGGGCATCGGGCGCCGCGGCCTCCCCGGACGGGCGGCACCAATGGGCACCGCGCATGTCGGGGTTCAGCACGAACCGCAGGAACTCGGGCGTCGGCGGCCAGGCACCGGCAGGCACGCCACCCATGCTCAGCGCCGCCCGGGCTGCCAGCGGCCACCAGGCGTTGAAGATCAGTGGCTGCGGTGCAGCGGCACGCATCTGCCCGTCCCACCCAAGGAGGAGGTCGCGTGCCGCGCCGGCAGGGCCGGCGGGGCGGGGGATGGCGCGCAGCACTGGTAACATTTCCCGCGCGAAAAGGCTGACCTCGTCGCGCTGCATCGCCGCAAGGTCCTGCGGCGCCTGTAGGTGCCGCTGCGCCAAGAGGGCGTGGATGCGGCGGAAGCGCCAGTCACCATACCAGTCGCGGCCGAGATAGGGCTCCTTGCCCGCCGCTTGCACCCTGTTATTGGCGTTGACCAGAATGCCGCTGGCCGGGTTCTCGGCATGCGCCATGTCCTCGAAGGGCACCCAGCCGGTCCAGTCGTGGCTATCATCCCAGCCCGGAGCCGGCATGGTGCCGTCGCCAGCCCGGCGGGCCGGCGTGCGGCCCGTCAGGAACATGCCGATACCCCCATCGGCGGCTGCGACCATCAGGTTCTGCGCCGGAGCGGTGATCAGGGCGGCGGCGGCACGAGCCTGCGCCAGCGTCGTGGCATTGTTCAGAGCGTGCAGGCCGGCAGCCGCGGTGTCACGAGGAGCGAGATTGGCCATCTGCACCGCCAGCACGCTGCTTCCTTCGGGAGAGCTGGTGCCATCGAGGTCGCTGACAACGGGGCCGTGCCGGGTTTCCCGCACACGCAGCACCTCAGGCTCATGACCCCGTACCCGGATGGTCTCCTCCCGCACCGTGAAGGGGCGAGGGCCCTCAGGCGTCTCGTAGCCATCGGCGCCGGCGAGGCGATCAATGAACACATCCTGTGTATCGGAATGGGTGGTGGTGAAGCCCCAGGCGAGCGCCGCGCTGCGCCCGATCACCATGAAGGGCACCCCTGGCGAAGTGGCGCCCGCCAGGAACCGGGCTGGCTGCCCCGGCGCCGCCGCGATCTCGATGCGCGCCAGGTACCACAGGATCGGCGCCTGAAAGCCCAGATGTGGGTCCGAGGCTAGCAGGGGCCTGCCGGTGGCCGAGCGTGCTGCCGACACCGCCCAGGCGTTGGAGGCGCTGGAAGGCAGTGGCGCGTCGCGTGGAAATTCCGGCACTGCCGCCGCCAGCCGGTCCAGGCGCTCTAGCGATGGCAGGCCCGCGAGATCGGCGCGGCCTGTGCTGTCGTCGGAAGGCCAAAGTTCCGCCAGCCGTTCCGGCGGCAAGATGCCGGCCAGGCGAGCCCGGTCCAGCTCCAGCCGCCAGTTGCCGGAGAGCCATAGCCCCATGACCTTGGCCCAAAGCAGGCTTTGCCAGGGCTCCCAGGCTTCCGGCGCCCCGAGGGCGATAAATTCTGGTGCCGCGAAGCGGCCGCGTGCCTCCAGCCAGGCATTCACGCCCCGGGCGTAAGCATCCAGCATGGCCCGGGTCGCTTCCGGCAGCGCCGCGTAATCAGCCCGGGCGCTTTGTGCCAGGCCGAGAGTGCGGCTGAACCGGTCCATCCGTAGCGCAGCAGGGCCTGCCAACTCCGCCAGCCGGCCAGCCGCGCCACGCCGCATGGCCTCCATCTGGAACATGCGGTCTCGCGCGTGCAGCCAGCCGAGGGCCTGCGCGGCGTCCTGTTCATTAAGGGCCGTGACGCGGGGGATGCCGTGCTCGTCCTGCACGATTTCCACTGGACCGGAAAGGCCGCGCAGGGCGTAGCGGCCCTGGGCAGGCGGCAGGGTGAACCAGAGGGCCGCTGCCAGCCCGCCCCCCGCCACGGCAAGCAGCACGAGCACAGTGAGAAGCCCGCGCAGGAAGAACCGACGGAGCCAGCGGGAGCGTCGTTGCATATTTTCCGGTTTAGGATGCCCGGCGCTGAAGGGCCAGCCGCTTGCGGTGCAGACACGGGGGCGGGAACATCACGGCCATGCCAGCGCATCCTTCCCGATCCGATCTGCGCGCCGCCGCCGAGGCACGCGGGCGCTCCGCCGAGGCGCGGGTCGCCGCGCGGCTGGCTGAGGAGGGCTGGAGGGTGTTGGATAGCCGTGCCCGCACCGCTGCCGGTGAGATCGATGTGGTAGCGGAGCGGGAAGGGCTGCTGGCCTTCATCGAGGTCAAGGCGCGCCCGAGCCTGACGGAGGCCGCCCATGCCCTGGGGCCCCGGCAGCGGGCACGGCTGTTGCGCGCGGCCGAGGTCTGGCTGGCGTCGCATCCCGGCCACGGCGAGGTCGGCATCCGCTTCGATGTGCTGCTGCTGGACGGGGAGGGGCGGATGCGCCGGATCGCCGACGCATTCCGCCTGGGCGACTAGAGCGCCAGCTTCACCGCGGCGATGATGACCACCGCCTGCGCATAGGGGTATTCATCCGTCATGGTCAGGCTGATCTGAGCGCCGTATCCCGCGGGGGTAATGGCATCCAGCCGGGCGGCGGCACCGCCGGTCAGCCGCAGCGATGGCTGGCCGGAGGAAAGGTTCACCACCCCCAGATCCTTCCAGAAGACGCCCTGCCGGAAGCCGGTGCCGAGGGCCTTGGAGGCTGCCTCCTTAGCAGCGAAGCGCTTGGCATAGGTCGCGGCGCGCAGCTTCTCCGTCCGGCTTTCCGCCTTGCGCCGCTCCAGGGGCGTGAAGACACGCTCGATAAAGCGGTCTCCATGGCGCGCCAGCGTCTGCTCGATGCGGCGGATATCCACGATGTCGTTGCCGAGGCCGATGATCATGACGCAGGGATTAGCCTCAGCTCTTGGCCCGGTCCACCTGGTCGATGCCCGGGCAGGTGCGCAGCGCCGCCACCACCTGCGACAGGTGCCGCAGGTCCGAGACCTCCAGGTCCACCACCACCTCGGCGAAATCCGGGGCGCGGTGGGTGAAGCGCAGGTTGTGCAGCTTGCCGTTCTGCTTGGCGATGGTCACCGTCATGGCGGCGATGGCCGCGTCCTCATTGCTGGTGACGACCTGCAGCCGCGCCAGATGGGCGCCGCCAGACCCGGCCTCGTAGTCCCAGTCGATGTCGATGAAGCGCTCGGGCGTCGCCGCGAAGGCCTCCAGGCTGTGGCAGTCGTTCTTGTGCACCGTCACGCCCTTGCCGGTGGTGACGATGCCCAGGATGCGGTCGCCTGGAACAGGGTGGCAGCAGCCGGCGAATTGCACCGCCATGCCTGGCACCAGCCCGATGATGCCGGAGGCCGTATCCCGCCGCCGCTCGTTGCCGGTGCGCATGACCGTGGCGCCCGGCTTGCCGCGCGCACGGGCCAGGGGCATGTGGTCATGCGGGCGGGGCGGCCCGCGCAACTCGGGGACGGCAGCGTGCAGCACCTCGCGCGGTGAGACATTGCCATTGCCGACGGCGACGCAGAGATCCTCGAAGCTTGGCTGCTTGAAGGCCTTGAGCGCCGGCTCCGCCAGCTTCTCGCTGAAGTCGAGGCCCTCCTGGCGGAAAGCCTTGGCGATGGCGCTGCGGCCCTGCTCCTGAAACTCGCTGCGCTGCCGTGCCAGGGCGAAGCGCTTGATGCGCGCCTTGGCCTTGCCGGTGACGACGAAGCGTTCCCAGGCCGGG
The DNA here is from genome assembly GCF_014490445.1 of Pseudoroseomonas ludipueritiae. Taxonomy (GTDB): domain Bacteria; phylum Pseudomonadota; class Alphaproteobacteria; order Acetobacterales; family Acetobacteraceae; genus Pseudoroseomonas; species Pseudoroseomonas ludipueritiae. The sequence continues at coordinate 70,911 of NZ_JACTUZ010000001.1, read as the reverse complement.
TTTGGCGTGCCGCCGCGCGCCGTGATGATCTCGACCTGGTCGCCATTCTCCAGCACGTGCCGCAGCGGCACGATGCGGCCATTGATCTTGGCACCGACGCAGGTGTCGCCCACCTGGCTGTGGACCTGGTAGGCGAAGTCGATCGGCGTGGCGCCACGGGGCAGGGCGATCAGGTCGCCCTTGGGCGTGAAGCAGAAGACCTGGTCCTGGTGCAGGGCCAGCTTCGTGTGTTCCAGGAACTCCTGCGGCTCGGAGGCCGACTCCAGGAGTTCCAGCAGCTCCTTGACCCAGGGGTAGCGGCGCTGCTTGACGGGCTGCGTGGCCGCATCGGCCGGGCTGCCCTGCTTGTACATCCAGTGGGCGGCCACGCCATATTCGGCGACCTCGTGCATCTCCGGCGTCCGGATCTGCACCTCGATCTTGGCATTACGCCGTTCCGGCACCGAGACGCCGGTATGCAGGCTCTGGTAGCCGTTGGATTTGGGGGTGGAGATGTAGTCCTTGAAGCGCCCCGGCACCACGCGATAGGCGGAATGAATGGCGCCCAGGGCGGCGTAGCAGTTCGCCTTGTCGGTGGTGACGATGCGGAAGGCCATGATGTCCGAGAGCTGCTCGAACTCCACCTTCTTCTCGTGCATCTTCAGCCAGATGGAATAAGGCGACTTTTCCCGCCCCGTGACCTCCAGCAACGGCACGCCTGCTTCCGCCAGCTTGGCCCGCAGGTCGGCCGCGATCTCGTCGATCAGGTCCGCGCCCTGGCCACGCAGGAAGGCGAGGCGGGCGGTGATGGTCTGGTAGGCGTCCGGCTGCAACTCGCGGAAGGAGAGCGACTGAAGCTCGGTCTTGACCGCATCCATGCCGATCCGCTGCGCCAGCGGCGCATAGATCTCCATGGTCTCCCGCGCCGTCTTGGCCCGCTTCTCGGGCTTCGGCACGTAATGGAGCGTCCGCATGTTATGCGTGCGGTCGGCCAGCTTCACGAGCAGGACGCGGATGTCCTCGCTCATCGCCAGCACCAGCTTGCGGAAGTTCTCCGCCTGCTTGGTCCGCTCCGACTGCAATTCCAGCCGGGTCAGCTTGGTGACGCCATCCACCAGCTTGGCGATGTCGCTGCCGAACTTCTTCTCAAGGTCCACCAGCGAGACGCTGGTGTCCTCCACCACGTCATGCAGCAGCGCTGTGGCGATGGTGGCCGTGTCCAATCGGTAGCCGGCCAGGATGCCAGCGACCGCGACAGGGTGGGTGATATAGGGGTCGCCGTTCTCGCGCGCCTGGCTAGCATGCGCCGTGGCGGCCAAGTCATAGGCTGCCTCGATCAGCGCCACATCAGCGCGCGGGTCATAAGCAGCAACACGCCGGGCCAATTCAGTGCCCGGCGTCTCCACGCGTGGTTTTAAGCTTGGCTCAGCAAGGCCCTCAGGCGCATGTGGCGCCGGAAACAGATCCGCCCCGGCGCCCGGTCTCAAGCGAGCCTCCGTCCGGTCAGCGGCGGCCGCCGAGCTCGGCGGCGATGGCTGCTTCGATATCGTCGCCCGACATATCCTCCGCGCCGGCGTCCGGCAGCGGCTCCTCGTTCACGTCCATGACGCCGAAGATGTTCTCGTCGGTGGCGATCAGGTCGATCACCTCTTCCTCGACAGGCTCCGGCTCCGGCGCACGCAGCAGCGACTTCACCAGGTCCTGCTCCAGGGCAGGCAGCTCCACCGTCTGCTCCGCGATCTCCCGCAGGGCGACCACGGGGTTCTTGTCGTTGTCGCGATCGAGGGTCAGTTCCTCGCCCCGGCTGATGTTGCGGGCGCGTTGCGCGGCCAACAGGACCAGCTCGAACCGGTTGGGAACTTGCAGGATGCAGTCTTCAACAGTGACGCGGGCCATGGTGAGGCCTCCAAATCCATCAGATCAGCGGAACCTTCCAGATAGACACCGCGGGCGCGAAACACAAGGTCAGAACGGTTCCATCGCCGCCGGGGGAAGGGTAAGCAGCAGATCCTCAACGCTTTTCCCCAGCGCGGGATGCACCCAGCCCGGGGCGACTTCCGCCAGGGGCTGCAGGACGAATCGCCGCTGATGGGCGCGTGGATGCGGCAGGACCGGGTCCGGCGCCTCCCGCACCGCGTTGCCCATGGCGATGATGTCCAGGTCCAGGGTGCGCGGCGCATTGGGGTAGGGGCGGACCCGGCCGGCGGCATTCTCCAGCGCCTGAAGCGAGGAGAGGAGCACATCGGGAGCAATGTCTCCCTCGCAGCGTGCCACGCCGTTCACATACCAGGGGGCGCCGGGCAGCGGAGGCTCAGGCGCCGTGGACCACCAGCGTGACAGCGCCATCAGGCGCAGGCCGGGAATATCGTCCAGCGCCCGCGCCGCGGCCTCGCAGGTGGCGCGGGGCGCGCTGCCGTCCTGTCCAGGCAGGTTGGCGCCAAGGGCGATCAGGATCATGCCAGCTTCCCGGCGAGGTCCGGCTGGGCGGCCAGGGCCTCGACCGTATCGAAGTCCCGCAACACGGCGTCGTCCGGCATCTCCACTTCCGAGACCCGCTCGGCGTGGCGGCGCAGCAGCCGCCGCGCGCCCTGGTCGCCGGTCAGCGCCATCATCTCCGGCAGGAACTCCCGCGACCAGAGGACGGGGTTGCCATGCTGCCCCTGGAAGGTGGGCATCACCACGGCACGTCCTTCCTCAGGGTCGAAAGTGGTAAGCAGGCGGTCGATGCCAGCACCGCCGACCAGGGGCATGTCGCCCAGGCAGATAACAAAGCCTTCAGCCTCCGCCGGCAGTGCCGCCAGCCCGGCCTTGAGCGACGCAGACAGCCCCTCGGCATAATCCGCCGCCCGCACGAAGGTGACAGGCCGGCCGGCCAGCGCCGCCTCCACCTGCTCCCGGTCATGGCCGGTGACCACCACCACCGGGCGCGCCTGGGAAGCCAGCACATTGTCCACCACGCGCGCCACCATGGGACGGCCGTCCTGCCCCGGCACCAGCAGCTTGTTGAGCGGCGCCATGCGGCTGGAGCGGCCGGCGGCCAGTACCAGGGCGGCCACCTGCCGCCGCCGGCGGGGCGTGGCGGGGCCAGCTTGGCCCTTCGGCGCCTCCGCCCGCGGCAAGGGGCGGCTTTCGATTTCCTTCAGCAGGCCGCCGACGCCCATCCGCATCACGTCGCGCGACCTGACATGCAGGCCGGCGAAGATGCGTTGCAGCACCCAGTCAAAGCCATTCAGCTTCGGGCTGCGGGCGCATCCGGGCAGCACCATGGCGGGAACGCCACCGATCTCGCCCAGGCAGATCAGGTTGCCTGGGTCTACTGGCATGCCGAAATGCTCGACGCGCCCACCGGCGCGCACGATGGCCGCCGGCCCGGCATCCCGCCGGTCCACCACGGCCGATGCCCCGGCGATCAGCAGCAGCTCGGCGCCTGCCTGTGACAGCCGTTGCAGGGCGGCGGCAATGGCCCCTTCATCATGCGGGCAGCGCTCGGGCGGCAGAAGGGTGCCGGTGAGGCCGGTGATGCGTTGGCCCGTCGCCTCTACCGCGCCTTCCATGATGCTTTCCTTGAGGCCGGGCAGCTCCGTCAGCACGAGCCCGACCTTCAGCGGCCGGAAAGGATGCACACCCAGCAGGCGGCCGCTGCGGGCAATGCCTTCCGCCACCTCCAGCACCTCGCCCGACATGGCGAAGGGGATGATCTTGGCCGTGGCCAGCATCTCCCCGGCCGAAACCGGAGTGAAGTTGGGTAGGGTGGCCAGCGTCAGGCTTTCGTCCAGCGCGTTCAGCCGGTCCACCAGGGCAACATCCACCACCAGCAGGCCGGCGGCCTCGGAGCGCAGGTTGACGCGGCCAGTCGCGGCGCGCGTCCGGGCGACATGCTGGCTGAGCAGGGCTTCGCCAATCCGGTGCGCCGCCTCGTCCTCCACGACATCGCCAGGCTCCAGCCGGGCCGCGATCACCTCCTGCCGGCCCGACGCCACCAAGGCAGCCACGGCGCCCGCATCCAGCCGCGTGCCCTTCTTCAGCACGCGCCCTTCCAGGCGGATGGTATGGGCCAGGACGGCGCCTTCGGCTTCCGCCAGGGGCGTGGGGCCGAAGATCATGTCCGTTGGCCCAGAGCCGCGCCGCGCCGGCGCGCCACGACCTCGGAGATAATGGAGAGCGCGATCTCAGGCGCCGTCACCGCCCCGATATCCAGGCCGATGGGGGCGGAGATACGGGCAATGGCCTCCTCGTCGAAGCCGGCCTCCTGCAGCCGCGCCACCCGCTTGGCATGGGTGCGGCGGCTGCCCAGCGCGCCGATGTAAAAAGCAGGGGAACGCAGCGCCACTTCCAGCGCAGGGTCGTCCAGCTTGGGGTCATGAGTCAGGGTGACGATGGCGGTGCGGGTATCCGGCGCCAGAGCTTCCATCGCCTCATCCGGCCACTCGTCGCGCAGCGTGACGCTGCCGTCGAAGCGCTCCTCGGTCGCGAAGGCGCGGCGGGGGTCCACCACCGTCACTGCGAAGCCCAGGCCGGCAGCCATCGGCACCAGCGCCTGCGCCACATGCACGGCCCCCACCACGATCAGCCGCAGCGGCGGGTTGTGGGGCTGGATGAACCATTCCGCGCCCTCGTCGGTCAGGTTCGCGGCCTTGTCGGCTTCCAGCGCGGCAGCGGCGGCCTCCGCCAGCGGGGCCGGGGGAGCGTCCTCGGGGTAGAGGAACTGTTCGCCATCGGAGAGCCGCGTCAGCAGGGCGACAGGGCGGCCAGCCGCCTTTGCCTCCTGCAGGCGTGCGAGCAGGGCAGCCTTCACGCCAGCTTCTCCACAAAGACCTTCAGCTTGCCGCCGCAGGCGAGCCCCACTTCCCAGGCGCGCTCATCGCTGATGCCGAAGTCCAGCAGCTGCGGTGCGCCGCTATCCATGGTCTGCTTCGCCACATCGGCCACCGCGCCCTCAATGCACCCGCCCGAGACACTGCCCGCCATGCGGCCGGAGGCGGTGACCGCCAGCTGCGATCCTGGCGGCCGGGGCGAACTGCCCCAGGTTTCCACCACCGTGGCCAGCGCCACGGTCTCACCTTCGGCCAGCCAGCCGGCCGCGGTCGCCAGAATGTCTTCCCGATCGCTCATGACGGCATCCTTGCCCTCGACTGCGGCGCCGAAAGCGTCTCCACCAGCGACCGCAGGCTTTCGATGTTATGGACGGGGCGATGCTCATGGACCAAGGGCAGCATCGTCCTCACGCCCTGGGATTTCGGCTGGAAGCCGGCATAGCGCAAGAGCGGGTTCAGCCAGATCAGGCGGCGGCAGGAATGGCGGAGCCGGTCGGTGGCCGCAGCCAGCCGGGCCAGTTCCTCCGGCCCGCCGCGCTCCAGCCCATCCGTGATCAGCAGCACCACCGCACCCTGGCCCAGCACGCGCCGGGACCAGTCATGGTTGAAGCGGTCCAGTGCCTCGCCGATGCGGGTGCCGCCGGACCAGTCCGGCACGACATGGCTGACCAGCTCGAAGGCCACCTCGGCATCCCGGTGCCGCAACTGGCGGGTGATGTTGGTCAGCCGGGTGCCGAAAAGGAAGGTGGAGACCCGGTCCCGGTCGTTGCTGACAGCGTGCAGGAAGTGCAGCAGGATCTGCGCATAGCGCGCCATGCTGCCGGAGATATCGCAGATGGCCACCAGCGGCGGCGGGCGCACCACCCGTTCGGAGCGGCGGATATCCAGCACCTCGCCACCCTGGCGCAGGCTTTCCTTCAGGGTCGCGCGGAGGTCGGTGCGGCGCCCGGCGGCATTGGGACGGAAGCGGCGGGTGGGGCGGGCATCCAGCGGCAGGGAAAGGCGGCGGATCTCGCGCTTGGCCTCGGCGATCTCGCCCGCGCCCATGGCCTCGAAATCCATCTTCCGCAACTGCTCGCCGGCGCTGACAGTCAGCGCGGCATCCGGGCGGGCCTCGACCTTCGGCGGCGCGGGGGAGGCACCGCCACCGCCCAGGGCCTCAGAAACCCGGCGTGCGGCGGCCGGAGCCTTGTCCAGCAACTCCAGCTCTCCTGCCTCGGTCGCGCCGGGGCTGGAGGGTGCGCGCCAGAACAGCGTGAAAGCCTGGTCGAAGATCTCGAAATGCTCGCGCCGGTGCACCAGCGTGGCGCGCAGCGCGGCCTGGACCTGTTGGCGGTCGCCCAACTCGATGCGGGACAGCGCCTCGGCGCCGGCCAGCATCTCGGCCGGTCCGATGGGCAGGCCCGCGCGGCGCAGCATCCGGCCGAAGCCCAGAAGATTCCCCGCCAGCGCGGTCAGAACGGCACCGCCACCTTGGGTGGCGCCTTGACCTCTCCCAGCAGCCGCGCGGCTTCGGCACCACGCAACTTGGCGATGTCGTCCTGGTACTTCAGCAGGGCGCCCAGGGTTTCATCCACCAGCGCCGGCTCCAGCTCCGTGGCGTTCAGCGCACCCAGGGCCGCCGCCCAGTCGATGGTCTCCGCCACGCCTGGATACTTGAAATAGTCGCCCTGGCGGATGCGCTGCACGAATTCCACCACCTGGGCCGAAAGCTTCGCCGGCAGGCCGGGTGCGCGGCTGTCCAGGATAGCGCGCTCCCGCGCCGCATCCGGGTAATCGACCCAGTGATAGAGGCAGCGGCGGCGGATGGCGTCATGCACCTCCCGCGTCCGGTTGCTGGTCAGCACCACCACGGGCGGCGTCTCGGCACGGATGGTGCCGATCTCGGGAATGGAGAGCTGGAAATCGGCCAGGATCTCCAGCAGGAAAGCCTCGAAGGGCTCGTCCGCGCGATCCAGCTCATCGATCAGCAGCACGGCGGGGCTGCCGGTCAGGGCCGAGAGCAGCGGGCGCTCCTGCAGGAAGCGGCGGTCGTAGATGCCCGCTTCCAGCGCCTGCCGGTCCGTCTCGCCGGAAGCCTCGGCCAGCCGGATGGCCATCAGCTGCCGCGCGTGGTTCCACTCATAGGCAGCCGCGGCAAGATCCAACCCGTCGTAGCATTGCAACCGCACCAGCCGGCGGCCGAGGCCAGCCGCCAGCACCTTGGCGATCTCCGTCTTGCCGGTGCCGGGCTCCCCCTCCAGGAAGAGGGGGCGGCCCATGGCAAGCGCCAGATGCACCGTGGTCGCCAGCGCCCGGTCGGCCACATAACCGCCGGCTGCCAGGAGCCGTTCGGTCGCCTCGACAGAAGCCGGGAACCCGGACTCAGCCATTCAGGAAGAGCACCGCGAGCAGCAGCAGCCAGATCACGCCGCCGATCCAGAAGGTGAGGGGCAGGCCGAAGATCTCGGTCGGCGCCAGGGCCATCAGGTTTACCGGCACCGGATGGGCCGGGGTGGCGGGGATATTCGGGCGGCCGGCGACGTCATCATAGGTCGTGCCGGGCGGCGTGCCGCCGGCATGTTCCACCAGCCCTGCGCCCGCCAGCGTGGCGGCACCGAGCCGTTCTTCCGGTGTAGCGTCGCCCACCAGCGTGCCCGGCGCGGGGGTGGGGCGGGTGCCCGGGGGCAGCGCCGCCACTTCGGAGGGACGAACGCCCTCGGCCGCAACGGCAGGCGCCGGAGCGGAAACCAGGGCGGCGAACCGGTCGAAGAACTGGTCGGCCATCTGCTTGGCGGTGCTGTCGATCAGCCGGGCGCCGAGCTGCGCCATCTTGCCGCCGACCTGCGCCTTGACCACGTATTTCAGCAACGTCTCGGTGGCGGAAAGCTCTTCCAGGCTGACATCGGCGCCGCCCTTGGCGAAGCCCATGGCGCCGCCATTGCCCTCGCCGCCGATGGTGTAGGAGGCGGGTGGGTTGATGTTCGTCAGCTGCACCTTGCCGGTGAAGCGTGCCGCCATCGGGCCCAGCTTCACGGCCACGCGAGCCTGGAAGCTGTCGTCGCCGACACGCTCCACCGTCTCGCAGCCAGGGATGGACTGGCGCAGCACATCGGGGTCGTTCAGCGCGCGCCAGACGGTCTCGCGCGGCGCCTCGATGCGCCTTTCGCCGGTCATTTCCATGGCTGGTCTCCCTGAGATCCGTAACGGTCGGTGGCAAAACTAGGGCGTGATCGGCCTCACGGAAAGGGCCACGGGTGCTGCCATGGCGGCGACTCGGGACGCGGTGTAGGAAGGATGCATCGTCCGGAGAGGAGAAGAGCCATGCCCTACGTGATTGCCGACGACCTACCGGACGCCCCTGCGGGCCAAAGGTTTCGCGCGCTGCTGGAGCGGCCGGAGATTTTGCGCATCCCCGGCGCGCATCTGGGCATCGCCTCGCTGCTGGCGAAGAAGGCGGGGTTCGAGGCGCTCTACATGTCCGGCGCCGCGATGTCGGCCACCATGGGCCTGCCGGACCTCGGCATGATCACGGTCGATGACGTGGCCTGGCACATCCGCCAGGTGGCGCGGGCCAGCGGCCTGCCGGCGCTGGTGGATGGCGACACCGGCTATGGCGAGGCGCTGAATGTCATGCACATGGTGCGTGCCTTCGAGGAAGCGGGCGCTGGCGCCGTGCACCTGGAAGACCAGCTGCTGCCGAAGAAGTGCGGCCACCTGAACGACAAGAAGCTGGCGGATGCGCGCGACATGGCGGCCAAGGTGGCGGCGGCGCGCAAGGCGCGGCGGCACCTCTACCTGATCGCCCGCACCGATGCGGCGGCGAGCGAGGGTATCGACGGCGCCGTGGCGCGCGCGAAGCTCTATCTGGATGCCGGCGCCGACGCGATCTTCCCGGAAGCGCTGACCACGGCCGAGATGTTCCGCGAATTCGCGCGCCGCATGCCGGGCGTGAAGCTGCTGGCGAACATGACCGAGTTCGGCCGCACGCCCTTCTTCACGGCGGAAGAGTTCCAGGAGATGGGCTATGCCATGGTGATCTGGCCGGTGAGCCACCTGCGCGTCGCCGCCAAGGGGATGGAGGAGCTCTACGGCGCCATCGCCCGCGACGGCGGCACGCACAAGATGGTGGACCGCATGCAGACGCGTGCCGAGCTGTACCAGACCATCGACTACCACGCCTATGAGTCGCTCGACAGCACGCTGATCCAGACCGTGGTGCCGGAGGCGATGCCGCAGCGGAGCTGACGGCACCGCCAGCAGGCGTCAGGCCGGGGGCAGCTCCACCGCGTAGCTGTCCACCGGCGGCACGCTGCCGATCATCTTCCGCTCGTGCAGAAAGCGGGCGAAGCGGTCGTAGCGATTGCGGTCCAGCGCCGCGGGGCTGAGGGAGAAGCGGTCCGCCGTGTCCGCGAAGGCAAGGCGGTTCAGCTCGTTGTCCAGCTCCTTGCGTGGGCCGGCGATGAACATCTTCCAGCTTTCTTCACGGTTGTTCACGAGGAAGGTGGTAGCGGCCTCCACCGCGTCCATGAAGCGGCGCAGCGCGGCGTCCTTCACGCGCTCCTTGTGCGCGACATAGATCAGCTCGTCATAGATCGGCATGCCGTGCTGCTCGGGATAGAAGGCGCGGCCGGGGCGGCCTTCCAGCGCCAGTTGGTGCAGCTCGAAATTGCGGAAGCCGCCCAGGATGGCATCGACCTGCCTCGACATCAGCGCGGAGGAGAGGCCGAAATTGACGTTCACCAGCGTCACATCCCTGGAGGAAAGCCCGACGGAGCCGAGGATGGCATCCACCGTCACTTCCTCAAGCCCCGCGGTGCTGAAGCCGATCTTCCTGCCCTTCAGGTCCGCCAGCTTCTGGATCGGGCCGTCCTGCAACACCGTCAGCGTGGAAAGGGGCGTCGCCACCAGGGTGCCGACACGGGCCAGCGGCAGGCCCTGGTCCACCGCCAGGTGCAGGTTCTTCTGGTAATAGACGCCGAGATCCGCCTGCTTCGCCGCGACAAGGCGCGGCGGATCGCCAGGATCGGCGGGGGCGACGATCCGCACCTCCAGCCCGGCACGGGCGAAATGCCCGCCTTCCTGGGCAATGACGATCGGCGCGTGGTCCGGGTTCACGAACCAGTCCAGGATCAGGGTGAGCTTTGTTGTGGCCGGGGCGGTGGCCTGGGCGCGTGCCACCGCCGGCAGCGCCAGTGCCGCCAGCGCGGGCAGGGCCCTGCGGGTGATCTTGGTCATTCGGTTTCTCCGTGGTCCAGAAGGGCATCGGGCTGCCAGGGCAGCATCCGGCGCAGCAGCAGGTCGGTCGCGAACCACAAGGCCATGGCCATAGCGGCCAGGATGGCGAGGGCGGCGAACATCATGTCGGTCTGGCTGCGGCCATTGGCCTGCAGCATCACATAGCCGAGGCCCGCCGAAGCCCCGACCCATTCGCCCACCACGGCACCGATCGGCGCCACGGCCGCGGCCACGCGCAAGCCGGAGGCGAAGCCCGGCAGCGCCGCCGGCACCCGTACCCGCCACAGGATGGCGGCGCGGGAGGCACCCATGGTGCTGGCGAGGTCCAGCCAGCCGGGCTCCGTGCGGCGCAGGCCGTCATAGAAGGCGGTGGCCACTGGAAAGAAGATGATGATGGTGGCCATGGCGACCTTGCTGGCCAGGCCGAAGCCCAGCCACAGCACCAGCAGCGGCGCGATGGCGAAGACCGGGATGGCCTGGCTGGCGATCAGCAGGGGCAGCAGCCAGCGGCGCCCGCCGCGCCATGCGGTCAGCAGCAGCGCCGTCGCGGCACCCAGCAAAGTGCCAAAGAGCAGCCCCAGAAGGATCTCCGCCAGGGTCGTGCCGGCATGGCCGATCAGGATGTCCCAGCGGCTGGTCAGCACGTTCCAGACCCGCAGCGGGGAGGGCAGCAGGAAGGCCGGCACGCCTGCCCAGCGCACGAAGCCTTCCCAGGCCAGCAGCAGCCCGGCGGCCGCGATCAGCGCCCTCATGCCGGTTCCGCCAGCAGGTCCAGCAGAGCGGCCTGGGCCGCCACCACATCGGGGTCCGTTGCGGCGCGCAGGGGCGGGGAGGCGGGCAGGGGCAGGTCTTCCGCGACCGCGCCTTCCGGCCCCGGGCGGAGCACCAGGACGCGATGGGCCATCCGCAGCGCCTCCAGCGGGTCATGCGTCACCAGCAGCACCGTGCGACCGGCGAGCAGCCCGGTGGCCAGCCCCTGCAACCGGTGGCGCGTCGGGGCATCGACGGCGCTGAAGGGCTCGTCCATCAGCACAAAGGGGCGGTCTTCCATCAAGGTGCGGGCCAGGGCGGCGCGCTGCCGCATGCCGCCGGAAAGCTCGGCGGGCCGCGCCTTCTCCCGCCCGGCGAGGCCAACAGAGGCGATCAGCGCATCGGCACGCGCGGGGTTGGGAGGCTCACCCCGCAGCTTCGCGCCCAGCATCACGTTCGCGCGGAGGTCCAGCCAGGGCATCAGCAGGTCCTGCTGCCCCATCCAGGCGATCCGGCGGGCCAGGGGGGCGCCGTCCCCCGGCGTTACCTTCGCGCCGGGCGGGAGGGGCAGCAGCCCGGCAAGCAGCCGGAGCAAGGTGGATTTGCCGACCCCTGAAGGGCCGAGCAGGGCCGTGACCTCACCGCCGCCGAAGCGGAGTTCGCAGGCGCCCAGCACGGGGCGGCCGCCAAGGCGGATAACGGGCAGGGACACACCGAGAGCTGGTGCCAAGTGCAACCTCCGATCCCTTCGCCGGCATGACCCGGATCAGGTTCAAGGGGTCGCAGGGCCGATTCCCTGCCTCTCAGCCCAACAAAGGGCTCCCCCCGGATAGGCTGCTTCTAGGCATGTGCTGCGGAACCGTGCAAGGGGGGTGGCAAGGCCGGGCGCCACCCTATCTAGGCAGAGCCATGAAGCCGCTGCTGATCGCTTCCGAGATCTACCGCAAGTCCACCTATGGCCCGAAGCATCCGCTGGCCATCCCGCGCGTCTCCACCGCCATCGACCTGATCCACGCCCTTGGCTGGATCGACCCGGCCCGGACGCTGGACAGCCCCGTGGCGACGGTGGAGCAACTCACACGCTTCCACACGCCGGCCTATATCGCGGCCCTGCGGGCGGCCGAGGAGGCGCAGGAGGTGCCGGACGAGGTGCGCGCCCGGCATCACATCGGCGCCCATGGCAATCCGGTTTACAAGGAGATCTTCCGCCGCCCCGCCACCAGCGCGGGCGGCGTGTTGCTGGCGGCGCGGCTGACGGCGGAAGGCGGCACCGTGCATGTGCCGGGCGGCGGCACCCACCATGGGCGGCCCGACCGCGCCAGCGGCTTCTGCTACGTCAACGATGCCGTGTTGGGACTGCTGGCCTGGCTGGACCAGGGCCTGACCAATATCCTCTACCTGGACATCGACGCCCATCATGGCGACGGAGTGCAGGACGCCTTCCACGACGACCCGCGCGTCTTCACCCTTTCGGTCCATGAAGCCAGGCGATGGCCTTTTACGGGGGCGCTGGAGGACCGTGCCGGCGGCCATGCCCGCAACATTCCGGTGCCGCAGGGCCTGAACGACAGCGAGATGGATTGGCTGCTGCGCCAGGCGATCCTGCCCCTGGCCCGCCACCTGCGCCCCCAGGCCATCATGCTGCAATGCGGAGCCGACGCGCTGGAGGAGGACCCGCTCGCCAAGCTCTCCCTGTCCAACAACGCCCATTGGGCTGTGGCACGCGCGATGATGGGGTTGGCCCCAAGGCTGATGGTGCTGGGGGGCGGGGGCTATAATCCCTGGTCGGTCGGGCGTTGCTGGGCCGGAATCTGGGGTGTGCTGGATGGCCGCTCGTCCCCTGAGCGCCTGCCTGCGGAGGCCGAATCCGTGCTGCGTGCCCTGGTCTTCAACCGCGCCGCCGGCCGCAATCCGCCGGAACACTGGTTCACTACCCTGCGAGATACGCCACGGCCCGGCCCGGTCCGATTAGAAATCCGCCATCTTGCCGAGGCGACGCTGGAAGGGCTGCCACAACCCGCCAGTGGCGTGGCATAAGCGGTGCCCATGCGCCGCCGCCTCCTGCTGGCCCTGCCAGCCTTGATCGCCCTCCCCACCGCCGCCAGCGCCCAGGATGGGCCGCAGCCGCGCCTGCCGACCGAGAAGCTGGTGATCGTCACCCGCGACGGCACGCGCCACGACTTCACGGTGGAAATGGCTCTTTCGCCGGAGCAGCAGACGGTCGGGCTGATGTTCCGCCCCGAGGTGAAGCCGGATGAAGGCATGCTCTTCGACTGGGGGCAGCCGCGTGAGAGCGCGATGTGGATGCGCAACACCATCACCTCGCTGGACATGGTGTTCATCAATGCCGATGGCCGTATCCGCCGTATCGCGGAACGCACGGTGCCACGCAGTCTCGCCACGGTCGAGAGTCATGGCCCCGTGCGCGCCACGCTCGAACTGGCTGCCGGAACGGCGGAGCGGTTGAACCTGCGCCCCGGCGATCAGGTCTTGCAGCGCATCTTCGGCAACGCGCCCTAGGCGTTGGTCAGTGGCACCATGAAGGTCTGACCGCAGCCGGGCACGGCAAAGTCCTCGGGCGGGATGCCGGCCGCCGCGAGGGCGGCGCCGAGCGCCCGGGCGGGTTCGTCGATGGCCTCCTGCGTCAGCCTGAAGGTGCCGAAATGCATGGCCAGCGCCTGCCGCGCGCGCAGCGCGGCGAAGGCCCGCACCGATTCCTCAGGGTTCATATGGACCTGCTGCATGAACCAGCGCGGCTCATAAGCGCCGATCGGCAGCAGCGCGAGGTCGAATGGCCCGGCGAAATGGCCGATTTCCTCGAAATGCGCTCCCCAGGCTGAATCGCCGGTGAAGTAGAGCCGCCCGTCTCCCGGCGGTTGAAGCGCGAAGCCGCCCCAGAGCGTGCGGCCGCGATCGAACAGCGTGCGGGCCCCGACGTGATGGGCGGGCAGATAGGTAACCTCGCCGCCACGGGGCAGGGTCGCTTTCTGCCACCAGTCCAGTTCCACCACGTCCTTCAGCCCGTGCCGCGCCAGCAGCCTGCCGTTCTCCAGCCCCGTGAAGATGCGAGGGCCGAAACGGTCCCGCAGCCGTTGCAGCGTCGGGATATCGCAATGGTCGTAGTGGTTGTGGCTCAGCAGAACGGCATCGACCGGCGGCAGGGCATCGAAGGCGAGGCCCGGCCGGCGCACCCTCTTCGGCCCGGCTGAGCGGAAGGGGCTGCAACGCTCGCTCCAGATCGGGTCCGTCAAAAGCGTGGGACCGTCGTGGAAGCGGATCAGGAAGGTGGCATGGCCGATGAAGGTGACGGCTACATGCCCTTCCGGCGGCGGTTGTGGTGGTGGATAAGCCGGGTCCTCGACATGCGCAGGCCAGGGCGTGCCGCGGTTCCGTTCCCGCATCAGCCGCCAGACCTGTGCCTGAGTGGGGCCGGCGCGGCTCCCATCCGGGTTCAGGAACAGGCCGTTGCGCCGCTGTGCCCCCTTGGGCCAGGGGCGCGTCGGCTGGCGCGGGACTGGGGCCTCGCTCATCGCGCCGGCAGGGCCACGCCCATGCGGCCGGCGAGATCCATGATGAACTGCCAGGCCACGCGGCCCGAGCGGCCGCCGCGCGTGACGGACCATTCCACCGCCTGCCGATGCAACTCCTCCGGCGTCACGGCCAGGCCGAGGTCGGCGGCATAGGCCTCCACCATGGCGAAAAAGGTGGATTGGTCGGCATTGTGGAAGCCGATCCAGAGGCCGAAGCGGTCGCTGAGGGAGACCTTCTCCTCCACCGCCTCGCCGGGATTGATGGCGGTGCTGCGCTCGTTCTCGATCATATCCCGCGCCATCAGGTGGCGGCGGTTGCTGGTGGCGTAGAAGAGCACATTGGCCGGGCGGCCCTCGATGCCGCCATCCAGCACCGACTTCAGCGCCTTGTAGTCCTGGTCCTCCCGCTCGAAGGACAGGTCGTCGCAGAAGACCAGGAAGCGGCGGGAATTGTCGCGCAGCACGTTCAGCAGCTCTGGCAGCGTGCGGATATCCTCCCGCTGGATCTCGATCAGCGCCAGGGCGCCGGGCACCTCGGCATTGGCCGCCGCATGCGCGGCCTTCACCAGCGAGGACTTGCCCATGCCCCTGGCGCCCCAGAGCATGGCGTTGTTGGCCGGAAGGCCACGCGCGAAACGCAGCGTATTCTCCAGCAGCAGGTTCTTCTGCCGGTCCACACCCTGCAACAGGCCGATGCCGACCGCCGCCACGCGTTTCACCGGCGCCAGTTGCGCCGGCATGCCGCCCGTGCCGGCCGGGTGCCAGACAAAGGCATCCGCGGCGCCCAGATCGGGCTTTGCGGCCGGCGGCGGGGCCAGCCGCTCCAGTGCCGCGGCGATGCGTGCCAGCGTCGGAAGCAGCGGGTGGGAAGCGGTCTCGGACAAGGGCTGCAACTCCGGCGCAGAAAAAGATGACATGCAGGTAAGGTTGACTGAACAGCAGGTGAGGCTAGTTTCGCGCCCGTCACCCGGCAAGACGGAAGCCAGAAATCATGTTCATCTCCCCCGCCTATGCTCAGGACGCGCTTGCCGGTGGCACCGGCGCTGCCATCATGCAGTTTGCGCCCCTGATCCTGATCTTTGTTGTCTTCTACTTCCTGCTGATCCGCCCGCAGCAGAAGCGCGCCAAGGAGCATCGCGTGATGCTGGGCTCGCTGAAGCGCGGCGACCGCATCATCACCGGCGGCGGCCTGCTGGGCACCGTGACCAAGGTGAAGGAAGGCTCGGAAGAGATCGAGGTCGAGCTGGCGCCGAATATGCGCGTCAACGTGGTGCGCAACACCATCGGCAGCGTCATCCGCCCGACGGCGGCCAACGACGTCAAGAGCTGAGCGCCTTACCCGCGAGGAAAAAGAAAGGGCGCCGGGAGAATTCTCCCGGCGCCCTTCTTGTATCCACCCTGGGGTGAAGCTCAGGCCGACTGGCCGGACTTCATGCCGCCCTGGTTCATCAGGCTCTCGACCGCTTCCCAATTCACGAGCTTGTTCAGGAAGTTGTCCAAGTAGCCTGGGCGGACGTTGCGGAAGTCCAGGTAGTAGGAGTGCTCCCACACGTCCACGCCCAGGATCGGCGTGCCTTCGCCGGTGGCGATCGGGTTGGAGCCGTTCGGGGTCTTGGTGACCTTCAGCTTGCCGGTGTTGTCCATGATCAGCCAGGCCCAGCCGGAGCCGAACTGCGTCACGCCCGCCTGCTTGAAGGCTTCCTTGAACTGAGCCAGGCCACCGAAGTCCTCGTTGATCTTGGCGCCGATCTTGCCCGGCAGGCTCTCACCGCCGCCATTCGGCTTCATCACCTGCCAGAACAGGATGTGGTTCCAGTGCTGGCCGGCCTGGTTCAGCACGGGCAGGCCATCGGCGCCGGCCTTGCCGGCCTCGGCGACGATCTGCTCCAGCGACTTACCGGCCAGACCCTTGCTCTCGATCAGGCCGTTCAGGGCGGTGACATAGGCCTGGTGGTGCTTGCCGTGGTGCAGCTCCAGCGTCTCCTGGCACATGCCGGAAGCGGCCAGGGCGGAGGTGTCATAAGGCAGCGGAGGCAGGCTGAAGGCCATGGCGGCGATACTCCCGAACGGGTTCGTGAAGGGATGGCGGCCCAAGGCCGCCACCGGTGGTGATTCGTAACCGCACTGAGAGCTAGGCTCCGCCCTAAGGCGCGTCAAGCAAGGCTCGGGCTTGCACGCGGGCACATCCGGTTCATAACGCCGACATGCCCGATGCCGCGCCGCTGTCCGAGCTTGCCGCCCTTGCGCGGCGCCATGACCCCGACCGCTTCCTTTGCGCGCTTTTCGCGCCGCCCGAGGCGCGCGAGACGCTCTTCCTGCTGACCGCCTTCAACCACGAGTTGGCGCGCGCCCGTGCCGCCACCAGCAACACCATGACCGGCCTGATTCGCCTGCAATGGTGGCGGGACGTGGTGGAGGAAGCGGCCGCCGGGAGCACGCCGCCGCGCCGGCATGAGATAGCTCAGCCTTTGACCGAATCGATCCGCGCTGGCCGGCTGATGCCGGAAGAGCTGCTCGCCCTGGTCGATGCGCGGGAGGCGGAGGTGGAGGAGGAGATGCCAAGCCGCGATGCGCTGCTGGCCTTCCTGCGCGGCTCGGCCGGCGGCTATGCCGTGGTGGCCGGGCGGGTGCTCCAGGCCCCGCCCGCCGCCATGCCGCATCTTCAGGCCGCTGGCGCGGCATATGGCATGGCGGGCGTGCTACGCAGCATCGGCACCCATGCGGGGCAGGGGCGTTGCCTGCTTCCCACCGACCTGCTGCAGCAGCACGGGCTGACGCAGGCCGACGTGGTGCGGGACCCCCAGACACCAGCCGTCGTCACGGTTGCGCGCGAGATGGCGGAACAAGCCTCGCAGGTGTTGCGGAACGCCCGGGCGTCCCTGCGGGGCATCCTGCCTCGCAGGGCCGTGGCGGCGGCGCTGCCGGCACGGCTGGCAGCGCGGGATCTGCGCCACGTGCTCTCCGCCGCCTGGAACCCGGCGCGGCCGCCACCGCTGCGCGGCCTGGGAGACCGGTTGTCCGTCATCTGGGGTGGCTGGCGCGGCCGCTAGGCCGGTGCTGGCCCGAACCGGTTGCGAAGCGCCGAGCCCGGCAGGCACCCCAGCAGCAGCACGCCAAGCACTGGTCCGGCGAGCGGCACCGCCGCCATCAGCAGCACCCAGCCGCCGTTGCAGCCCAGGTCGTGCAACCGCTGCACGCAGGCGCTGAGCATCCCGAAGGTCACCGCCAGCGCGGCGAAGCCGGTGAGCAGAACAACATCGGGTTGAAGGATGCCACGCGTGATCATCAGCCCGTCCAGCATCATGGCGCAAAGCAGCAGGGCCGTCAGCGGCAGGACGTAAGCCAGCCAGAAGCGCCGGCGGGAAATCCGCCCGGAAAAGTCGAACCAGCCCGACATCGCCCAGACCTGCCTCGGCAAGATGAGCAGACGATAAGAGCCAAGCCCGCGCCAAGCCAGCGGCGTGGTGCCTAATCCTCGACCCAGGCGGGAGAAACCCCCCGGACCACCGTCCGGATGGCGAAGGCGGACTGGATGCGGGCCACGCCGGGCATGCGAGACAACTGCTCCTTGTGGATCCGCTCGTAATCGCCGGGGTCTCGCGCTTCGACTCGGAGCTGGTAGTCAGAGGCTCCGGTCATCAGGTAGCACTCGCAGACCTCGGGGCACTGGCGCACGGCTGCCTCAAACCGGTTGAAGGCATCCTCTGTCTGCCGCTCCAGTGTGATCTGCACGATCACCACGGTACGGGCCTGCGGGGCAGGGTCCTCGATGATGGCGGTGTAGCCGCGGATGACGCCGCTGGCTTCCAGTTGCCGCAGGCGGCGCAGGCAGGCGGAGGCGGACAGGCCAACGGCGGCGGCGAGATCGGCATTGCTCATGCGACCATCGGCACGCAGCAGCCGCAGGATCTTATGGTCAATGGCATCCAGGGAGGGTGGGTGCAGAATCTTCGTCACTTTCGCAGGATCTTCTAATTCGTGTCACTGGAATCGCATGACTTTCGGCTGATAGCAACCACATGCTGTGCAGTTCCGCCTAGTCTCATGGAATCGCGCGCCCGCTGGCGCGTGGCGGAGCATGGCTGCAATGAAGGTTCTCATTCTTGGCGCCGGCGTGGTCGGCACCACCTCGGCTTGGTACCTGGCCCGCGCGGGGCATGAGGTGGAGGTGGTCGAGCGCCAGCCCGGCGCTGGCCTCGAGACCAGCTTCGCCAATGCGGGGCAGGTGTCCTTTGGGTATTCCTCGCCCTGGGCGGCGCCGGGCATTCCGCTCAAGGCGCTGAAGTGGATGTTCATGCGGCACAGCCCGTTGGTCATCCGCCCGCGGATGGACCCTGTGCAGTGGTCCTGGCTCTGGCAGATGCTCAAGAACTGCACCGAATCCGCCTACCAGACCAACAAGTCCCGCATGGTGCGCGTGGCGGAATACAGCCGCTCTGCGCTGGCCGACCTGCGCGCCGAGACTGGTATCCAGTACGATCACCGGGAGCGGGGCACGCTGCAGTTGTTCCGCACCCAGCAGCAGCTGGACCACATCGGTGACGACCTGCGCGTGCTGAAGCAATACGACGTGCCCTTCCAGGTGCTGGACGCCGATGCCTGCGTGGCGACCGAGCCTGCCCTGGCGCGGGTGCGCGAGAAGTTCGTCGGCGGCCTCTACCTGCCTGGCGACGAGACGGGCGACGCGCATATCTTCACGCAGCGCCTGGCGGCCCTGTGCGAGGAGAAGGGGGTGCGCTTCCGCTACGGCACTTCCGTCAACCGCATCCTGGCGGAGAACGGCGACATCGCCGGCGTGGAGACCAGCGCTGGGTTGCTGAAGGCCGACCGCTACCTGCTGGCGCTGGGCAGCTACTCACCCAAGCTGCTGGCACCGCTGGGGCTCAGCGTCCCGGTCTACCCCGTGAAGGGCTATTCCATCACAGTGCCGGTGGCCGATGACGCCGCAGCACCGACTTCCACCGTGATGGACGAAACCTACAAGATCGCCATCACCCGGCTGGGCGACCGTATCCGCGTCGGCGGCACCGCCGAGATCGCGGGCTTCGACACACGGCTGCATGAGGAGCGCAAGCAGACCCTGCTGCATTCCGTGCGTGATCTCTATCCTGGCGGTGGCCGCTACGAGGAAGCGAAGTTCTGGACCGGCTTGCGGCCGATGACGCCGGATGGCACGCCCATCATCGGCGGCACGAAATACCCCAGCCTGTTCTTGAACACCGGCCATGGCACGCTGGGCTGGACCATGTCCTGCGGCAGCGGCAAGCTGGCCGCCGATCTGGTCGGCGGCCAGCGGCCGAACATCGAGTATGCGGATCTGGCGCTCTCGCGCTACGCCGCCTGATCAGGCACCCACGATTACCGAGCCGCCGAAGGTCTTCTCCACGAAGGCCTTCACGGCCGGGTCGGCATAAGCGCGGGCCAGCTTCTGCGCCCAGGGCTTGTTTTCGTCGCCACGGCGCGTGACGACGAGAACAGTATAGACGCTGTCCGCGCCTTCCACCGCCAGCCCGTCCTTCACGGGGTTCAGCCCCGCCGGCACGGCGTAGTTGCCGGTGATGGCCGCGGCATCCACGTCATCCAGGCTGCGGGCGATCGAGGCGGCCTCCAGTTCCACGATGCGGATGCGCTTCGGGTTCTCGGCGATATCCGCGACCGTGGCCTTGAAGTCCGCGCCTTCCCGCAGCTTGAACACGCCCGCCTTGGCCAGCAGCAGCAGCGCGCGGCCGCCATTGGTGGGGTCGTTCGGGATGGCGACACGGGCACCGTTGGGCAGGTCCGCCAGGTTCTTCACCTTGCGGCTGAACACGCCCATGACGGTCAGCACGGTCTTGCCCACCGGCACAAAGTCGTAGCCGCGCTGCGCCTTCTGCGCGTCCAGGAAGGGCTGGTGCTGGTAGGTGTTGATGTCGATCTCACCACCCGCCAGCGCCACATTCGGCTGGATGAAGTCCGAGAATTCCGTGATCTTCACGACGAAATTCTCGCGCGCCAGCACGTCACGCACCTGCTCCAGCACCTGGGCATGCACGCCGCTGGTGACACCGACGCGCAAAGGGCGCGCGGCGGTGCCGATCTCCGCGCCCTGGGCGCGCGGGGCCTTGGGGAGGAAAAACCCGCCGGCCGCGGCCAGCAGAAGGGAACGACGCTGCATCTTCGGCTCCTCAGAACCCGGGGATCACAGAACCGGAGAAGGTCTGCGCCACGAAGGCCTTCACCTCGTCATTCTGGTAGGCGCTGACCAGCTTCTTCACCCAGGGCTTATCCTCGTCGCCCTGCCGCACCACGATGCGGTTGGCGTGCGGGCTGTCGGCGCCTTCGATGGCGATCGCGTCGCGGGTCGGCTGCAGCCCGGCGGTGATGGCGTAGTTGGTGTTGATGGCCGCCGCGTCCACGTCGTCCAGCGCGCGGGGCAGCTGCGCGGCTTCCAGTTCCAGGATGCGCAGGCGCTTCGGGTTCTCGACGATATCGGCGACCGTCACGCTCACATCGGCGTTCGGCGGCAGCTTGAGGACACCCGCCTTCGCGAAGAGCATCAGCCCGCGGCCGCCCTGGGTCGGGTCGTTCGGGATGGCAATGCGGCCGCCCTGCGGCAGAGCGTCCACCGACTTGACCCGCTTCGAGTAGATGCCCATCGGGAAGGTCAGGGTCTTGGCGACCGAGACGATCTTCAGGCCGCGATCCTGCACCTGCTGGTCCAGGAATGGCTGGGTCTGGAAGGAATTCGCGTCCAGGTCGCCAGAGGCCAGGGCCATGTTGGGCTGGATGTAGTCGGTGAACTCGATGATGCGGATCACCAGCCCGTCCTTGGCTGCGATGTCGCGCACCTTCTCCATCACCTGGGCATGCGGGCCGGCGGTGACACCGATCTTCAGCGGACGCGCGGCGGTGCCGATCTCTGGGCTCTGGGCGCGCAGGGCGGCGGGTAGCAGCAGTGCGGCGCCGCCGGCCAGGATCAGGGAGCGTCGGGTGATCATGATGACTGTTCCTTTGCGTCTCAGAAGGCCGGGACGACCGAACCCTGGAAGGTGGTCTTCACGAAGTCCTTGATCTCGTCGTTCTGATAGGCGGCCAGCAGCTTCTTCACCCAGGGCGTGCCCTCGTTGCCCTGCTTCACGGCGATGAGGTTGGCATAGGGACTGTCGGCGCTCTCCAGGGCGATGGCGTCGCGCACCGGGTTCAGGCCAGCGGGAATGGCGAAGTTGGTGTTGATGGCGGCAGCCTCCACCTCCTCCAACGCGCGGGGGATCTGCGCGGCTTCCAGCTCCAGGATGCGCAGGCGCTTCGGGTTCTCCGTCACATCCGCCACGGTGGCGCGGAAGTCGGCGCCTTCGCGCAGCTTGAAGGCGCCATTGGCCGCCAGCAGCACCAGCGCGCGGCCGCCATTGGTGGGGTCATTGGGGATGGCGATGCGGCTGCCATTCGGCACATCCGCGATCTTCTTGTGCCGGCGGGAATAAACGCCCATCGGGAAGACCAGCGTCTTGCCCACAGCGACCAGTGGCAGCTTGCGGTCGCGCACCGCCTGATCCAGGAAGGGCTGGTGCTGGTAGCTATTGGCGTCCAGGTCGCCATCCGCCAGCGCGGCATTGGGCGTGATGTAGTCCGTGAAGGGCACGATGCGGATCACCAGCCCATCGCGGGCGGCGATCTCCTGCACCTTCTCCATCACCTGGCTGTGCGGGCCCGCCGTGGCGCCGATCTTCAGCGGGCGCGCGGCGGTGCCGATCTCGGCGCCCTGGGCAAAGGCGGCCGAAGCGACGGGCAGGGCGAGGCCCGCGCCCAGCAGGGTACGACGGTTGAACGATGTCATGGCGATTCCCGTTCTATGGTCTTGTTCTTGTTCAGCGGCGCCGGACGCGGCGCACGAGCCAGTCGCCCAGGGATTGCAGCCCCTGCACGAAGAGGATGAGGATCAGCACCACGCTGGCCATGACTTCCGGCATGAAGCGCTGGTAGCCGAAGCGGATGCCGAGGTCGCCCAGGCCGCCACCGCCAACCGCGCCGGCCATGGCGGAGAAGCCGACCAGGCTGACCAGCGCCACCGTCACGGCGGCGATCAGGCCGGGCATGGCTTCCGGCACCAGCACCTTCCACAGGATCTGCATGCGCGTGGCGCCCATCGCACGGGCCGCTTCCACCACGCCGCGGTCCACTTCGTTGAAGGCGCCCTCGAAAAGCCGGGTAATGAAGGCGGTCGCCGCCAGCGCCAGCGGCACGATGGCCGCCGTGGTGCCGATGGAGGTGCCGGCCACCAGCCGGGTGAAGGGCACGATGGCCACCATCAGAATAATGAAGGGGGTGGAGCGGACGGCATTGATCAGCAGCCCGACGGGGCGATTCAGGAGGCCGTTCTGCGCCAGCCCGCCACGCGCGGTCGCGTGCAGCAGCAGCGCCAGAGGCAGGCCGATGACCACGGCGATCGCAGCCGCGCCGCCCACCATCATCAGGGTTTCCCAGGCGGCCTCAATGAAGAGGTCCTGCAGGTTCGGGGTCAGCCATGGGATCATGATCAGATTGCCTCCGCCAGCGGGGTCACGGTCAGGCCGAGTTCCTCGAACCAGGCCACGGCTTCATCCAGCGCCGTGCCGGGGCCATAGGCGGCAAGGGCCATCAGGCCGAAGGGTTCGCCGGCAATCTCGTCGATACGGCCGGAGATGATGTCGAGGTCGATGCCGTAGCGGCGGGACGCCTCGGAGATCACCGCCCTTGTGCTGTTCGGCCCGGCGAAGAGCACCTGAAGCAACCGCTTCTCCTCGCCCGGCCGGGGGGGCGGCAGCCGCGCCACCGTGCCCGGCGGCACCGAATGGCCGATGGTGCCGGCGATGAAACTGCGGGTGGTGGGATGCGTCGGGCGGGTGAAGACATCGAAGACGCGGCCCTGTTCCAGCACCTTGCCGGCTTCCATCACGGCCACGCGGTCGCAGATCTCTTTCACCACGGCCATTTCGTGGGTGATCAGCAGCACCGTCAGGTCCAGCTTGTTCCGCAGGTCGCGGATCAGGCCGAGGATGTCGTGGGTCGTTTCCGGGTCCAGCGCGCTGGTGGCTTCGTCGCAGAGCAGGATGCGCGGACGGGGGGCCAGGGCGCGGGCGATGCCGACGCGCTGCTTCTGGCCACCGGAAAGCTGCGCAGGATAGTTCTCGGCCTTCTGCGTCAGCCCCACCAGCCCCAGTACCTCGGCCACCCGTGCCGCGCGCTCGGCCTTCGGCACGCCGGCGATCTCCAGCGGAAAGGCCACGTTCTCGGCCACGGTGCGGGAGGACAGCAGGTTGAAGTGCTGGAAGACCATGCCGATGCTGCGCCGGCGCTGCCGCAGGGCGGCATCGTCCAGCAGCATCAGGTCCTCGCCCAGCACCCGAACCTCGCCCTGCGTCGGGCGTTCCAGCAGGTTGACGCAGCGGATCAGCGTGGACTTGCCCGCGCCCGAGCGGCCGACGATGCCGAAGATCTCGCCCTGGGCGACGTCGAGCGAGACGCCATCCAGCGCCTTGGTGACGCTGCCATTGCGGCCGGGGAAATAGCGGAGCAGCCCGTGCAACAGGATGGCGGGTGAGGACTGCGCGGGCGAAGGCCCGGGCGAGGATAAGGACATGGCAATTCCGGATGGCAGGCCGAATCAGGCTCGGCAAAAGGCGGAACGATCCGGGGAGCGGACGCGATGCAGCGGCCTGGCCCGGAGGCGGTCAGTCGGCGTTCAGATCCGACAGGTACGGCGCATCATCGTCGTTCAGGCGTCCTGGCGCTTTAGCGGTTGGTGTCGCGGCGCAAGCTGCATGCGTCAAATTCCGCGGGAAATGGCGTGCATTTCCGCTATCTACAATGACGCCTGCATGACGTGGCTGCAAGCATGCTTCCGGGGGCCTTACCTATGCGCTGGGGGAATGCCTCCATCGCTTTAGGCATGCCGAAGATGCAAAAGGCTGCAAACCCATGTAGAACCAACCATATCGCAGGCGCTGACGTGCACATGGCACCGCTCCTGCCGCGGCCATTGCTGCCCTTCATCACGTCCTGCTGCCGGATTTTCCCGAACCTATGCCGTTTTCTGATTCTCTGCCTGCCGTGCTCCTGCGCGCTCTCCAAGAGCGTGGATATGATGAGCCGACCTCCGTGCAGGCCGCTGTCCTGGAGCCCGTGACCGAGGGGCGGGACCTGCTGGTCTCTGCCCAGACCGGCTCGGGCAAGACTGTTGCCTTCGGCCTGGCCATCGCCCCTGACCTGATGGGGGGCGAGGAACGCCTGCCGCAGCCCCGCACCCCGCTGGCGCTGGTGGTGGCTCCGACTCGCGAGCTGGCGCTTCAGGTCAAGAACGAGCTGGCCTGGCTCTATGCCCCCGCCGGCGGCCGCGTGGTCAGCTGCGTCGGCGGCATGGACCCGATCGCCGAGCGCCGCGCCCTGTCCCAGGGCGCCCATATCGTTGTCGGCACCCCTGGCCGCCTGCGTGACCACCTGGAGCGTGGCAACCTTGTTCCCGATGCCCTGAAGGCCGTGGTGCTGGACGAGGCGGACGAGATGCTGGACCTCGGCTTCCGCGAGGAGCTGGAGGCGATCCTGGACGCCGCGCCGGAAGGGCGCCGCACGCTGCTCTTCTCGGCCACGGTGCCGCGCGCCATCGCGACCCTGGCCGAGAACTACCAGAACGACGCGCTGCGCATCGCCGCTGCCCAGGAAGGCCGGCAGCATGGCGATATCGAGTATCGCGTGGCCGTGGTGGCGCCGCATGACATCGAGCGTGCGGTGGTGAACCTGCTGCGTGCTTCCGATTCCCCGCGTGCCATTGTCTTCTGCTCGACCCGTGCCGCCGTGGCCCGGCTGCATGCCAACCTGACGGAGCGCGGCTTCCTGGCCGTGGCGCTGTCGGGTGAGCTGACGCAGGCTGAGCGTAGCCGGGCGCTGCAGGGGCTGCGCGATGGCAAGGCCCGCGTCTGCGTCGCCACCGACGTTGCCGCGCGTGGTATCGACCTGCCGGACCTCAACCTGGTCATCCACGCCGAGTTGCCGAAGGAGCCGGAGACGCTGCTGCATCGCAGCGGGCGCACCGGCCGTGCCGGGCGCAAGGGTGTCAGTGTCCTGGTGGTGCCGCCGAACCGCCGCCGCTTCGCCGAGCGCCTGCTCTCCGCGGCGCGTCTGGAGGCGAACTGGGGCGAGGCACCGAACGCCGAGGCCATTCGTGCTCAGGACAGGGAGCGCCTTGCTGCCGAAGCCCAGACCCTCGCCGCCGAGGAGCCCTCGGCCGAGGAACTGGAGGCGGCCCGTGCGCTGCTGGCCCAGACCAACCCGGAGGCCCTGGCCGCCGCCTTGCTGCGCGTGCTGCAGGCGCCGCTGCCCGCCGCCGAGGAACTCAGCCCTGTGGCGGAGGATCGCCGCCCGCCGCGTACCCCGCGTCCCACTCATGCGGGCGAGGGGGCTTGGTTCCGCCTCAATGTCGGCCGTGACGGCAAGGCCGATCCGCGATGGATCCTGCCCTTCCTTTGCCGCCGGGGCCACGTGGCGCGGGACGAGATCGGGCGTATCCGCATCCTGGGCCGGGAGACCCGCTTCGAGGTTGCCGGCCACGCTGCTGCCCGCTTCGCCGCCGCCGCCCGCAAGCCGGACCCTGCGGAGCCGCACATCCGGGTCGAGCCCCTGCCGCCGGGCGCCGCCGAGGAGCATAACCGCCGCTCGGAGGGGCGCTACCGCCGGTAGCAATACTAGACGCAATCTTCAACCATGGTAGCTTGGGAGCCGTTACGGCGGCGACCAGGCATGTCTGCTTACTTTCAAAAGCCCGTGCTTCACGCCAAGGAGGCTCTGCGCCTCCTGGCCGAGCCGCTAAACCGGTCAGGCAAGGTATGGCCTAAGGTGAGGCAGGCCAGGGTGAGGGGTGAGTGAGCGGCAGATTGGCTGAAGGGAATGCGGAAGCGATGACCGACGGCGACTTCCTGGCCGGCCATTCGCTTTATGACCATGCCGATCTCGACCGGCTTTCCCTGGCTGCGCCGCTGCTGGGAGCCACCGGCTGGATCGATGGCTTGGCGCGGCTGGTCAGCATCGATTGCTCTGGCCAGCCAAGCTCCTGCTTCCATGCCTATGCCGATCTCCTTCAGGACATGTTTGCCCCGCTCGGCTTCAGCTTCCGCAGGCTGCCTGGGCCGCTGGAGGGATCGGGGCCTGGAAAGACTGGCAGCGGTGAGACTGCGGTCGGCATGGTGGCCGCGCGGCGCACTGGGCGCCGGGTCTGCACCATCTATTTCCGCATGAACAGCATGCCGGCGGGCGAGGGATGGACCCGCCCGCCCTTCGCGTTGACGCGACAGAGCAGCCGCCTTTATGGCCGCGGTACGACCGAGATGAAGGGCGCCATTGCCGCGGTCTGGGCCGCGCTGCGGGCCGCCGATGCCGTTGGCCTCGGGCTGAGCTACGATCCGGTGCTGATCTTCTGCGCGGATCGTGACGACGGCCATCATGTGGCGCTGCGCCGCATGGCGGCGGAAGGGCTGGTGGAAGGCCATCTGATGTGCCTGGATGGGCCTGCGACGCCTCGCATCTGGTCGGGCAGCCTGGGCAGCATCCACCTTTCCGTTTCTGTCGAAGGCCTTGAGCCGCCCGAAGGCTCCATGGCGGTGGTGAACCCGGTCGAGGCCATGGCACCGCTGATGGCGCGCCTGCTGCGCCTGAAGCAGGAAATCGAATCGCGTGCCGGAGAGGCAGGGCAGGAGGAGCCGCCGGCGGCATTGGCCGTCACCAGCATCCATGGCGGCACGCCGGGCGCTGAGTGGCCAGCCAGTTGCAACCTGCTGCTGAGCCGCAGCTACACGGCGCGGGAAGATTTCCGGTCTGTGCTGGGCGAATTGCAGGCTGCCGTCCACGAAGGCTGCGTCAACGCCGGGCATCTGAATGTGCAGACGGTGCTGTCCGGCCATTGCGCCCCGGTGCAGAATCCCGACCGTGGGCCCAACTGGCCCCGATGGCAGGAGGCGCTGAACTGGGGTTTCGGCTACCCCATGGGCAGGTTCCGGCGCCTCGGCAGCCGGGAGGGCTCTCCTCTGGGCTTTGTGCAGCAGGCGGGGGTGCAGGAACTGCTCCTGGGCGGCCTGCGCCGCGCCGCCTGCACACCAACCGGCCCCGACGAATTCACGACCATCGAGGATGTCGAGGCTCTGGCGCGTTCGGTGCTGGCCTATCTGGCCGAGGTGCCGGAAATCCCGACCTACTGATCCCTGGCGGCCTTGGCGATACGGGCATAGCGGTCCCGGCTGGCAGTCAGGTGGCGGCGCATCGCGATCCGCGCCTGGCCTGACTGGCCGGCGGCAATGGCAGTGGCAATCTGCCCATGCTCCTCCCGCACGCGGGAGAGATAGGTCGCGCGCGCGGCGCCGTCCTCCAGGTACGGGCGTACGGTCTGGCGGGGGATCAGCAGCGGCCCCAGGAATTCCAGGAAGCGTGGGAAGAAGCCGTTGCCTGTCGCGGCGAAGATGGCACGGTGGAATTCCAGGTCCTGTGCCACAGCATTCTCCCCGGCATCCACCGCCTGGGCGAAAGCGTCGGCCGCGGCCTCGATGCGGGCCAGCGCGGCTTCGTCCCGCCGCTCGGCAGCAAGGCCGGCGGCCTCCGTTTCGATGGCGATGCGCAGTTCGATGACCTGCAGCACATCGGCCAGGGACTGCATCTCCGTGGGGTCGATCCGCACCTGCCCGCGTGCGGCCGGATCGGCGACGAAAGCGCCGACGCCTTGCCGCGTCATCACCAGTCCCTCCGCCCGCAGCGCCGAGACGGCCTCCCGCACCACGGTGCGGGAAACACCCGCCTGCCGCATCAGTGCCTGCTCGGTCGGCAGCCGGTCCCCGGGGCGGAGGCGTCCGGCCCGGATCTCGGCAGATAGGCGGCGGACCAGCTCCGCCGTCAGATTGGCAGGTGGGCTGAGCGGTGCCAGTTCGATGCCTTGCACCAGGTTCGGCCCGCTGCGTCCTTCCGAGGCGCCGCTCTTGCCTGCCATGAGCCGGAGCCCTGCCTCAGGGCGCGCGAGAGACGCTGGTAGCCAGCGTCATCTCGTCGGTACGGGCCTCGTAGGACAGACCCTTCTTCATTGCCCAGGTATTGACCGCGAAGTAGAGCGGGATCAGCGCCGTCTGATCGCGGATGGCCATGCGGGTAGCCTGCTGCGTCAGCTTCTCGCGTTCCGCGTTGCCCATGGTCTGGCGGGCACGCTGGATGATGGCGTCGATCTCTGGATTGCTGAAGCGGCCACGGTTGGCGGTACCCAGGCCCAGCTTGGTGTCCCAGGTGTGGATCTGCGTCTCCAGCATTCCCAGGACTTCCGGGTTCGGCGAGAAGCCGGCCAGGTTCACGGAATACTTCAGCTGGGCGGCTTCCGAGAGCCAGACGCCGCGCGGCCGCGTCTCCACCGTCGTCTGCAGGCCGGCGCGGGTCCACATCTGGGCAATGGCCTGCACCACCTGCTCGTCATTCACGAAGCGGTCGTTAGGGCCGTTCAGCTGCACGCTGAAGCCGTTGGGATAACCTGCCTCGGCCAGCAGCTTCCGGGCACCTTCCAGGTTGAAGGGCTCCGGCGCCATGTCGGCCGAGGCGCCGAAATAGCCTTCCGGCCCCAGGTCGCCGGCTGGCTTGCCCTGGCCCTGCAGCACGCGAGTGGTCAGCGCCTCGCGGTTGATGGCCATGGACAGCGCCTTGCGGACCCGCGCATCCCGTAGTGGATTGGGGATGGCGGAGCCGTCCCGGCCGCGCACATGCGGGCTGTTCTCGCGGTCGCTGTCCAAGGTCAGGAAGAGCAGGCGGTTCGAGGGGCTCTCCGCCACGCTGAAGCGCTGGTCCTTCTGGAACTTCGCGTACTGGTCTGGCGGCACGATCTCGATGAGATCCATGTCGCCGGCATTCAGTGCCGCGACGCGTGCGCCGGAATTGGCCAGCGGACGGAACTCGACACGGTCAAAGGCAGCGGCCTTGCCGTGGAAGTCCGCGTTGCGTTCCATCAGCAGTGGGCTACCCGGCTGCCAGGAGACGTGGCGGTACGGCCCGGTGCCGATCATCGCCTTGCCGGAATTGTAGTCGTTGGTGCTCGCGCCCTCTCCATGCTTCTTGGAGACGATCATGATGAGCGAGAGGTAGTTGGGCAGCAGCGGCGTCGGCGTGCTGGTGCGGATGCGGATGGTGGTGCCATCCATCGCCTCCACCGAGGCGATGGGTCGCGTATAGACCCGGAAGGATGAGGGGGAATTCGGCACGTCCCCGGCGCGGGAGAGCGTGAAGGCCACATCCTCCGCCGTCACCGGCGCACCGTCATGGAAGCGGGCCGCGGGGTCCAGCGCGATCTCCCAGGTCAGGTCATCCACCGCGCGCCAGGTCTTCGCGATGGCGGGGCGCAGGACCTGCCGCGCATCCTGCTCCATCAGCGGCTGGAAGACATGCCGGCTGAAGGCGATATTGGTGATGATGCTGGCGTAATGCGGGTCCAGGCTGGTTGGGCCGGATTCCATGCCGATCCGCAGCGTGTCCTGCGCCTGTGCGGTGATCGCCGAGGCAGCGAGAAGAGGAAAGGCGGCAAGAGCGGCCGCAAACAGGCCGGTACGCGGGCGGGACATCGGGAGGCGATCTCCGGAGAAGCATGGGAGGGGCGGGTGGTCCGCAGGGGCGCAAACTGGCATGGTGCCCCGCCTGCTGCAACGCATCATGACACGCCCAGCCTGCTTCGAGGATCAGCCATGCCCACGCCCCAGGCGCTCGCCGCCCTTGCCCCCTTGATGACCAACTGGAGGCGGGACCTGCATGCGCATCCCGAGCTTGGCTTCGAGGAGCGGCGCACCGCCGCCTTCGTCGCCGCCGAGTTGCGCGCCGCGGGCATCACGGTGGAGGAAGGGCTGGCGGTAACCGGCATCGTGGGCACGTTGCGCGGCTGCCCCGGCAACCGCGCCATAGCGCTGCGCGCGGACATGGATGCCCTGGCCATGACCGAGGCGACAGGCGTTGCCTATGCCAGCACCATCCCAGGCAAGATGCACGCCTGCGGGCATGATGGGCATACCGCCATGCTGCTGGGCGCGGCCAAATGGCTGGCAAGCCATCGGGATGGCTTCGCCGGCACCGTGCATTTCGTCTTCCAGCCTGCTGAGGAATCCCGTGGCGGCGGACAACGCATGGTGGCCGAAGGGCTTTTCGACCGCTTTCCCGTTGACGCTGTTTATGCCCTGCACAACCTGCCGGGCCTGCCGCTGGGCACCATCGCGGTGCCGAAGGGGCCGGTGCTGGCTTCCTCCGACACATGGCAGGCGGTGTTCCAGGGGCGCGGCACGCATGGCGCCAAGCCTCACCTGGGCACCGATGCCACGCTGGCGGCGGCACAATTCGTGGTTGCCCTGCAGAACATCGTCTCCCGCGAACTGGACCCGATGGGTGCTGGCGTCGTCAGCCTGGGCCACATGGCGGCCGGCCATGCCGATGCACCCAATGTCATTCCCGCCGAGGTGCTGCTGCGCGGCACCGCCCGCGCCCTGACCGCCGCCACGCGTGACCTGCTGGAGCAACGTATCGGCGCCATCGCGCAAGGCATGGCCGCCACTCATGACGTGGCGGTGGACTACACCTATACCCGCCGCCTCTCGCCCACGGTGAACCATGCCGCACAGGCGGCCACCATGCATGGCGCCGCCGCTGCTACGGTTGGCGCTGCCCGGGCGATGGATGACTATCCCGCCATCACCGCTGGCGAGGACTTTTCCGCGATGCTGGAGGCCTGCCCCGGCGCCTATGCCTGGCTGGGCACCGGCGCCCCGGCGCATCCCGCGGGCTTCCACCATAATCCGCACTTCGATTTCAATGACGAGGCGCTGACGACCGGCGCCGCCTTCCTGGCCAGCATCGTCGAGGCGGAACTGCCGGCATGACCCGCCGCGTCATCATTGACTGCGACCCCGGCACGGATGACGCCATCGCCCTCTGGCTGGCCCTTGCTTCGCCGGAGATCGAGGTGCCGCTGGTCACGGTGGCTGGCGGCAACGCGGGGTTGGCCAGTACCCTCGGCAACGCCAGCGCCATCATTGGCCTGACCGGCCAGAAGATCCCCCTGGTGGCCGGCGCCGACCGCCCGCTGCTGGGCACCTTCCGCGCGGATGTGAAGGTGCATGGCGCCGACGGCTTGGCGGGAATCCGGCTGCCGCAGGGGCCGGCAGCAACCCCTGGCGTCGCGTCCGATGCCATCCGCGGCTTGCTGCGTCAGGCAGCGCCTGGATCGGTGACCTTGCTGGGCATCGCTGCCGCAACCAACCTGGCTCTGGCCTTGGCCACCGAACCCGGCCTGGCTGACCGGGTGGAAGAAATTGTGCTGATGACAGGCGCGGTGGGCGAGGGGAACTGGACACCCGGCGCCGAGTTCAATGCCGCCATGGACCCCGAGGCCCTCGCCATCCTGCTCGCGGCGGGCCGCCCCACAACGCTGGTGACGCTGGAACTGACTGCCCAGGCCCTGGTGACGCCGGACCGCATCGCCATCCTGCGAACTCAGGGCGGTGGTTGCTGCCTCGCTGCCTGCTGCGATGTCATGGAGGCCGTTCCTGCATCGCGGCGCCTTGGTTTCCGTGGCCATCCGCTGCATGACCCCTGTGCCCTCGCCTGGGTCGTCAAGCCAGACCTCTTCACCGCGCGGGATGTGGCGGTGCAGGTGGAATGCGGCAGCGGACCCGGCCGCGGCCGCACGCATATCGACCGCTGGGGCCGCAGCGGCGCGGCACCCCATGTGCGGCTACTGGAAACGCTGGATGCCGATGGCTTCTTCGCGATGCTGGGCGAGCGGCTGGCAAATCTACCTTAGTTGTCGCCGTCCCGTGCGGCCTCGGCCACAGGGGCGGTTTCCAGCCAGCGGAGAACCTCGGGCAGCGTTTCTTGCAGAGCGGCGCGCACCTGCACCAGGGCTTCCTCGACCGTGTCACCGCCCAGGCTGCGGCCCAGCACTTCCAGTGCCTGCACCAGCCGCGCCGCGCCGAGAGTACGCGACACGCCGGTCAGCCGATGGATGGCGGCGCGCATCTGCGTTGCCTCCGTACCGGCATTCAAGGCGTTGAGCACTTCAGCGCCCCTGCGCAGTTCCACGGCGAATTCGGACATCACGGCCGGCGCGGCGGCGCCAAGGTCGCGTGTCAGGGCCCCGAAAGCCACAAGGTCTAAAACGGGCGACTGGCCAGCGGCCACAGCTACCGGCGCCGTTGCCGTGCGGCGGCCGAAGCCGGCTACCATCCGCAGCAGGCTTTCACGGTCGATCGGCTTCGAAAGATGCGCATCCATGCCGGCCGCCTTGCAGGCCTCCACCTGCTCCGGCAGCACCGAGGCGGTCACCGCGACAATAGGAACCTGACTCTGCGGCGGAGCGAGCTTGCGGATCTGCCGGGTGGCTTCCAATCCATCCATGACCGGCATCTGCAGGTCCATCAGCACCAGGTCGAAATCCTCCGCCTGCACCGCGGCAAGCGCTGCCGAGCCGTCTTCGACCAAGGTTACATGATGCCCGGCGCTGGTGAGCATGGCGCGTGCCACGAGCCGGTTGGCGGCGACATCGTCGACGACCAGCACACGGAGCGGCGTGTTCTGCGCAGGAATCCTGGCCGGGGCGGCTGCCTGGAGCGCCGGTTCCGCTTCCGTGGCGGATGTGGTCGGGGCCGAGGTAACGTTCTGGCCGGACAGTTCCACCTCGTGCAGGGGCAGTTCCACCCAAAAGAGGGCACCACCTTCAGGAGGGCTATCACAGCCGATGCGCCCACCCATCAGGGCCGCCAACTGCGAGGCGATGGCAAGGCCCAACCCCGTCCCGGTGCCAACATCGTTGCCAGTCGTCGGGGCCGCCAGTTGGACGAAATCCTGGAACAGCATGTGCTGCTGCTCGGGCGGAACGCCGGGCCCGCTATCCTGCACCTCCAGGCGGAGGATCTTGCCTTCCTCCAGCGGTATGGCGCGTAGCCAGATCTCCCCCTGTTCCGGGGTGAACTTCACAGCATTCGACAGGAGATTCAGCAGAAGCTGCCGCACCCGCGTCGGGTCCGCCATCACGGCCTGCGGCGTGCCGACCCGCACATCCAGATGGAACCGCTGTTCCTTGCGGACGATCTCCGGCCCCATCAGCGTGATGCAGCGTTCCAACAGGGGGCGCAGCTCCGTGGGTGCCGGGCGCATCTCCAGCCGACCCGCCGCGATCTTGGAGAGATCGAGAAGGCCGTTCACCAGATCGAGCAAGTGGCGAGCGGCATCATGCAGAGTTTGCAGCTGTTCCTTCTGGTCCGCCGTGACGCGCGGGTCGTTCATCAGAACCTGCGCGAAACCAAGGATACTGTTCAGCGGCGTCCGCAGCTCATGGCTCATGCGAGCCAGGAACTGGCTCTTGGCTTCACCGGCGGCAGCGGCGGCGTCGCGCGCCGCTGCCAGATCATCGATGGTGCGCTTGATTTCGGTGATGTCGGTGCGGATGCCAACCGTGCCGCCACCGGGTGTCGCGCGCTCCGTGATCAGCACCCAGCGACCATCGGGGAGCAGGCGTTCCATGGGGCGGTTCTCCCCTCGGTGCCACAAGCGCATCTCTTCCAGGAAGGCGTCAACATCCTCGCCTGCCTGCGGATACTGGCCGCGCTTGAAGCCTTCCCGCATGATATCGTCGAAATGCGCGCCCGGCCTGATGAACGGCGCGCTGACGCGGTAGAAGTCCTTGTAGCGGCTGTTGCAGGCCACCAGCCGGTCATTGGCATCCCACATGACGAAACCATCGGTCATCGAATCGATGGCATTCTCCAGCGTCGCGCGCCAGCGGCTGCGCTCGGCTTCCACCTTCTCCCGCTGCCGCAGTGCCAGGATCAGGGTCGCGGCGATGACCATCACCAGCGCCGCGAAGCCAGCGGAGATCATGTAGGCTCGGGTGCGCTCCCGCTCCCAACCCGCCAGGGCGGAATCGAGCTGCATGCTGACGGCCAGAGACAGCGTGGGATAGAGCGTCGGCCGCACGGCGGAGATGACGTGGGAGCCGTCGAAGCGGCTCACGGAAGTGAAGACCTCGCCACCATCCTGTTGTGTCAGGCGTTCGGCTGAGGGCGGCAGCAGCTTATGGCCGATCAGCGTCTCGTCATGCGGCAGGCTGGCCATGAGCGTACCATCGTCGCGCTCGAGCGCGATGCGTAGCCCGGCACCTTCGCCACTGACGGCCAGCAGCGTACTGATAACCGGAACCGGAACTTCCGCCACGGCGATCAGCGGCCCCGCCTGTGGCAGGCTGATGCGGCGGGCCAGGAACAATGCCCATTCGCCAGTAGCCGGATTGCGGAACGGTCCGCCGATCAGCACCTGCCCGGCACGCGAGCCGCTTTCGAAGAAGGACGATGTCAACGAGGTAGGCAGTGGACGGCGACGCGACACGGCGAGGCCGGAAGCGACAGGATTGCCATCCGGCCGCACCAGCAGAACATCCCGGAACGTGAAGTTCTGGTTGTTCAACTCGCGCAGCACGCGGTTGACCACCGTCATGTCCAATGTGCCATCGGCCGACAGGGAGGCAAGGATCGGCGGCAGCCCCGCCAGCATCGCATCCACGGATACGAGGTTGCGGTTCAGCGAGGCTTCGACGGCACGCGCGATGCGCTGCACCGTGTCGGAAGCAGCACTCCTGGCTGCCTCCCGTGCCCGGCTGACAAGCAGGCCAGTGGTTACCCATTGTGCCAGCAAGAGAGTGGCAACACCGAAGATGACGGCCAGCCGCAGCCGCCGGGAATGCGGCATGTCAATTCGCATGGGCGGGGATGCCGAGAGTTGGTCCGAGGTAGCGGTTCCAGGCGTCGGCGCAGTCCGCACCGCAGCGGTCCACCCAGCGGGGAAGAACGGTCTGCACCAGCAGACTCCGGCGGCGGGCGTCGTCCGCGGGAGTCACCGGAACGATGTTCAGGCTGCCGCGAGGGCCACCGCCGCAACTGGGCTTGCCGGCGCTGCAATCGAGCCCGTCGCCTGACTCGCGCGCCACACTCTCCCAGATATTGTCCTCAAGCTCGGCGAGGCCCTTGCGGATGGTGTCGCGGACCTCCTGCGGTAGCGCGCGCCAGGCTTCCTGGTTCGCGCCGAAGACCGAGACACCCCAGGTCAGGGCCATGGAATGGATATGGCTGGTGACTTCCTGCAAGCCGACCGCCAGGCCGGAGAGCGTACCGGTCACGGCACATTCCACCACGCCCGCCTTCATCGCCTGCACGACACCGGCGAAGGGAATAACGACCGGTGTGGCACCCAGTGCCTCGAACATCTCGGTCTGGCCGACGGAGGATGTGCGGACCCGGCGCCCCGTCAGATCGCCCAGCCCGGTGAAGGGGCGGCGGCACCAGGTGACCTGCGCCGGGTAGGTATAGACGGCCAGAAGCTCGATGCCGTAGCGCTCCTGGAGGATCTGTTTCAGGTGCGGCCGGTAGAGCCGCACCGTCTGACGCAGGCTGGCCAGGTCAGGGTTCAGCGCGGGCAGATCCACCGCGTTGAACTCCGGCTCCTCGGAGGAAACGATGGCCAGAAGGGCGGTGCCGAAGGGCACCACGCCGAGGCGCATCAATTGCAGCATTTCCTCGGCGCGGAAGCCGGCGCGGTCGAAAGGGGCGATCTCACCCGCCACGCGGCCATTCGTCAGCTCGCTGATCCGCTTGCGCCAGAAGGGCTCCTCGAACCGAACGTATTGCGATACATCGGCCAAGCCACCAACGATCTTGAGACGCAGTGGCTCATCTGCCGCCCGAGCCCGGCCGTGCAGCGCGGCGCCGAAGACACCGAGCAGGAGAAGCGCACGACTCCAACGAAGCATGCGGGCCGAAGAGATGGCAAACATCG
Source organism: Pseudoroseomonas ludipueritiae (assembly GCF_014490445.1). Classification (GTDB taxonomy): domain Bacteria; phylum Pseudomonadota; class Alphaproteobacteria; order Acetobacterales; family Acetobacteraceae; genus Pseudoroseomonas; species Pseudoroseomonas ludipueritiae. The sequence continues at coordinate 34,796 of NZ_JACTUZ010000001.1, read as the reverse complement.
TTCTGATCCTCATGCCCGGCCGCCGTAGCGATGACGAGAAACAGACTACAAGATCTCGTGCGCGGAACCAACCGCCACAGTGCGTCCGCAGCAAAGCCAACAACAACCTGTAACAGCTAAAGAGCTACCGAACCGTCCTATGCCGAATCGTTACCAAGCCGACATCGTCAGCCATCGCGGGGGCACCTTCCTCTGGCCCGAGAATAGCCTAGAAGCCTTTGGGAACAGCTTGATGCTGGGCATCGAGCAGGCGGAGTGCGATGTGCATCTCTCCGCCGACGGGATTCCGGTCGTGATCCACGATCCGGTACTGCAACGGACCACGGAGGCACAGGGCTCGGTCGCTGCGCTTTCCGCTGAAGCCCTGGGACAAATCCGGCTGCGCGGCGGCCGTGGCGGGACCATCCCAACGCTGGCCGAGGTCGCCACCCTGTTCACCGGCAAATCCATGCAGCTTCAGGTGGAGGTGAAGCCCGACATTACCGGCGCGGCTTACCCTGGCCTGCTGGACCGCAGCCTCGCTGTCCTGGATAAGGCGGGCATCCGCTCCCAATGCCGCATCATCGCCTTCGACGCCGAGGTCGCCGCCGCTGCCCAGCAAGCCGGTGGGCTGGCGGGCGTGATCTGGCTCTTCGAGCGCCGCCTGCTGCAGGCGGTGGGGGCGGAGGGCGTGATCGCGGTCGCGCGGGCCTATGGCTTCAACATGGTGGAGACCGATGTGGTGGCGCTGGATGCGGAACTCTGCGACCGCTTCCGTGCCGCCGGCCTGCGGCTGGGCGCCTGGGGCGCCAACCATGCGGAAACGCTGAAGAAGGCCTTCTCCCTGCGGCTTGACGCCGTGGCCACGGACAACCCGGTGCTGGCCACCGAGTTGCGGGGCTGAGGCTAAGGCGCCGCCACGACACCGGCGCAAGCCGCTGGCAAGCGTGGCGCCGCCGCGGGCGGGCGGGGAGCCGGTGCGGGTTGGCTGGGCCTGGGGGCGAACCACCAGTCCAGGCTCGAGTCACAGCCATCCCCTGGTGGCACCGGCGCCTGATCCTGGCAACCACGCTGCCCGGCGGGGCAGCGCATCCGGACATGCATATGAGAGTCATGGCCGTGCCAGGGGCGCACCCGGCGCAGCCAGGGCTCACCCGCATGGCTAAGGCACAGCGCCCGCTTGATGGCCGGATTGACGAAGATACGATCCACGCCCGGTTGCTCGGCGGCCAGGCGGATCAGTGTCACATGGCGTGGGGAGTAGAGACCGGGTTCGACATCATGGCCGTCCCGGCGGACGAGGGAAGGGACCTCGATGGCTTCGCGCGCTGTCCTGGACGTTGCTCCCCGCTGGGTGACATCGAGCCATATATCTGCATCAAGCCCGATTTGATGGCTTGCATGACCCCAGGGCATCCGTCCCCCGCGGGGCTGCCCGAGATCCCCGATCCATAGCGGCGGCAGCCCGTTGCGGCGGGCTGCGGCGCTCAGGTCACGTAGCATCCCGGTCAAGGCCGGGTGCCCCCAGAAGCGGTTACGCGAAATACGCACCATCTCCCATCCCGGCCCCTCCGCCGGCATGGCCACGGCGCCGGCGATACAGCCAAGCCCGTGCGTGCCGATCGACTGTGGAGTGTCCGAGGTCGGTCTGCTCACCGCCGCCCAGGTGCTGGGCGGCGGATCTGCAGCCAAGGCCGGTGCCTCCGGCAGAGGCGTGGCAAGCAGAAGCCAGAGGAGATGCCGAAGCTTAAGGGTCAAGACCGGCTATCCGGAAGCCAGACGGCGAGCGTGCCGCGCCGCCTGTCTGCCAGGCCTCAGCTACCCGAGAAGCGGAAGGCGCCGGGCATCGCGTCCGCCTCGCCAGGCGAAGCGGCCGGGGCCGCATTGCCGGGCTGCTGCGCCTGCGATTGTTTCACCTTGGCGTCGATCTGCTTCAGCAGGGTCAGCAGGCCATTGGTGAAGGCCGGAAGCTGCACCACCGGGATCACCAACTGCCCGCAGGCGGCGGGGGAGCCATCCGCCTTGGTTTGTGCCAGCGTCAGCCGCGCCACGCCGAAATTGACGCTCGCATCGAGGATGCCATCGGCGAAGACGGTCGGTTGATCAGGCATCGGATCTCCTTGGACTGATTATTGCTCGCGGAAGGCGCGATGGAAGCTGTCGAACACCGGCTGGGCGATGTAGCGGAAGAAGCTGCGGCTACCGGTCTGGATCTGGGCTTCCACCGGCATGCCAGCACGGAGTTCCACATCCTTCAAGCGGGCCAGCTGCTCCTGGTCCACCGTCACCTGCACACGATAGTGGCTGGCGCGGGTGCGGTCATCCATCGTCACGTCGCTGGCGACGTAGGTGACATGGCCATGCAGGAAGGGCACCAGCCGCTGCTTGAAGGCAGGCAGGCGGATCTCCGCCTGAAGGCCGGGATAAACCACGTCGATGTCGCTGGGTGAGAGCTGCACTTCCGCCACCAGCCGGTCATGGCTGGGCACCAGCTCCATCACCGGCTCCCCGGCCCGGACCACCGCGCCAAGGTTGAAGAAGCGGCTGGCGATGATGGTGCCATCCTCCGGCGCCACGATGTCACGGCGGGTCACCACGTCCTGGGCGGCGCGCAGCTTCTCCTCGGCCTCGTTCAACCGCACGCTGACTTCACGCGCCTCCGTGGAGACCTCGGCCAGCCGCTGGTCGCGCACCTGCCGCATCTGGCTGCGGGCTTCCTCGGCCGCGGCGGCGGCGCGCTCGGTCTGCCCGATCAGGTCCTGCAGGTTGCCCTCGAGCGAGGCGGCATTGCGCTGCAGCGCCAGCAGGCGCGGCATCCGCTCCAGGCCCTGGGCCACCAGGGTGCGGACATCGTTCTCCTCGCGCTTGATCAGCTCCAGCTGCCGCTTCTGGCTGCCGATCTGCGCCTGGGCGGAGACGGCGGTGGCCTCGTGCTGGGCGATGCGGGCGTCCAGGACCTGGATCTGGCTCACCAAGCTGGCCTGGCGGGCAGCGAAGAGCGTGCGCTGGCCGGTCATGGCCTCCAGCGCTCGCGGGTCATTGGCGGAGAGCAACTCGGGCGGGAAGGCGACTTCGCTGGCGCTCTGGTGCTCGGCCTTCAGGCGGGCGGATTGCGCCAGCAGCGCCCAGCGCTGTCCCACCAGAGTCTCCAGATTGGCGGCCGACTGGGCATCGCCCAGGCGCATCAGCACCTGCCCGGCCTTCACCTGGTCACCATCCCGCACCAGGATCTCGCGCACGATGCCGCCTTCCAGGTGCTGGATGGTGCGGCGGTTGCCTTCGCTGCGGATCTGGCCGGGAGCGATAGCGGCCTCTGCCAGGGGCGCCAGCACCGACCAGGCCAGGAAGCCACCAAAGAAGACCACGATCGCCACGATGCCCAGCCATACGGCACCCGAGGTGCGTGGGCGGCTGTCGTTCATGTGGCCGGGCGAAAGCGGCGGCAGGCCGGGACGGCCCGGCAGGGCTGGGGACTTCGCGTCCGATGTGGTGGTGATGCTCATGCGGTGCCTCCCGGAGCCAGACGGCCGGCGGCCTGTTGAGTTGCGGCGGTGGCCGGACGGGGCGGCGGCATCAGGCGGCGCAGCACCTCGGCACGCGGGCCGAACATTTCCGCGGCGCCATCCTTCAGCAGCAGGACCTTGTCCACCCCTTGGACCAGGGCGGGGCGATGCGAAACCAGCACCACGGTGGTGCCGCGTTCCTTCAGGGCCTCGACCCCGCGTTGCAAGGCGGCCTCGGCGTCGCCGTCGAGGTTGGAGTTGGGCTCGTCCAGCACCACCAGCTTGGGGTTTCCGAACATGGCGCGGGCCAGCCCGACCAGCTGGCGTTGGCCGCCGGAGAGGTGCTGGCCGCCCTCGCCGATCTCGGTGTCATAGCCCTGCGGCAGGCGCAGGATCATCTCATGGCAGCCGGCCAGCCGGGCCGCGGCGAAAACCGTCTCCGGGTCGGCATCGGCCATGCGGGCGATGTTCTGGAACACGGTGCCGTCGAACAGTTCCACGTCCTGCGGCAGGTAGCCGATATGGCGGCCGAAATCCTCCCGCTTCCAAGTGAAGACATCGGCGCCATCCAGCCGAACATTGCCAGCGGTCGGTGCCAGCGTGCCGATCAGCAGGCGGATCAATGTGGTCTTGCCGGCGGCGGAAGGGCCGATGATGGCCAGGCTCTCACCGGGCTCCAGGGTGAAGGAGACGCCCTTGATGATGGCCATGGGCTGGCCCGGCACGGCATAGGCGACGCGCTCGGCGGCAACGCGGCCGGTGGGCTCGGGCAGCGGCAGGCCCGGCGGGCGGATGCGCGGCATGGACAGGAAGACCTTCAGGCGCTTCAGGGCCTGGCGGGTTTGAACAAGCCCCTTCCAGCCGCCGATCAGCTGCTCCACCGGTGCCAGCGCCCGGCCCATGATGATGGAGCCGGCGATCGAAGCGCCAGACGTCAGCTCCTGCTGCAGCACCAGGTAGGCGCCGATGCCCAGCACGGCGAGCTGCACCGCGAGGCGGAAGAACTTGGTGGCCGAGAGCAACATGGCGGCACGGTCGGCTGCCTTCTGCTGCGGGGCAGTGGCCTGGGACATGCTGTCCCGCCAGTGCCGCATCACGGCATTGCCCATGCCCATGCTGTCGATCACCTCGGCATTGCGGGCGATGGCATCCGCCCGGCGCTGCGCCGCCATGCTGGCGGTGCTGGCCTGCCGCAGCAGGGCGGAGGTGGTGAACTCATTCAGCAGGGTGAGGCCGAACAGCAGCACCGCGCCACCGAGGGCAATGCAGCCCATGATGGGATGCAGCACAAAAATAGCGCCGAGATAGATCGGCACCCAGGGCACGTCGTAGACGGCCAGGGCGCCGGTGGAGCCGAGCCAGGAGCGGCAGACCCCGAGGTCGCGCAACGCTTCCATCCGGTAGGGGCGGCCGCGTAGCTGGGCTTCCAGGGCGCGCTCGAAACCCTCCGGTGCCACGCGCGATTCGATCCATGCCGCAGCGCGCTGCATCACCTGGCCACGCACCGCCTCCAGAACCGCCAGCAGCAGGATGGCGCCAACGGCGATGACGGTCAGGAAGAGCAACGTATCAAGGCTGCGGGTGGCCAGCACCCGGTCGAAGACCTGCATCATATACAGTGACACGGTCAGCTGCAGCAGGTTCACCACGCCGCTGAAGAGGCCGACGGCTACGAACTCGCGGCGGCAGGCGGCGATGGCGCGGGACAGAAGATTGCTGGAATCGATCTCGACGCCAGGCATGCGGGATGACGCGTTCATGCGGTTCGTGTTCTCTCAGCCTCGGAAGGCCGGAACGACGGCGGAAAAAGACATGCAGCCGGGAACTCCGTGCGCCTCGCCGGGAAGAAGACCATGAACCCTTAATAGCCAAGATCTCGTAAAGGCTCTATTGTCCATCCAGCCAGGCCGCAGCTTCGAAATTGCTGATGGAGGCCCTTGTAGTCCCGCATGGGGTGCGTTGCACCATTTAAAAAGATTTATCGTCAACTTCCTGTGATGCTTCCGGTGCGGACCGTGTGAAAGACAAAGCGGCGACTAAGCAAAAAATTACCGCCAAGTCCTGCTATCGCGCCTGCCGCGACCGCAACTACAGGATGCCTGGACGCTACTGGCCAGTAGGTCACTAATAATATGTAGGTCCCATAATTGATGGCGAAGCCGAGCAGGTTGACCAGCAGGAACATGGTCCACTGGCGGCTGCGGCGGCTGCGGTCCGCCTGCCGGAAGGTCCAGGCGCGGTTGAGCGCCCAGTTCGTGGAAGCCGCCGCAACATAGGAAATCACCCGCCCAAGGTAGAGCCCCGTCCCCAGCGACAGCGCCGCGTAAAGCATGGCGGTATCGACCAGGAAGCCGAGCGTTCCGACCACGCCGAAGCGCAGGAACTCGCCCATCAGTGCGAGATGCCGGGGGCTGAAACGGCCAGGCAGGGGGATCAATGGCATGCCACGGCATAGGCAGCTGGCACAGGGCTGCCAAGGGGTAGCATACCGATTACCTCTTGCGTCGGAACCAGGGGTCGGCTTCCCTCCGTCCCGCAAGATTCGCATGGGTGGGAGAAGCTAAACGAATGCTCAGACGCCAGTTGTTCGCCGGCGCCGCGGGTGCCGCCATGAGTTCTGCCCTCCCACGCGTCTCCGTGGCTCAGCGCGCCAGCGCCCGGACGTTGAAGTTCATCGCCCAGGCGGATCTGGCTGTAGTCGATCCCATCATCACCACCGCTTATGTCAGCCGTAACCATGCCTATATGGTGTGGGACACGCTCTATGGCATGGACGAGAACTTCAAGCCGCAGCCGCAGATGGTCGAGGGCCATGCGGTGGAGGACGGCGGCAAGCGTGTCACCATGACGCTGCGCCCCGGCATGAAGTTCCACGATGGAGAGCCGGTCAGGGCCAGCGACGCCGTGGCTTCCATCCGCCGCTGGGCGGCACGGGATGCCTTGGGGCAGGTGCTGTTCTCGGTTCTGGACGACCTTTCGGCCAGCGATGACAGGACCATCGCCTTCCGCCTGAAGCGGCCTTTCCCGCTGTTGTTCGAAGCGCTGGCCAAGCCTTCCACGCCCGTCTGCTTCATCATGCCCGAGCGCCTGGCCCAGACGGACCCGGCGACGGCCGTGAAGGAGGTCATCGGCTCCGGCCCCTTCCGCTTCAGGCAGGATCAGCGGGTGCCCGGCAGCCTCATCGTCTATGAGAAGTTCGCCGACTATGTGCCTCGCGCAGAAGGCACCTCCAGCTGGACCGCCGGCCCGAAACACGTGCATTTCGATCGCGTCGAATGGCATGTGATGCCGGATGCCGCCACAGCAGCAGCCTCGCTTCAGAACGGCGAAATGGACTGGTGGGAGCAGCCCACGGGGGACCTGCAGCCAGTGCTGCGCCGCTCCCGCGACATCGTGCTGGAGATACCCGACCCGACGGGTCTGGTGGGCATGGCACGCTTCAACCACCTGCATCCGCCCTTCAACAACCCGGCTATCCGCCGCGCGCTGCTGGGGGCGGTGAGCCAGGAAGACTTCATGACGGCGGTGATCGGCACTGACCGCAAGCTCTGGCGCGATGGCGTCGGTGTCTTCCCGCCGGAGACGCCGCTGGCCAGCGATGCCGGCCTGGAGGTGCTGACCAGCCCGCGCGACTACGACAAGGTGAAACGGGACCTCGCCGCCGCCGGCTACAAAGGCGAGAAGGTGGTGCTGATCGCCGCTTCCGACTTCCCCTCGCTCAATGCCCTGGCGCAGGTGGGCCACGATATGCTGCAGAAATGCGGCATGAACGTCGAATTCGTTTCCACAGACTGGGGCTCGGTGGTGCAGCGGCGCGCGAGCCGGGAGCCGGTGGAGAAGGGGGGGTGGAGCATGTTCTTCACCTTCTGGGCTGGCCTGGACATGGTGAATCCAGGTGTGCAGCAGGCGCTACGTGGGCACGGACAGGCAGCATGGTTCGGCTGGCCCACGGCGCCCAAGTTGGAAGAATTGCGCAATGCCTGGTTCGAGGCAGCCGACCTTGCCGCCCAGAAGGAGATCGGGCGGCAGATCCAGCTGCAGGCCTTGCAGGACGTGCCGTATCTGCCCGTGGGACAGTACTTCCAGGCTACGGCCTATCGGCGTGACCTGACCGGTGTGCCGAAGGGTCTGCCGTTGTTCTGGAACGTAAAGAGGGCCTGAACCCCGGGCTTTGCCGTTTTCTAAGGCAGGGAGCGCAGTGTCTTCAGCAAGAGGCACCGCATTTTCCTGTGGATCATCAGTAGCGACATCATGGCACGGCATGTGCTTGGTGTTTGTCTGATCCGGCCATGCATCTCGCAGGGCCCTGGCTTCGGCGACGAACGGGGTGAGAGTGACAATGGAACGAAGGTCCTTTCTGAAGACCGGCCTGGCCGGTGGCGTTCTGGCATCGACCGGCGGCCTGGCAGCCCCAGCGCTTGCCCAGGGCACAGCGGCACGAACCCTCCGCTTCGTGCCGCAGGCGAACCTCGCCAATTTCGACCCGATTTGGGGCAGTCAGTATGTGGTGCGAAACGCATCTCTGCTGGTCTGGGACACGCTCTACGGGGTCGATGCTGAGATCGTTCCGCGCCGCCAGATGGTCGAGGCGGAAGAGGTTTCAGGCGATGGGCTGGTCTGGACCTTCAGGCTGCGCCCTGGCCTGAAGTTCCACGACAACGAGCCGGTGCGCGCCCGCGACGTGGTGGCCAGCCTGAACCGCTGGGCCGTGCGCGACCCCATGGGCCAGATGATCCGCGCGCAGCAGAACGAGCTGGTGGCGGTGGATGACCGTACCTTCCGCTGGTCCCTGAAGAAGCCCTATCCGAAGATGCTGCTGGCGCTGGGCAAGAACAACGCGCCCTGTGCCTTCATCATGCCGGAGCGCATCGCGCGGACCGATCCTTTCCAGCAGATCACCGAGTATGTCGGCTCCGGCCCTTTCCGCTTCGTGCGAGAGGAATGGGTGCCGGGTGCCAAGGCCGTTTTCGCGAAGTTCGATGGTTATGTATCGCGTGACGAGGCGCCGAGTTGGCTCGCCGGTGCCAAGCGGGTGCTGGTGGACCGGGTGGAATGGGTGGTGATGCCCGATCCCGCCACAGCTTCCGCCGCATTGCAGAATGGCGAGGTGGATTGGTGGGAAAATCCTATCGCCGACCTCGTGCCTATCCTGAAGAGGAACCGCAATATCGAAGTGGATATCGCTGATCCGCTTGGAAATGTGGGCAGCTTCCGGATGAACCATCTGCACCCGCCTTTCAACGACCCGCGCGCCCGCCGAGCCGTCCTGATGGCGCTGAGGCAGGAAGACTACATGCGCGCCCTGGTCGGTGAGGATCAGAGCCTCTGGAAGGAGATGGGCGGCTTCTTCACGCCCGGTACCTCACTCTACACGGAGGCTGGTGGCGAGATCCTGAAGGGCCGCCGCGACATCGATGGCGCCCGGAAGCTGCTGGCTGAGGCTGGATATGGCGGCCAGCCGATCACGCTGCTGGTGGCCCAGGACCAGCCGATCACCAAGGCATTCGGCGATGTCAGCGCGGACCTCCTCAAGCAGATCGGTATGAACGTGGATTTCGTGGCGACCGACTGGGGCACGGTGGGGTCCCGCCGCGCCGTCAAGGCGCCGCCGGGGCAGGGGGGATGGCATATCTTCCACACCTGGCATGCCGGCGCCGATTGCATCAATCCCGCGCCCTATACGGCGATGCGTGCCAACGGGGATGCCGCCTGGTTCGGCTGGCCCAAGAGCGACGCCATCGAAGCCGCGCGAGATGAATGGTTCGCCGCCAGCGACCTCGCTGGCGAGAAAGCGGCCGTGGACAAGATGAACGCGGCTGCCGTGGACTTCGGTCTCTTCGCGCCTACGGGATTTTTCTTGTCCTACCAGGCTTGGCGTAAGAACATCTCGGGTGTCGTGAAAGCGCCCGCGCCGTTCTTCTGGGGTGTCTCAAAAACCTGATCGGATTATCATGCTCGCCTATACCATCCGACGCGTCGCCGCGACGATTCCCGTCATGGCGATTGTCGCGCTCTTCGTATTCAGCCTTTTGTACCTGGCGCCGGGTGACCCGGCGGCGGTTATCGCCGGCGACCAGGCGACGCCTGCCGACGTGGAGCGGATTCGTGCCAGCCTGGGGCTGGACCGCCCGTTCTTGATCCGCTTCGGTGAGTGGGCCTGGAACATCGTGCGCGGTGACCTTGGCTTGTCCATTTTCACCAACCTGCCGGTGACGCGCATGATCGCGCAGCGGATCGAGCCGACGCTGTCGCTCATGGTTGTCACGTTGATCCTCGCCATCAGTGTGGCGGTGCCGCTTGGTGTTGTCGCTGCCTGGAAGTCCGGCTCCTGGATCGACCGGCTGGTGATGAGCTTTGCCGTTCTGGGTTTCTCGGTCCCCGTTTTCGTCGTGGGTTATCTGCTGGCCTATGTTTTCGCGCTGGAGTTCGACTTGCTGCCGGTGCAGGGCTACACGCCGATTTCAAATGGCTTCTGGCCCTGGCTGCAAAATCTGATTCTGCCGGCCATTTCCCTGGGCGGCGTCTATATCGCCCTGATCGCCCGCATCACGCGCGCGACCATGCTGGAGATCCTGCAGCAGGATTACATCCGCACTGCCCGGGCCAAGGGCGCCGGGCAGCGTACCATCCTCTTCCTGCATGCGCTGAAGAACGCGGCGGTGCCGATCGTCACCGTCATCGGCATCGGCGTCGCGCTGCTGATCGGCGGTGCGGTCGTCACGGAAAGCGTCTTCGCGATCCCTGGCCTGGGCCGCCTGACAGTGGATGCCATCCTGCGCCGTGACTATCCGGTCATCCAGGGCGTGATCCTGCTGTTCTCCTTCGTTTACGTGCTGGTCAATCTGCTGATCGACCTGAGCTACACCCTGTTCGACCCGAGGATCCGGTATTGAGCACCACCGTCCTTCCGCCCGGCGGAACCCCCGCCGCGGCGCCCCAGATGCCGGACATCCTGCCCGACCGCCGCGCGCGGAAGGGCTTCCTCGGCTACCTGTATCGCTACCCCACCATTGCCATCGGTGGCTTCCTGCTGCTGGTGATGTTGGCCATCGCCATCTTTGCGCCTTTCCTGTGGACCAAGGATCCGACCGCCCTGGCTCCGGCCATGCGGACCCGGCCGCCGGGTGAGCGCTGGTGGTTTGGTACGGACATGCTGGGCCGGGACGTGTATTCCCGCGTGCTGTACGGCACCCGCGTTTCGCTGATGGTCGGCTTCGGCGTGGCCATCGCCTCCTCGGTGATCGGCCTGTTCATCGGCCTCGTGGCCGGCTTCATTCGCTGGGCCGACAGCATCATCATGCGCGTCATGGACGGGCTGATGTCGATCCCGTCCATTCTGCTCGCCATCGCCCTGATGGCGCTGACCCGTGGCTCCGTCGGCAACGTCATCCTGGCCATCACCATCGCGGAGATCCCGCGCGTGTCCCGCCTGGTGCGTGGCGTCGTGCTGAGCCTGCGCGAGCAGCCCTATGTCGAGGCGGCGATCGCCTCCGGCACGCGAACGCCTGTCATCATCTGGCGGCACATCCTGCCGAACACCCTGGCGCCCATGACGGTCCAGGCGACCTATATCTGCGCCAGCGCCATGATCGCCGAAGCCATCCTGAGCTTCATCGGGGCCGGCACGCCGCCGATCATCCCGTCCTGGGGCAATATCATGGCCGAGGGTCGGGCACTGTGGCAGGTGAAGCCTTATATCGTGTTCTTCCCGGCGATCTTCCTTTCCATCACCGTGCTGGCGGTGAACCTGCTGGGCGACGGCCTGCGGGATTCGCTCGACCCGCGCCTGGCGAAGCGGGTGTAAGCACCATGGCACTCCTCGAAGTCGAAAACCTGCAGACGCATTTCGCCACGGCCGATGGCGTCAACCGTGCCGTGGATGGCCTGACCTTTTCCGTGGAAGCCGGTGAGACGGTGGCCATCGTCGGTGAATCCGGCTGCGGCAAGTCCGTGACCTCCATGTCCATCCTGCGGCTGATCCCGGAGCCGCCGGGCAAGATCGCCGGCTCCATCCGCTTCAACGGCAAGGACCTGTTGAAGCTCTCGGACCGCGAGATGCGCGCCATCCGCGGCAACGAGATCAGCATGATCTTCCAGGAGCCGATGACCTCGCTGAACCCGGTGCTCTCCATCGGCCAGCAGATCGGCGAGGCGCTGCGGTTGCACCAGGGCCTGTCCAAGAAGGAAGCCGAGGCGCGCGCGGTGGAGATGCTGCGCCTCGTCGGCATCCCGGCTCCGGACAAGCGGGTGAAGGAATATCCCCACCAGCTTTCCGGCGGCATGCGGCAGCGTGTCATGATCGCGATCGCTCTGGCCTGTAACCCGAAGCTGTTGATCGCCGATGAGCCGACCACCGCGCTCGACGTGACCATCCAGGCGCAGATTCTGGACCTGATGCGGGATCTGAAGCACCGCGTTGGCGCGGCCATTGTGCTGATCACCCATGACCTGGGCGTGGTGGCCGAGGTCGCGGAGCGGGTGATCGTCATGTATGCCGGCCGGAAGGTTGAGGAAGCGCCGGTCAACGAGCTCTTCACCAACCCGAAGCACCCCTATACCAAGGGCTTGCTAGGCGCGGTGCCGAAGCTGGGTTCTTCCCTGACGGGGGAGAGCACGCGGCTGGCGGAAATCCCCGGCCTCGTGCCGAGCCTGAAGAAGCGGATCCAGGGCTGTGTCTTCGCCAGCCGCTGCCCGCAGCAGACTGAACTCTGCCTGGAGATCGCCCCGGCGCTGGAGGAGAAGGCGCCCCGCCACCAAGCCGCCTGCCATTATGCGACCAAGGAGGCTGTGCCAGCATGAGTGCGACCATGAGCCGAACCGCGCCCCAGTCCACCGTTCACGCCGGCCGCCCGCTCCTGGAGGTCAACGACCTCAAGAAGCACTTCCCGATCAAGGCGGGCTTCTTCGGGGGCACAACCGGTTACGTCTATGCCGTGGATGGCGTGTCCTTCCATGTCAACAAGGGCGAGACGCTCTCGCTGGTCGGCGAGTCCGGCTGTGGCAAGTCCACGGTGGGCAAGACCATCCTTCGCCTCTACAGCCCGACGGGTGGACAGGTGGTGTTGGACGGGCAGCGTATCGACGACCTGTCGGACAACAAGCTGCGGCCTGTCCGCCGCCGGGTGGGCGTGGTCTTCCAGGACCCGTTCAGCAGCCTGAACCCACGCATGCGGGTGCGTGACCTGCTGGCTGAGCCGATCCGCAACTTCGGGCTGGCGAAGAACTCCGCCGATCTCGAAGAGCGTCTTGGCAAGCTGATGGACACGGTGCGGCTGCCTCGAGACGCGGTGAACCGTTTCCCGCATGAGTTCTCCGGCGGCCAGCGTCAGCGCATCTGCATCGCGCGCGCCCTGGCTGGTGAGCCCGAGCTGATCATCTGCGACGAGGCTGTCTCGGCGCTGGACGTGTCGGTGAAGGCGCAGATCGTGAACCTGCTGCAGGACCTGCAGAAGGAACTTGGTCTGGCGCTGCTCTTCATCAGCCATGACCTTGCGATCGTCGAGCACATGACGCATCGCGTGGCCGTGATGTACCTGGGCAAGATCGTCGAGATCGCGCCGAAGCGCAGCCTCTTCGCCGCGCCCAAGCACCCTTATACCGAGGCCCTGCTCTCGGCCGTGCCAGTGCCGGAGCCGGGCTCGGCGCGAGAGCGCATCATCCTGAAGGGCGATGTGCCGAGCCCGATCCGCCCACCTTCCGGCTGCCGCTTCCACACCCGCTGTCCCTATGCCTTCGACCGCTGCAAGAGCGACGAGCCGCGCCTGCAGCAGACGGTGACGGGACACTGGGCGGCCTGCCACCTGCACGATCTGCCGGAGAGCCAGAACCCGTTGGCCCGCAGCGTGCCGGAATACGCCTGAGTAACGATGGAGAAGGGGCTTCGGCCCCTTTTCTTGCGCCTTTATTTGCGAACGCATCGCATTCGCGGATTTCTTCTGGCGAGAACCGTTCTGATCATGCTGGGCTGACTTGACGGAGCCCCAGCGGCGGATGACTCTTCATGCCCGATCGCCGCGCGTCGCGGCGTCTTCGCCTCCGGAGGATCCGCCAATGCCGCAGGTCACACTGACCGTGAACGGCCAGAATCATACGGTCGAGGTCGAAAGCCGCACCCTGCTCGTGGAACTGCTGCGAGAGAAGCTGCGCCTGACGGGCACGCATGTCGGCTGCGACACCAGCCAGTGTGGCGCCTGCGTGGTCCATATCAACGGCGACAGCGTGAAGGCTTGCACCATCCTGGCGGTGCAGGCCGAAGGCGCGCAGGTCACTACCATCGAAGGCCTGGCCGCTGCCGATGGTGCGCTGCACCCGATGCAGGAAGCCTTCCGCGAGTACCACGCGCTGCAGTGCGGCTTCTGCACCCCCGGCATGGTGATGAGCGCCATCGACCTGGTGCAGAAGAACCCCCAGGGCCTGACGGAGCATGACATCCGCGAGGGGCTGGACGGCAATATCTGCCGCTGCACCGGCTACCATAACATCGTCAAGGCGATCGCCGCCGCGGCGGAGGTAATGCACGGCAAGCGCGCCGAGCTGGCGCCGGCTGGCTGAGGAGGGCAGGGCATGTACGATTTCGAGTACCACAAGCCCAGCACGGTGGCCGATGCGGTCAAGATCCTGGCCGCCGACCCGGATGCGAAGCCGATTTCCGGTGGCATGACGCTGCTGCCGGCGCTGAAGCACCGGCTGAACCGGCCGACGGCGCTGGTAGACCTCGGCGGCATCGCGGAACTGCGCGGCGTGAAGCGCGAAGGCGATGCGCTGGTGATCGGCGCGATGACCAAGCATTATGAAATCGCCACCGACCCGCTGGTGAAGGAAGGCATCCCGGCGCTGGCCCGCATGGCGGCCACCATTGGCGACACCCAGGTCCGTAACCGCGGCACGCTTGGTGGCAGCCTGGCCAACAATGACCCCGCGGCGGATTACCCGGCGGCCGCTCTGGCACTGAATGCCACCTTCATCACCAACAGCCGCCGTATCCCGGCGGACGAGTTCTTCCTCGGCATGTTCACCACGGCGCTGGAGCCGGGCGAGTTGCTGGTGGCCGTTTCCTTCCCGATCCCCCAGAAGGCCGGCTATGCCAAGCTGCGCAACCCGGCCAGCCGTTATTCCATGGCGGGGGTTTTCCTGGCCAAGGGGCCTTCGGGGGTGCGGGTGGGCGTGAACGGCGCCGGCCCCTGTGCCTTCCGGCAGCCGGATATGGAAGCGGCACTGTCTTCCAATTGGTCTGCTGGCGCGCTGGAAGGCGTGAAGCAGTCGCCGGACGGGCTGAACAGCGATATCCATGGTAGTGCCGAATATCGCGCGCATCTGGTGGGCGTGATGGCCAAGCGCGCCATCGCCGACGCCGGCTAAGGCAGGGTGGAGAGGGGGCGGCGCTGCCGGCCCCTCACGACTCCTGGCGGCCGCCGAAAAACAAGCCACTCCTTCGTGAATCTCACCGATTCGGCTAGCAATCGTTGCCTTGTGGTGCAAGGATGTTGGGGCCGGTCCTGCATCCCGTCGGGCCGTGTAGTTTTTACGGATACGAGACGCAGTGTTGCCGGACAACAATTCGCAGGGTGGCACCGGGCCGATTGAGGCCGAGGTGAAGTGGTACAATGGCCGTAAGGGGTTCGGCTTTGTACTGGGCCCGGATGGCCAGGACGTGTTCTTCCACGCGTCGGCCCTGACCGAAGCGGGAATCGAACCCCCCGAGACCGGCGACAAGCTGGTCTGCGAGATTGGCTCCGACCGGCAGGGGCGCCGGCTGGTCACCAAGATCCATGAGCGTAAGCTGGGCCCGGGCGGCGGTGACCGCCCGCGCCGCGACTTTGGCGGTGACCGCTTCGGCGACCGTCCGCCGCGCCGCGACTTCGGCGACCGTCCCCCTCGTCGTGACTTCGGCGGCCCGGGTGGCGGCTTCGGTGGCGGCTTCGGCGACCGCCCGCCGCGTCGTGACTTCGGTGGTGGCGACCGCTTCGGCGGTGGTGGCTTTGGCGACCGCCCGCCGCGCCGCGACTTCGGTGGTGGCGACCGCTTCGGTGGCGGCGGCGGCTTCGGCGCGCCGCGCTCCTTCGGTGATCGTCCGCCGCGCCGCGACTTCGGCCGCGATGAGGGTGGCCCGACCTATGCCGTGAATGGCACTGTGAAGTGGTTCGACCAGGTGCGCGGCTTCGGCTTCGTGACGCCGGACGATGGTGGTCAGGACGTGTTCCTGCACTCCTCCGTTCTGCAGCGCGCCGGCAAGCAGGACGTGCAGCAGGGCGAGAAGGTGGCGCTGGAAGTGAAGGACGGACAGCGCGGCCGTCAGGCTGTGGTGATGAAGGACTAACCTTCGCGCTGTAGCGAATGGCTTCAAGAACCCCTGGTGCCTCGCGGTACCAGGGGTTTTTGCGTATTTGGCTGCGTCCTTGCGCCGCCAGAAGCAGGCTGATATCGTTGTGACATGTCAGTGGACGCTTAGCTGCATGTCACTCATTGCCTCGCTTGATACTCCACTTTCCCTCACTGAGCAGGCAGTCAGCCTGCTGCGGAGGGAGATCCTGACAACCCGCATGCGCCCAGGTGCCACACTGAGCGAAGCTGTGGTGGCGCAGCAGCTGGGACTTGGGAAAGCGCCGGTCAGGGCCGCGCTGGCAAGGCTGGCAGAGGAGGGGCTGGTGCAGGCCGTGCCTCGCCGTGGATGGACCGTGTCGTTGGTGACCATCCGCGACATTCATGAGGTTTTTGGCCTGCGATTACTGCTGGAACCGGAGGCCGCGCGATTGGCTGCCGGCCGTGTGGACGCTGAACTCCTGCGCCGCCTCGACTCCATTTGCGCCTGTGGCTACCAGCCGGATGACGAGGAAAGCACCCACGCCTTTCTGGACGCCAATAAGGCCTTCCACGTTACGTTGGCTGAACTCTCAGGCAATGGGCGCCTGGCACGGCAGGTTGACCGGCTGCTGGACGAGAGTACCCGCATGCTGGCGCTCGGTCTTAGGCGCCGTGATCGCAATGGTGAGATGGCCCACGAGCATCATGCACTGATCGAGGCACTGGCACTCGGCCATGCCGCTGAAGCCGCAGCCATCATGAGGCAGCAGGTGGCGGCATCGCAGGCTATGGTCCTGGCGGCGCTGACAGCGCCTGATGCGCTGACAGCGGTGTAAGCGGCCATGGCCTTTGCCGCACCTCGCAGGACGAGCCTTTCCGCCATGTTGGCCGACATTCACCATGCCGTAGCAGGTGATGCCCCCGGGTGCCCGCGCCGCGTTGCGGCCGCCATTCATGCCTATCTTCACGACCCAGAGCTATTAGACGGGATCGCCTGCCCTAGTTGCCCGAATGGTTATATCCGTCATCTTCTTCACGCTGACTCCAGCGGTCGCTATGCCGTGGTGGCCTTGGTCTGGCGGCCGGGGCAGATGAGCCCAGTGCATGCCCACCGCACTTGGTGCGCGCTCGGGGTGCATCGTGGCGTGCTGTCGGAAGCTTTTTACGATCTTCCTGAGGGCAATTCTTCTCCCTGCCAGACTGCAACGCTCCTACGAGGACAGGGCGCAGTCTCCTTTGGCCCAGCTGATTTGCGCACGATCCACCGTCTCGCGAACCTCGGAACGGCAGAGGCGGTTTCCATTCATGTTTATGGCGCAAGCTTTGACCGCTTTGGTCAGGATGTGAATCACCTATTTTGACATATAGAATAGTGGATAACTGAGAAACCAGCATTCTTTCCACTGGAATGGCGTGGCGGCATGGGCATATACCGGGCCATATACGCGCTATACGCCCAGACGCGGTGGAAAGGATTCGTCATGACCAAGGCCTATGTGATTCACGAGAATCCCGCTTGGCTGCCTCCTCTCGCGGAGGCTTTTGACCGCATCGGCCTGCCCTGGGCTGAGTTGGACCTTTCCCGTGGCGTCTTCGACCTCTCCGCCGTGCCGCCGGAAGGCGTCTACTACAACCGGATGAGCGCCTCCTCCCACACGCGGGGGCACCGTTATTCCGCGGAGCTGACCGCTGCCGTGCTGGCTTGGCTGACGCGCCACGGCCGCCGGGTGGTGAATGGGCCCCGCGCGCTGGATCTGGAAATCAGCAAGGTCCGGCAATATGCGGCGCTTGAAGCCGCGGGCCTTTCGGTTCCCCACACTGTTCTGGTGCAGGACGGCCCGCAGGTGCTGATCGAGACTGCCCGTCGCTACTTTGGCGAAGGGCCGGTGATCCTGAAGCCGAACCGGGGCGGGAAGGGCCTTGGCGTACGCCTTTTCACTTCGCCTCAGGCTCTCGCGGATCAGCTGGCGACCCTGCCGGAGGATGAAGCGCCGATCGACGGCATCTGGCTGCTGCAGGAATATATCCGCGCGCCGCGTCCGGTGATCACCCGCGCCGAGTTCGTGGGCGGCCGCTTCGTTTACGCGGTGGAGGTTGATACGACGGCGGGCTTCGAACTCTGCCCGGCGGATGTCTGCGCCATCGGCGATGCGGCTTGCCCCGTGGGCACCCAGCCTGCGCCGGCCGCCGCGCCCCGCTTCAGCATCCTGCCGGAAGGCAGCGTGGAGCCGGCCCTGCGGGAGCGCCTGGAAAGCTTCCTGTTCAACAGCGGTATTGATGTGGCGGGCGTGGAGTTCATCCGCAAGGCCGATGGCCGCGCGCTGGTCTATGACGTAAACACCAATACCAACTACAACGCTGCCGCTGAGGAAGCTGCCGGTGTCGCCGGCACCGCCCGCTCCGGCCCGGGCGCCCTGGCGGCCTTCCTGGCGAAGGAGCTGGCGGCGAAGGAACTGCTGGCCGCCTGAAGCCCAGCGGAGTTGCCGGAACGGGCAGGGCCGCGCCATGCTGATGGCGTCATGACCTTGCCCGTTCCGCTCTCCCGCTCTCCGCACGGTTTTCGCGACACGGCGCTTTTCCGGCCCCGATCCGTGGTGCTGGTGGGTGATGAGACGCTAGGTGAAACCGCGATCCTGGCGCACAACCTGGCTTCCGGCGGCTTCAAGGGCAGCCTCTATGCCGTCGGCTGCCAGCAGGATGGGCTGGCCCCGGCAGCCAGCATCGAGGATCTGCCGGAGCCCCCCGATCTGGCCGTGTTGTGCCTGCCGCCTGAGGCGCAGGCCCGGGCGATGGAAAGTCTCGCCGCTCGTGGTTGCTTTGCCGCGGTGGTGCCGGTGGCTTCGCCCGATCTGGCAGCGCTGAGTGCATGGACGGGCGTGCGGGCTTTTGGTTCCCATAGCTTCGGCCTGTGCCTGCCGGCGCTCGGGCTGAATGCCAGCCTCTCACATATTACGCCTCGCCCGGGGCGGTTGGCCTTGCTCTGCCAGTCCTCCGCCACCGCGCGTGCCGTGATAGATTGGGCCGCCGGGGAGGAACTTGGCTTCAGCCACATCCTTGGCATCGGCACCAACCAGGGCGTGGGTTTCGCCATGGCGCTGGACTGGCTGGCACGCGACGCCATGGCGGGCGCGGTGTTGCTGGATATCCGGCGCATCAAGAACCGCCGGATGTTTATCTCCGCCGCCCGCGCCACGGCGCGCACCCGCCCCGTGGTGGCCCTGAGGCCCGGCGGCCGGCAGAACGATGCTTCCGGCACGGCGGATGCGGTGATGGAGGCGGCATTGCGCCGCGCTGGCGTGCTGCGCGTCAATGGCTTCGAGGACCTGTTGGCCGCCGCCGAGACCCTGGCCAGGGTGAGGCCAGCCCGCCGCACCGGGCCGGATGCCATGGCGGGAGACCGCATCGCCATCGTCTCCAACGGCCAGGGGCCCGCGCAGCTCGCGGCCGATGCGGTGGTGGCCAGCGGCGCCCGGCTGGCCTGCTGGGGTGAGGCAGCCGGCAGGACCATGGCCCTGGTGCTGCCGGACGCCTCGGCGGCCAATCCCCTCCTGTTGCCGCGCGGGCAGGCGCATCGCCTCGCCGAAGCCGCTGCCCTGCTGGCGGCTTTGCCGGAGGTGGATGCCGTGGTGGCGGTGCACTCCCCGTCTGCCGGTGAGGACGAGGTGGTCGCGGCCGGCAACATGGCCGCTGCCGCCAAAGCGACCCGTGGCGCACCGGTCCTCGCGGGTTGGCTGGGACATGCCAGTGCCGAGCCCGCAAGGCGGCGCTTGGCGCAGGCTGGCATTGCCGTCTTCGCCTCGCCGGAAGCGGCGGTACGCGGAGCGCTGCATCTGGCGGTGGACCGCCGCAACCGCGCCGCCGCAGCCGAACTGCCGCCACGGGACGTGCTGCATCTGACGCCTGACCGGGCCGCCGTCCGGCGCATTCTGGATGGCGTACGCGCGGAAGGCCGCCTTTCGCTGACGGAGCAGGAGGCTTTGTCGATCCTGGCCGCCTATGGCCAGCCTGTGGTGCCCGGAGAAATCGCGGCCGACCCCGACGCCGCCGCTGCTGCGGCACAGCGCTTGGGCTTTCCGGTGGTGGTGAAGCTTTCCAGCCCCGACCTGCCGCGCAAGACGGAGATCGGCGGCGTCATGCTCAACCTGCCGGATGCCGCTGCCGTCGCACAAGCGGCCGCCACGATGCTGGAGCAGGCACGGCGTGACCATCCCGGCCTGCGCCTGCAAGGGGTTCTGGTGCAGCGGATGCTCGGCCTCGGCACGCCCAAGGCCCATGAATTGCGGATTCGCCTGGGGGACGACCCGATGTTCGGCCCCTGGATCGGCTTCGGGCGCGGCGGCACCGCGTCGGATTTCGAGCCGGACGTCGCCTTTGACCTCCCGCCGCTGAACCGGGCGCTGGCGCTGGCGCAGATCCGCCGCACGCGCGGTGCCCGGTTGCTATCCGGCTTCCGCGATCTCGCTGCCGTCGATCTGGAACGGGTGGTGGATACGCTGGTTCGCGTCTCGCAGATCGCGGTCGACTTCCCCGAGGTTGAAGACCTGATCATAAACCCGCTGCTGGCCCGACGGCAGGAGGCCGTGGTGCTGGATGCCTCGCTCCGCCTGCGCCCGCCGGGGGAGGCGGGCTTCCTGGCTGTTCCCCCCTATCCGGCACAGTTGACGCATGAATGGACAGCACGCGACGGCCGCAAGCTCATGGTGCGTCCCATCCGCCCCGAGGATGCCGAAGCGCATGCCGAGGCCTTTCGGCAACTGACCCCTGAAGACGTGCGCTGGCGCTTCTTCACGCAGATCCGGGCGCTGCCGCCCGAGCAGATCGTGCGCATGACGCAGATCGACTACGACCGGGAAATGGCCTTCGTGGCGGTGGAGCAGCGCCAGGATGGACCGGACCGCACCGTTGGCAGTGCGCGGCTGATCCGCGAGCCGGGTAGCGATACCGGGGAATTCGCTGTTGTCACCTTGCCCGATTGGAAGGGGCAGGGGCTTGCGCGCCACCTGATGGAGCAGTTGCTGGCCTGGGCCCGTGCCCAGGGCCTGCATACCGTGGCAGGGCAGGTCCTGGCCGATAACCGGCCGATGATCGGCTTCGTGAAGGCGCTGGGCTTCACCCTGCGCCGCGTGCCCGGCGATGATGAAGTGATGGAAGCGCGGATCGAGCTTTAGCGCGCCGTCTCCCGGATCAGGTCGCGCACGCGGCCGGCGGCGGCGGCGCCTTTCAGCGCATCGCGCCAGGCGGCTTCGGCGACCCGCTGGTGGGCGCTTACCGCCTCATCCGCCGCCGTGATGCTGCCGACGCCGATGCCGGCGCCCGGCGTCATCTCCGGCGCGAAGGGGCTGAGGCAGACATGCGCGCGCTCCCGCCCACGCAGGACCAGGAAGTTGCCGGCAGGTTCCGAGGCCAGCAGGCCCAACTGCAGTCCGATCGGCACGGTTTCCATCTGCGCGGCGATGCTCTCGGCCTCGGTGCGGGCGGCAAGGCGGCAACGGGTGCGGGTACGCTCGGAAAGGCCGGCGCCAGCAGCCACCCCTTCCATCAGCATGCGCCGCAAGGCGGTCTCGGACAGCATGGCGATGATATTGGCCCGCCGTGCCTGGTGCAGCTTCTTGCGCGCGGCGAGGAGCCCCATGGCCTGGTCGGCGGCGGCGCGCGCGGCGATACGCTCCTGCGCCTGATCGGCAGCCTCGGCCCAGGCCTCTGCCAGGGCGCCGTCGAAGGCTTCCGTGGTGGTCTGGTAGCAGACGGCGCCACCGACCTGCAGGATCTGGTCGGCCTGCTCCTCGACCTGCCGCAGCCGTTCCTGGAAGGCGAGGGGGCGGGAGAAATACTCCACGCCAATGCCCAGCAAGGACAGCGGCGAGATCTTCAGAAGTTCAGCGAGGCGCCGGATCGTGTCCAGCTTGATGACCTCGCCCTTCTCATACCGGTAGAGGGCGGCGCGGGAGACGCCGAGGCGGGCGGCGATTTCCTCCGCCCGCATGCCGGACTCGAGACGGTAGGCCCGCAACTGCTGACCGATATCTGCGAACCGCATGACTACCTCTCGAAGCTAAAAGCCCGGGTAAAAGAAAGCGCCACAGGAGAAGCGTCTCGCGTGGTGCTCACCGGATGGGAAAATGCGCTTCCCTTTGGGAGAAGGCAACACCAATAGTGGTGTTCAAGCTGGCTGCGGAAAGCCAAGGCGCAGTTTCAGTATCGCGGTGCTGCTCCGCCCTCAGGCGCGGTAAGGTGCGAACCAGCCGAGGCCAGCGACGGTCTCCCCCATTGGGCGGTACTCGCATCCGATCCAGCCACGGTATCCGAGCGCGTCAATCCGCTCGAAGACGAAAGGCCAGTTTACCTCTCCGGTGCCAGGTTCGTTACGGCCGGGAACATCGGCCACCTGCATGTGCGCGATGATCGGCAGGTGCTTTTCCACCCGCTTGACGATGTCGCCCTCCGTCACCTGGCAATGGTAAAGGTCGAACTGCAGCCCCAGCCGTTCCGGCCCCACCGCCGCGATGATGGCCGCACCCTGCTCCATGGTATTGAGGAACATGCCGGGGATGTCCCGGTGGTTGATCGGCTCGATCAACGGCTTCACGCCGAACTTGGCGGCTTCCTCGGCTGCCCAGGCCAGGTTGGCGGTATAGACGCCGGTCAGCGTATCCCGCGCCACGCCAGCGGGGGCAATGCCGGCCATCAGGTGCAGGCGGGGGCAGGAGAGGGCGGCGGCATAATCCAGCGCCTGCCGCACCCCGTCGCGGAACTCCTGCTGCCGCCCGGGCAGGCAGGCGGTGCCACGTTCGCCCTTGCTCGAATCGCCCGGGGGCGCATTGAACAGGACCTGAGCCAGGTCGTTGTCGGCGAGGCGCTTGGCGATCTCCGCGGCCGGGAAATCATAGGGAAACATGAACTCGACCGCGCTGAAGCCGGCCGCGCGGGCGGCGGCGAAGCGGTCCAGGAAGGGGAGTTCCCCGAACATCATGGACAGGTTGGCGGCAAAGCGCGGCATGGACGGTTTCCTCATTCTGGCTGGCGGCGGCGGCCGCATTGCTGCCGCAGGCTAGAGACCCCGCACGGAAGAGCAAGGGCAGTGCTGGCGGAGCGGGGGCTGCTCAGGCCATCATGCCGTCATGAGCCTGACCTCCCCTCCGGACGACCACTCGCTCCGCCCCGCGCGGCTGCTCGGCCTTGCCGCACTGGCCGCGCTGATGGTCGGCTGCCTGCTGGTGCTGCGTCCCTTCATCTCCGCGCTGCTCTGGGCGGCCATCCTGTCCTATTGCACCTGGCCCCTGTGCCGCATGCTGCGGGAGAAACTGGGGCTTTCACCCACCCTGGCGGCGCTGGTGATGGTGGTGGCGGAGATGCTCCTGATCGGCCTGCCGCTGCTCTTCGCCACCCCGCTCAAGGCAGAAGATATCGAGGGCCTGCGGCATTCTGTGGAAGGCTTTGTCGCTGGCGGCCTGCCGGGCATCGGTGACAAGCTGGGCTATATCCCGCTGATTGGCGGTTTCCTGCAGGAACGTTGGGCGGCGCTGCAACTGGATTTCTCGCCGCTGACGAACATGCTGCGGCCCTATGCCGGGATGATCGCGCAGAACCTGCTGGGCTTCTTGCTCGCGGTTCTGTCCGGACTGGCGGAACTGGTGATCGCGATCCTGCTTTCTTTCTTCTTCTATCGGGACGGGCCGCGCATGGCGCGGGTGCTGGAGGCGCTGGTCAGCCGCATCGCCGGCCCGCAGGCGCGGCGGCTGGTACAACTGACGGCGGCGGTCACCGTGGGCGTCGTCTATGGCTTGCTGGGCACCGCCGTGGCGCAGGGGACGCTGACGGCCTTGGGCCTCTGGGTCGCTGGCGTGCCGCAGCCCGTGCTTTTCGGCGTGGCGGCGGGCCTCGTTTCCATTCTGCCGGTGGGCGCGCCGGTTGTCTGGCTGCCGGCGGCCATCTGGCTGCTGTTCCAGGGTTCCACCTTCTGGGGCATCGCGTTGCTCATCTATGGCGCGACGGTCATCAGCAGCGTGGATAATTTCATCCGGCCCTGGCTGATCAGCCGCGGCGCCGACCTGCCGCTGCTGCTGACCATCCTGGGGGCCCTCGGTGGCGTTTTCGCCTTCGGTTTCCTGGGGTTGTTTCTCGGGCCGGTGCTGCTGGCGGTCGGCTTCACCCTCCTCCGCGACTGGGCGGAGGAGGAGCCGACCGTGCTGCGTTAGCGGCCGACTGCGTAGCCCTGCATCCCACGCGGGTTCGCGCCCGCGAAGATCTGGCCGTCCGGCTCCTGCCGCACGGCCGAGAGGCGGCCTTCCGACCAGTCGCCGCCCAGCTCAGCCTTGTGGCCCCGCGCGAGCATGGCATCGAGCACCGCCTGCCCGAGGCGGCCTTCCAGCACCGCCTTGCCCGGCCGCGCCATGCGGGGCCAGAAGGAGGAAGGCCAGTGTTCGCTGTGGAAGGCGGGGGCATCGATCGCCTGCTGGATGTTCAGCCCGTGGTCCAGCATGCGGGCGACCATGATCGGCTGCCACTGGTCCTGCTGCTCCCCGCCCGGGGTGCCGAAGGCCATCCAGGGCCTGCCATCGCGCAGGGCCATGCCCGGGGAGAGGGTGGTGCGGGGCCGCTTGCCCGGCTTCAGGCCGTTAGGCAGCGATTCGTCCAGCCAGAACATCTGCCCTCGGGTGCCCAGGGCGAAGCCGAGTTCCGGAATGGCGGGCGAGGATTGCAGCCAGCCGCCCGAGGGCGTGGCCGAGACCATGTTGCCCCAGCAGTCGATGACATCGACATGGCAGGTGTCGGCGCCGGAGACACCGAGGCGGGAGACCGTCGGCTCACCAGCGCCGGCGGCACCGAGCATGGACAGGCGCTTCTCCGCCTCATGGTCCACCCAGGGGGTATGCCCGTTCACGCTGCCGGGGCGCAGTTCCATGGAGGCCTGCGGGCCTACCAGCTTGCGCCGCTCAATGTTGTAGGGCTCAGAGAGCAGCGTCTCCATCGGCACGTCCACGAAGTCCGGGTCGCCATAGAAGGCCTCGCGGTCGGCGAAGCCAAGCTTCATCGCCTCGATGACGGTGTGGACGAATTCGTCGCCCATCGGGTCCATGGCGGCGAGGTCGAAGCCGGCCAGCACCGCCATGGTCTGCAGCATCGCCGGGCCCTGGCTCCAGGGGCCGCACTTCAGCAGGGTGGTGCCGCGATAGTCATAGCTCAGCGGCGCCTCCACCGGCGCGCGCCAGCGGGCCATGTCATCGCCCGTCAGCACGCCGCGATGGCGGCGGCCGGAGGCGTCCAGCACTTCGTTCTCCCGGCAGAAGCGGTCGATGGCCTCGGCCACGAAGCCTTCGTACCAGGCGCGCCGGGCGGCATCGATCTGCGCCACGCGGTCGGAGCCCGCGGCGGCCGCTTCCTTCAGCACGCGGGTATAGGTGGCACCCAGGGTCGGGTTGGCCCAGAGGGTACCCGGCTTCGGCCCGCCATCCCGCAGCCAGAGGGCAGCGGAGGTCTTCCACTCATCCTCGAACAGCGGCTTCACGGTCTGGATGGTGGCGCAGATGCGCGGCACATAGTGGATGCCGCGTTCCGCGTAGCCGATGGCGAAGGAGAGCACGTCGGCCAGCGTCCAGGTGCCCCAGTCGCGCAGCATGGTGGCCCAGGCATCGAAGGCGCCGGGTACCATGGCGGCGAGCAAGCCGGTGCCCGGGATCAGGTCCAGCCCCAGCTCGCCTTTCACCTTGGCCACGCTCAGCCCGGCCGGCGCCACGCCCTGGCCGCAGATGACCTTCTGCGTGCCGGTCTTGGCATCGTGGATGATGATGGGGCAATCGCCCAGCGGCCCGTTCAGATGTGGCTCGGCGACCTGCAGCGTGAAGCCGGCGGCGGCGGCGGCGTCGAAGGCATTGCCGCCGCGCTCCAGCACCGCCATGCCGACCTGGCTGGCGATCCAGTGCGTGCTGCCAACGGCGCCAAAAGTGGCGGCGATCTCAGGGCGAGTTGTGAACATTTGGTTGCTCCAGAGGTGGGGCCGCCAAAAACGCACCCCGGCTGCTTGCGTCATTCCCTCTGCGCGCGGAAAAGCGGCAGGTCAATCGAGGGATGGTGATGTCAGGCTGGTTGATGACTGTGGTGGGCCCCTCCGGGGCTGGCAAGGACACGCTCCTTGGGGCTGCCCGGATTGCGCTCTCCCGGGACGCTCGCTTCGTCTTCGCCCGCCGCGCCATTACCCGCCCGGCGGAAACCTCGCAGCACGCCGGTGCCGAGGACCATATCCCGATGAGCGAGGCGGAGTTCATCGCGGCGCGCGACCGTGGCGCCTTCGCGCTGCATTGGCAGGCGCATGGCCTCAACTACGGCATCCCTCGCGAGATCGAAACGGAACTGGCGGCTGGACGCGTGGTGATCGCGAATCTGTCGCGGGCGGTGCTGGCGGAAGCGAATGCTCACTACCGCCTGCGGGTCATCGAGGTGACGGCGCCTCCAGCCGTTCTGGCCGCCCGCCTGGCGCGGCGTGGCCGCGAAACAGCCGAGGAAATCGCCGAGCGCCTGTCGCGCCGCGCGCCCCTGCCGCCTGGGCTGGAGGTGGTGCGGGTGGTGAATGATTCGACGGCCGAGGCCGGCGCGGCCCGCCTGCTGCGGGCGCTGTGCGACGGCCTCGAAACCTCCCTCAGCCGCCCAGGGGCAGCCGCTCCGCGATAAGGAAGGGTGCGCCGGACGTGACCTGCGTGAAGAGGCAGAGTTCCCGCACCACCCGGGGCCGCGCCGCAACCTCACCCACGGCACGCTGCGCCGCCGGCATGACCACCGCCTTTTCCTCCGCCGACAGCCGCCGCGACAGCGTCAGGTGGAACTGCCATTCCGCGAAGACATAGGGATAACCCCAGCGGGACAGCATTGTGCGCTGCGCCTCGCTCAGGCGCTCCGGGCGGCGGCGCGCCACCTCGGCCTCGGTCGGCGGGGCGCGGTGCGGGTCCAGGGCGGTGACGCAGGCATCGGCGAGAGCCTGCAAGGCGGGGCAGGGCGTGCTTTCCCGCAAAGCCAGAAAGCCACCCAGGTCCATCACCGCCAAAGGCGGCAATTCGAAAGGCGCCGTCCGTGCCGCCAGCGCCACCGCCTCCGCGCGCGCGGCATCGTAGGACGTGGCGAGGCGGAAGGGCGGCTTCAGGGTGGCATGGAAGCCGTAGTTGCGTGCATCGGCCGTGATCTCGGCGATATCCAGGCCAGGCAGGGGGTCCTGCGGGAAGGTGGCGCCCGTTTCCGCGTCGCGGCCCAGCCAGCGGGACGCTGCCGTGTGCAACGGGTCGGTGACCTCCGGTGCCCAGTAGAGGGCCAGGCGTGCCGTCACGCGATGCGTTCCCCGGCCCGCCAGACGCTCCGCACCACCGGCATGTCGCCCAGCGGCCGGATGCGCACGAGGTCGGCGCGGCGCCCGGCTTCGATGCGGCCGCGGTCCTCCATCTTCAGCATGCGCGCGGGGGCATCGGTGATGGTGGCAACAGCCTGGGGCAAGGAGATGCCAGTCTCGGCCGCCGCGCGCCAGACGGCCTCGATCATGGCCGGCGGCACGTAGTCACTGGCGAAGACATCGACCAGCCCGCCGCGCACGAGGTCGGAGGCCGCGACATTGCCGGAATGGCTGCCGCCGCGCACCAGGTTCGGCGCGCCGGCGATGATCTGCATGCCATGCCGCCGGGCGGCTTCCGCCGCCACCATCGAGACCGGGAATTCCGAGATCATGATGCCGTCGGCTTCGTTCTGCGCGATCTCGTCTTCCAGCCAGTCGTCGTGGCTTGCCAGCGGCAGGTCGCGGCCCGCGAAACGCTCCAGCAACGCGCGACGCTGCGGGCCCAGCAGGCGCTCGCGCTGCGCCAGAAGGTGATCGATGCGGCGTTCCACCTCCTCGATCGGCAGGCTCTTGGCGCGCATGGCGCGGTAGCGCTCGACATCCGCGTACTGGCCGACGCCCGGGGAATGGTCCATCAGGCTGACCATGCGCACGGCGGGGTGGTCGGCCACCGTGTCCAGCAACGGCATCAGGTCGGCGGCGGGCAACTCGCAGCGCAGGTGCAGGAAATGCTCGCTCTTCAGCAGCCCGGTAGGCGTCAGGGCATCGAGATCCTTCACGCCGTCCAGGAAGGTGTCCGTCCGCTGGGCATCGAAGCCGAGATCGCCCAGGCACAGCGCGTCCAGCACCGTGGTCACGCCCGCCGCCGCCGTCTGCGCATCATGCGCCATGAAGGCGGAGCGGGAGGGCCAGCGTGCTGTGGCGCGGGGCTGCACCTGGCGTTCCAGGTTGTCTGTATGCACATCGATGACGCCGGGCATCAGGTGGTCGCCATCCATGTCGATGGCACCGGGCGCATGGCTGCGGCCGGGCTGCACCTCGGCGATGCGCCCCTCCCGCACCACCAAGGTGCCGGGCAGAACCTCTTCGGGGAGGACCAGCAGGGCGTTGGTCAGAATGGTCTCGGTGGTCATGCGGCGTCCTGGATGGGCAAAACTTCGAAGAGACGGTCGGCCACGCGGTCCCGCACTTCCACGTCATGGAAGATGCCGATGATCGCGGTGCCGGCGGCCTTGGCCTCGGCGATCAACGCGATCACCACCTCGCGGTTGGCGGCGTCGAGGCTCGCGGTGGGCTCGTCCAGCAGCAGGATGGGGTAGCCGGGGGCGAAGCCACGGGCAAGGTTCACCCGCTGCTGCTCGCCGCCCGAGAAGGTGGCGGGCGGCAGGTGGTGCAGGCGGGGCGGCAGGTTGAGCTGCAGCAGCAGCGCCTCGGCCCGCGCCCGCGCGGCCTCGGGTGTGGCGCCGCGGGCGATCAGCGGCTCCGCCACGATATCCAGGGCGCCTACGCGGGGAATGACGCGCAGGAACTGCGAGACATAGCCCAGTGTCTGGCGGCGGATATCGCGCATCGCGCGGGCATCGGCGCTGGTCAGCTCCACCGCCGCGCCTTCGTGCATCAGGTGGATGCGGCCGGCCTCGGCGCCGTAATTGCCGTAAAGACAGCGCATCAGCGTTGATTTACCGGCGCCGGAGGGGCCGGAGAGTGCCACGCATTCACCTGGGGCGACGGTGAAATCGACGTGCTCCAGCACGGGGATGCGGGTGCCGCCTTGAAGGTGCAACTGGAAGCTCTTGCCCAGACCTTCAGTCCAAAGAGAGGCTGTCATGCCGCCAGCACCGAGGAAACGAGGAGTTGTGTGTAAGGGTGCTGCGGGTCGTCCAGCACCCTATCGGTCAGCCCGTGCTCCACCACCTGGCCGCGCCGCATGACCATGATGCGATGCGCCAGCAGGCGGGCAGCGGCGATATCATGCGTCACCAGCAGCACCGCGATGCCGAGATCCGCCACCAGCGCACGGATCAGGTCCAGCAGCCGCGCCTGCACGGAAACGTCCAGGCCGCCGGTCGGCTCATCCATGAAGACCAGGCGCGGGCGCGTCACCAGCGTGCGGGCGATCTGCAACCGCTGCTGCATGCCGCCGGAGAAGGTGCGGGGCAGGTGATCGATGCGCGCGGGGTCGATCTCCACCCGCCGCAGCCATTCCGCCGCCTCATCCCTGATATTGCCGTAGTGGCGGGCGCCGATAGCCATCAGCCGCTCCCCCACATTGCCGCCGGCGGAGACGCCCATGCGCAGCCCGTCCCGCGCATGCTGATGCACAAAGCCCCAGTCCGTGCGCATCAGCCGCCGCAGGGCAGCCTCGCCCATGTCATGCACCGGGTGCGGCGTGCCGTCGGGGGCGCGGTAGGTCACCTGCCCGGCGTCGGGGCGCATCTGCCCGGCCAACACCCGCAGCAGCGTGGACTTGCCGGAGCCGGATTCGCCGACGATGGCAACAACCTCGCCCGGGTGGATATCGATGGCCACGTCATCCAGCGCCGCCACGGCGCCAAAGCGAAGGTGGAGCCCTTCGGCCTCCAGCAGGGGCGCGCTCATGCCGCGGCACCTTTCTCTTGTTCGGCCTGGCGGGTCTCGCAGTAATCGGTGTCGGAGCAGACGAACATCCGCCCGCCACGGTCATCCGTCACCACCTCGTCCAGGTAGCTGCTGCCGGAACCGCAAAGCGCGCAATGCGCCTTGGCACGATGGGGCCGGAAGGGGTGGTCCTCGAAGTCGAGGCTGCGCACATCGGTATAGGGTGGCACGGCATAGATGCGCTTCTCGCGCCCCGCGCCGAAGAGTTGAAGCGCCGGCATACGGTGCATCTTCGGGTTGTCGAAAGCCGGGATAGGCGAGGGGGACATCAGGTAGCGCCCCTCCACCATCACCGGATAGCTGTAGGAGGTCGCGATATGGCCGTGCTTCGCGATATCTTCGTAGAGCTTCACATGCATCAGCCCGTAATCGGCCAGGGCATGCATGCGCTTCGTCTCGGCCAGCCGGGGCTCCAGGCGGAACAGCGGCTCCGGCATCGGGACCTGGTAGACGATGATCTGCGCCTCGGTCAGCTTGGCCTCGGGGATACGGTGCCGGGTCTGGATCACCGTGGCCTCGGATGTGCGCGTCGTCGTCTCCACACCCGCGACGCGATGGAAGAAGCGGCGGATGGAAACAGCGTTGGTGGTATCGTCCGCGCCCTGGTCGATGACCTTCAGCACATCGCGCGGCCCCAGCACGGCGGCGGTCACCTGGATGCCGCCGGTACCCCAGCCATAGGGCAGCGGCATCTCACGCGCACCGAAGGGCACCTGATGCCCCGGAATGGCCACCGCCTTTAGCAGCGCGCGGCGGATCATCCGCTTCGTATTCTCGTCCAGATAGGCGAAGTTATAGGCCTCGTCGCGGCTCATGGCTCAGCCTTCTCCGGTTCTGTGGCGGTCGCGCGCATCAGGCGCACCACTTCCAGCTCGCTCTGGAAATCCACGTAATGCGGCAGCTTCAGGTGTTCGACGAAGCCTGTCGCCTCGACATTGTCGCTGTGCATCAGCACGAATTCCTCGTCCTGCGCGGGCGCGGTGCGGTCCTCGCCCAGCTCGCCGGCCTGCAGGGCACGGTCCACCAGGGCCATGGACATGGCCTTGCGCTCGCCTTGCCCGAGCACCAGCCCATAGCCACGGGTGAATTGCGGCGGCTCGCTGCGGCTGCCGTGGAACTGGTTCACCATCTGGCATTCGGTGAGGTCGATTTCACCGATCTCGATCTCGAAGCCGAGTTCCGGCGGCGCGAAGCAGACGGTGACGCTGCCGTGCCGGATCTCCCCGACAAAGGGGTGGCTATTGCCGTAGCCGCGTTGGGTGGAATAACCCAGGCCCAGCAGAAAACCCTCGTCGCCCCGTGCCAGGTTCTGCAGCCGGGCCGGCCGTGCCGCGGGAAAGGAGAGCGGCTGGCGCGTCAGGTCCCCCGGCTCAAGGTCCGAGGCCTCGTCGCGCCGCATCAGGTCCTCGCGGGCCAGCAACTCGGTCACGCGCGGGGCTTCCTCGCCATCCGGCTCCACTTCGGGGGCAGGGGCGGGCGATTCTCCGGCGGCGGCGAGAGTGAAGTCCAGCAGGCGGTGCGTGTAGTCGAAGGTGGGCCCAAGAACCTGCCCGCCGGGAAGGTCCTTGTAGGTCGCGGAAACCCGGCGGCGGATGCGCATGGCGCCGGTATCCAGCGGTACCGCATAGCCGAAGCGGGGCAGGGTGGTGCGATAGGCGCGGAGCAGGAAGGCGGCTTCGATCAGGTCGCCACGCGCCTGCTTGATGGCCAGCGCGGCGAGGTCCCGATCGTAGCAGGAGCCTTCCGCCATCACCCGGTCCACCGCCAGGCCGAGCTGCTGCGCCACCTGCGTGACCTCCAGCTCCGGCACGCTCCTGTCGCCGCGGCGGGTCTCGGCCAGCCAGGCATGGGCATTGCCGATCGCGCGCTCGCCGCCTTTGACGGCCACATAGGCCATGGGGTCAGCCCTCCTCGATCCGGATGCCGCGCGGCAGGGCGGCGATGCGCGTGCCAGCGCAGAGGATGATGTCCACGCCGCGCGGGAAGCCAGCCCGCTGCGCGCGCCATCCGGCCAGGAAGCCCGGCGGAAGGCCCTCCACCCGCAGCCGATGTTCCTGGGCGATGCCGGGGCCGGTCAGGCGCCAGCCATGGCCGGATTCCAGCCCGGGGACCTGGAGCACCAGCGTGGCACCGCGCTCCGGCTCCTCGTCGCTGCCCTGTGCGAGGCTGGAGAGCATCGGCGGCTGCCCCACCGCCAGGACAAAGGCGGCTTCGGCGGCACTGGCCACGGGGCAGCCGCAGTGGAAGCGCAGCCAGGCATCGGCCTCGGCGCCGGCATCGTGGTGCAGCGGCGTTTCGGCATCGGCCAGGGTCAGCAGCACGGCGGCCGTGGATGGGTGCAGGGCAGCGGGCGGCGTGAGGGCGCCCTCCAGCACCTGGATGCGGCCGGGCCGGCTCATCGCCTCCAGCACCGCGCGGAAGCAGGATTGGGCATCCTGCACGGGGTCGGTGAATGCGGGGCGCATCAGCGCATATTCGCCATGGTGAAGAATTGCACGCGGGTGGCGGCGGCCTTCCGGGCCTCACGCGCACGATGCTCCGCTTCCTGGGCCGCCAGGGGTTCGATGACGGTGCTCATCAGCGCCGGCCGCAAGGTGGCGTTCTGCAAGGCGGCATCCAGCACCGCCGCCAGTTCGGCCTGTTGGCGGTCCCGGCCGGCGACATAGGCATGGCCAACCGTGCCATCCTCCAGCGTCACAGCGCAGCGCGTCACCGTCATTTCGGAAAGGTTGAAGGCGCCGCCATCGCCGCCCGCGCGGCCGCGCAGCATTACCAAGCCGGTTTCCGGGCCGCGCAGGCGACTATGGGTCGGCAGGGGCGGAGCGTCATGCAGCCGTGCCTGGATGGCATCATGGCTGGAACGTGCAAGCAGGCCCATCCAGTGTCGGCGGGCTTCGATGTCCTCGGACAAGGTCGGCTCCGTGTCCTGTTGAGATGTCTAGACGAGTAGATATCCAACAGGTTAGCGTCAAGGCGAATGTGGCACCCAAAGGGAACCGGCAGGTTGAAGCTTTCATGACACCTCCCCCGCATAACCTGGCCCGTGGAGAGGGCGTCGCCCTGTGGCGGCAGATCGTGCAGGTGCTGGAGCAAGCCATTGCCAGCGGCCAGCATGCCCCCGGCAGCCGGCTGCCCAGCGAAGCGGAACTGGCCACCCTCCATGGCGTCAACCGCCACACCGTGCGCCGAGCTTTGGACGCATTGAGCCTGCGCGGGCTGATCCGCATCGAGCAGGGGCGCGGATCATTCGTTGCGGAAGACGTGGTGGACTATCCCCTCGGACCCCGCACCCGCTTCTCGGAGGTGATTCGGGCCCAGAACCGGGAGCCCGCCGGACGCTTGCTGCGCGTGGCGGAGCAGCCGGCGGACCTCGTCGTGGCTGAGGCACTTCGCCTGCGACCGGGCCGGCCCGTGATGGTGGTTGAACGGCTAGGCTTGGCGGATGGCCGGCCGGTGGTTCTTGGAAAGCACCACTTCGTCCTGCCGCGCTTCGAGGGCATATCGGTGGCCCTGGAGCGGGAAGCCTCTATCACCGGTGCCATGAAGGCTTGCGGTGTCGCCGATTACCGGCGTGTCTCCACCCGGCTGACAGCGCGCCTCCCAACAGCGGAGGAGGCTGACCTGCTGCAGCAGGGGCGTGGTCGGCCCGTGATGGTGGCCGAGGCGCTGAATGCCGACCTTGAAGGCCGGCCGGTCGATTTCACGCTCTCCTGTTATGCGGCAGGGCGGGTGCAGATCGTGATCGAAGAGGGAGGATGAGCTGGCGTAAAAGCCAAGCTAAAGAAAAAACCCCCGGATACCGAAGCATCCAGGGGCTTTTCTTTGTATTGGCTCCCCGAGTTGGACTCGAACCAACGACCTAGCGATTAACAGTCGCGTGCTCTACCAGCTGAGCTATCGGGGATCAGTTTGTGAGGGGCGCTATAGCGGGGCAATTCGTGGCCTGCAAGAGGCTTTTTAAATCGTTCCGCTCTAACGCTTTACTTTAGTCTTAGTTTGGAGGCCTGAGCGGGAATCGAACCCACATTCACGGATTTGCAGTCCGTTGCATCACCATTCTGCCATCAGGCCGTGGGCGCTGTATCGGGTGCCAGAGCCTCAGGGTCAAGGGGGAGATCGGCTTTCTCTGTGGATGGCCTGGGGCCCGGCGCTTGGAAGCCGAGGAGACGGCGCCTATAACCGCCGCCACGCGCGGGGGTGTGATCCGCGCGATGGACGAGGATGAGCGGCCGATGAATTTCGCCGATGCGCGCAAGTGGATGGTGGACGGACAGGTCCGGCCCAACAAAGTAACCGACACCCGCATCATCGAGGCCATGCTGGAGCTGCCGCGTCATCTTTTCGTGCCGCAGCACTGCGTCGCGCGCGCGCATGCCGATGAGGACGTGCCGCTCGGCCATGGCCGCGTGCTGATGCAGCCGATGATGATGGCCCGCCTGGTACAGATGGCCGAGGTGCGGGAAGGAGAGACGGCCCTGGTGCTGGGTGCCGGCTCCGGCTACGGCGCGGCCCTGCTGGCCCGCCTGGGCGCCCGCGTCACGGCGGTTGAGAATGATGCGGCGCTGCTCTCCCTGGCGCGCTCCGCGCTGGCCGATGGTGGGATGCTGGCCCCCGGCTCCGTGCAACTGGTGGAGGCCGCGCCGGCCACTGGTGCCCCCGCCGGGCCCTTCGATGTGATCATGCTGGAAGGCGAGGTGCCGGCCATCCCGGCCGCGATCTCCGACCGCCTGGCCGAAGGTGGGCGGCTGATCGGCGTCTGCCGTGCACCGGGCCGCTCCGGTGCCGCGGTGCTGGGCCGCCGTGCCGGCGGTGCCTTCAGCACCAATGAGGCCTTCGACTGCACCACGGCGCCCTTGCCAGGCTTCGCGCCGGAGCCCGGCTTCGTTTTCTGAAGGCGCTCATGTGATCGCCGGGGCGGTGAGGATGCTGGCCGGATCGGGCAGGCTCGTCTAATCTCCCGCCGCCTGGGCGGAGCCCCGGCTTGGGTTGGGGAGAGTGGCGATGTCGATGTTTCGGATGCTATCGGCGTCGGTGTTGGTGTGTGGGTTGATGTCGGGTGTGGCGCG